>PXFI01000251.1 GCA_003564295.1 Gemmatimonadota bacterium | reverse complement strand
CTCTCGGCCTTTCCGGGTCCTTCTCGGCCAACCGGGTCACGGAGGAGTGGAAGATCAACCTGAGGCTCCGGACCAACTACAACGAGAGGAGATTCGACCATCGGGAGGTCAGCACCCTGGCCGTGACCCGGAGCCATTCCTTCGACGGGCTTGTGGTGAAGAGCCTTGCAAAACACTGGTCTGCCGGCTTACGAGGAGGGGCCTCCACCTCCACCTATACCAACCACCGGCTCACCCTCAGCGCCGGGCCGGTCCTGGAGTACAACGTCTTTCCCTACTCCGAGTCCACGCGCCGGATGCTGACCATCCAATACGCTCTGCAGGGCTCCTACTTCGACTACGTGGAGGAGACCATCTACTTCAAGACCCGGGAGAGCCTCCTCAGACACGACCTCACGGCCTCTCTCAGCCTCACCCAGCCCTGGGGAAGCGTCACGGTCTACGGGGGAGGCGGGCACTTCCTGCAAGATATCGACCTGCACAGCGTCGGCGTCGGGGGGTTCGTCAACCTGCGCCTGGCAAGGGGATTCTCCGTCAACCTCGGCGCCGGCGTGACGCGGACCCTGGATCTCATCTCGGTGCCGGCGGGAGAACGAACGCCGGAGGACGTGCTTCTTCGCCGCAGGCAGCTCCAGACCGACTACCGCTACCTGACCCACTTCGGCCTGAGCTATACCTTCGGGTCCGTGTTCATGAACGTGGTGAATCCTCGCCTTCAGGATCCGCCGGGGACGGGCATGATGATGATGTGACGCCTTAGGACCCCGGGGGACGCCGGCGCCTCCGGGGGCGGATGCATGCAGGTCGGGGCTTCGGCGCCGGGGGGCGCCGGCACCATCAATAGAAGGGGCTCTCTCCGGAGGTGTGGTCAGTGACATCGTAGACCGCCGAAATCTCCGGGACGGCCTGGCGCACCATCCTCTCCACACCCTGCTTCAGGGTCATGCGGGAGAGGGCGCATCCCTGGCAGCCACCCCCCATCTCGATGTAGATCTCCGTGCCCTGGACGTCCACCAGGGCGATGTGACCGCCGTGGGAGGCCACCGCCGGGTTCACCTGGGTCTCCAGGACCTCTTTCACCTTGTCAGCGAGCTCTCCCTTTGGGGGTCCTGAGAAGGCCGGGGCCTTCCTCGCCGGACGGATCTCGAAGCCGCTCTCATTGACCCGCTCCACGTAGTCCACGGTGGCGCCCTCCAGCCGGTCCGCCCCCTCTCGGGACACCAGGACGGAGAAGTCGCCCATGTCCAGTTGCACCTCATTCTCGTCCCGGTCCGACTCCGCTACCAGGGAGAGCTCGAAACGGGTTCCGGCGGCCCCGCCCGGATGGCTGGTGATCCTGACGGCTCTCAGCTCCCCGTCGCTGCGGTTGACGAAATCCCGGATCACGCTTTTGGCTCGCTCGGTTATGGTCAGTTCCATGCTTCCTCTCAATCACCAGGGACACCGAGCCCGGAGGCTCGGCTCGTTCCGAACCCTCCTACCCCCCCTTCCGCGACAGGTTCAGGGTCGGGCCCTCCTTCAATATCCCTCCTCCTGCGGGACACGCAAGGCGACCAGCCCTTCACCGTTGCTGCGGGGCCGTGGTGTCTCTACCTTTTTGAGCCTCGTACGCCTCTCCGAAGGGCGAGCTCCGGCCGCCAGGAGGATGGCGACCTCCGGGAGCGGGGTCTCGGGGGTTGTTATCGGAGGGGCTCCACCAGCACCCCGAGACAACCGAGCTATGGCCGAAAACGACCTGATGGACAAGCTCGTGTCGCTGTGCAAGCGTCGCGGATACATCTTCCAGTCCTCGGAGATTTACGGGGGCACCGGCTCCGTATGGGACTACGGCCCCCTGGGCGTTGAGCTCAAGAACAACATCAAGGCCTTCTGGTGGCAGGCCATGGTCCTGGAGCGGGACGACATCGAGGGGCTGGACGCCGCCATCCTCATGCATCCCAGGGTTTGGGAAGCCTCGGGACACGTGGAGGGTTTCACGGACCCCCTGGTGGAGTGCAGACAGTGCCATCGCCGTTTCCGGGCCGATGTTCCGGAGGTGGAGGGAGGCCAGTGCCCCACCTGCGGGACCCGGGACGCCTTCGGCGAGCCCCGGCTGTTCAACCTCATGTTCCGGACCTTCATGGGGCCGGTGGAGAATGCCGCTAGCCAGGTCTATCTCCGGCCCGAGACGGCCCAGGGGATCTACGTGAACTTCCTGAACGTCCAGGGCGCCGCGCGACAGAAGGTCCCCTTCGGCATCGCCCAGATCGGGAAGGCCTTCCGCAACGAGATCACCCCCGGGAACTTCATCTTCCGGACCCGGGAGTTCGAGCAGGCCGAGATGCAGTATTTCGTGGAGCCCGGGAGCGACGACGAGTGGTTCGAGTACTGGAAGGAGGCCCGATGGAAGTGGCAGCTCTCCCTGGGTCTCCGTGAGGAGAGGCTTCGCTTCCAACAGCACGCCCCCGACGAGCTGGCCCATTACGCCAAGGTGGCCTTCGACATCGAGTACGAGTTCCCCTTCGGGTGGAAGGAGTTCGAGGGGATCCACAACCGGACGGATTTCGACCTGGCCCGGCACCAGCAGTACTCGGGCAAGCGCATGGAGTACATCGACGCCCCCACCAACAAGCGGTTCATCCCCTTTGTCGTGGAGACCTCCCTGGGGATCGACCGGACCCTGCTTGTGGTTCTCACCGACGCCTACCACGAGGAGGTGGTGGAGGGGGAAGAGAGGGTGGTGCTTCGCCTGGCGCCAACCCTGGCACCCCTGAAGGTGGCGGTCTTTCCCCTGGTGAAGAAGGACGGGCTCCCGGAGATGGCGGAGAAGCTCCACAAGGAGCTCCGGGCCGCGGCGGTGCCATCCTTCTATGACGCTGCCGGGTCCATAGGGCGGCGGTACCGGCGGCAGGACGAAGCGGGCACCCCCTGGTGCGTGACGGTGGACGGGCAGTCCAACGAGGACGGTACGGTGACGATCCGAGACCGAGACTCCCTGGAGCAGATCCGGGTCCCGGCGGAAGGGGTACTGGGCTGGATCCGGGAGAGGCTGAGGTAGAGGCGCCTCTCTGAACTGGTCCCGGGCCGGCTCCGGCCACGGGCCCCTGCGCCGGCGGAGGATGCTCCCACCGTGAACTTCGAGACCTTCTCACGCAAGGCCCATGCGGCCTTCCGGAAGATCCCGGATGAGTTCCGGGAGGGGGTGGACGGCCTGACCGTTCGGGAAGAAGCCCTGCCCCATCCCCTGTTTCCCGACATCTATACGCTGGGGCAGTGCCTCACGGAGGCCTATCCGTCGGATTGGAGCGGCCCCGAGACCCTCCGGTCCGTGGTGGTCCTGTACCACGGGTCATTCGAGGCCCTGGCCGCTCAGGACGAGGGCTTCGACTGGGAGGGAGAGCTCTGGGAGACTCTCACCCACGAGCTCCGGCACCACCTGGAGAGCCTGGCCGCCGAGGACGACCTGGAAGGAGTGGACTACGCCATGGACGAGGCCTTCCACCGGGCCGACGGGAAGGACTTCGACCCTTTCTACTATCAATCCGGCCTCCAGATCGCCCCGGGCCTATACCAGGTGGAATACGACTTCTTCCTTGAGCAGCACTGGGCCCAGGAGGACTTCGATGCGGCGGAGGACATCCAGTTCGGGTGGCACGGGCAGCGATGGCGGATCCCCCGCCCCGAGGCCCTGGGGGACCTCCACTACGTGTGGGTGTATGGCGTGGATGTGGGCCCGGGGACCCTCCAGCTCGTCCTCCTTCGGAAGCGGGGGGGGAGGGAGCGGTTCAAGGGGCTGAAGGAGAGGTGGGAAATCATGCTCTGGGAATCCGAAGCCGATGCGGAGGAGGTCCCAACGTGAATTGCTGGGGGGGCTCCAGCGTGAACAGCATGCCCAAGACACTGGCTACTCTTGTCCTCCTGGCCCTGGCTTCCTGCGCCAGCGGGGCCGGGGCTGTGCCGGCGGCGCCTGAAGGGGCCCGGGTGGGGGCGACCGCGGGGGCACCCGGGGAAGAACCTCGCCCCGCCGAATCCCACCCGTCCTTCGCAGTCGACGTCCGCCGGAGGACCACGGGCTTCCTGGACGCCGGCCTCTGGATCAGCAACGAGATTCGAGGTGGCTGGCTGGACGAGGTCTGGAGAGAGGGGGACTCCCTGGTTGTCGTTCGCATCCGGCCGGAGAACACCCCCATCAACAACAGCCCGTGGTACGCGTTCAAACTGTGGAGCCATGAGCCGGACACTCTGGAGCTTCGCCTGACCTACGACGGTGGCCGGCACCGCTACTGGCCCCGCATCCGGACGGGTGCCCTTGGAGCGTGGCAGCCCCTCCCGCAGGAAGCCGTACGAGTGGACTCCAGCGCCACCGCCGCTACGCTGCGGCTGGAGGTGGGGCCGGACACGGTGTGGGTGGCGGGCCAGGAGCTGTTCACGTCGGAGACCTTCCGGGCCTGGAACGACAGCCTGGCAGGGCTGCCACACGTGACCCTTTCCACCATCGGGACCTCCCCGGGAGGGCGGTCCCTGGACATGCTACAGATCACTGCGGACCCCGAGGCGCTTCGGCACGTCTTCCTCCTTGGCCGCCAGCATCCTCCCGAGGTCACCGGCACGCTGGCCCTCCTCCGCTTTGTGGAGAAACTGGCCGGCGACTCGCCACTGGCCCGGGAATTTCGCCGCCACTACCAGGTCCACGTTGTTCCACTGGTAAACCCTGACGGGGTGGACCTGGGCTACTGGCGGCACAACACGAACGGGGTGGACCTGAATCGGGACTGGGTTGCTTTCCAGCAGCCCGAGACGCGCATCGTCCGGTCGGCGCTGTTGGGAGTGCTGGAGCGCCCCGGTGCCGAGGTCTGGTTCGCCGCAGACTTCCACTCCACGAACCGGGACGTCTTCTTCACCCTGGACCGGAGTCTGGAAACCCGTCCCGCCGGCTTCGTGGACCGTTGGCTGGACCGGATCCGTCTCGATTTGCCCGACTATTCGGTCAGCGATGTCCCTTCCGGACTCGACTCGCCCACGTCGCGAAACTGGTTCTACCGGGAGTTCGGTGCTCCGGCCGTGATCTACGAGGTGGGAGATGCCACGGACCGTGCGCTCATCCGAGAGGTTGCGACCACGGCGGCCCGGGCCCTCATGGAGCTTCTGCTGGAGGAGTTGAACGCCATGGGGGTGCAGACGACTGCCGATGAGGCTATGCGGTAGCCCTCTCCAACGCCTTCACCTTCTTCCCCTCTCCCTTCCCGGGAGCCCTGACGGACCTGTCACTCGGGCGGTGGGGCGGACGGGGGGTCGGATTCCTTTTCCTCCTTCCGGCCAAGGGCGATTCGGAGGAAATACCCCAGAATGAGGAGATAACCTCCCACGAAGAAGAGGATCCAGAGAACGAGCTCGGCGTCCATGACATGAGGCTCCGGGAGCGGTCAGGGCCCGTCGTGGGGGGGAGAAACCGGCTTCCGCGTCATGGGGCCGGCCTCCACCCTGCGGGCGAGGAAGTTGTTCAGCGACAAGACCAGGGCGAAAAGGATCAGCCACTGGAGGACCATGGTTCCGGTGCTGAAAGTCTCGAGAGGGTTCCACCAGTCGTCGGGGTACATGGTCACGGACTGATACACCGCCCAGGAGAAGATAATCAGGAAGATCACCGGGATGAGTCGGATGCACACCGACCACCACCTCCCCACATTGGTGTCGCTGGTGGCGTTGATCTCGGCCCTGGCCTTCTCCACCCCGTACTTCACGATGGCCAGGGAGGTGAGGAGCCCGCTGATGAGGAGGGCCACCCCCCACACATAGTCCTGGTTGTCCAGGAAGGTGATGCTTACCGCCGAGGGGATCCCGAAGGCGAAGGCTGCCATACCCACGTACACCGCCGCCCGCCGCCGATCCACTCCGAAATTCATGAGATTGGTGGTACCCAGCTCGAACATGGCGATGAGGGAGGTAAGGCCCGCCAGCGCAAGGGAGAGGAAGAAGAGGGGGGCCACCACGACGGCCCCGGGCAGGGTGGCCAGGAGCTCCACCACGTAGATGAAGGTCAGCCCCACGTTGCCCGCTCCCAGGGCCTGTTCTGCGTACTCGGGACTGGGAGCTACGGCATAAAGGGTGCCTAGAATCAGGGCCGCGGCCACGAACCCCACCAGGACGTCGGAGAAGGCGATGACCCCGGAGTTGACGGTGATGTCCTCCTTCTCCCGGGCGTAGACGGCATACACCATCATGAGCCCCCACCCCGCTCCCGTGGACCAGGCCACCTGGGTGAAGGCTTCCAGCCAGAGGCGGCCGCTCTGGAGGCTCGGCCAGTCGGGGACGAAGAGGTAGCGAAGTCCTTCCTCGGACCCCGGAAGAGTCACGGCCCGCAGGGCCAGCACGATGAGGATCAAAAGGAGTGCCGGCAGGAAGATCTTCAGAATCCGTTCCAACCCACCCTTGATCCCCCGGTACACCACCCAGGCCGAGAAGCCCACCGCCACGGCATGGAAGGCGATGGTCTCCAGTGGATTCCCGATAAAGGCATTCCAGTAGTCCTGGCCGTCGATTCCGGGCCTTATGGCCCCCGTGAGGGAGACCACGAAGTAGCGCACGCACCAGCCCGCCACCACGGCGTAGTAGAACATGATCCCCACGGTCACCAGGGCCATGAAGGCGCCGGCCCAGGTGTTGCGGGGACCCATGAAGTCCCGGAAGGCTCCGATATTTCCAAGCCGGCTCTTGGACCCCATGAAGAACTCGGACATGAGGAGGGGAATGGCCCAGATCACAAGCCCCACCGTTACCGCGATGAGGAAGGCGCCTCCTCCCCACTCCGCCGCCACGCGGGGGAAACGCCAGATGTTTCCCGTGCCCACGGCCATGGAGACTGCTGCGATGATGATGGCGATGCGGCTGCCCCACTGCTCCTTCGGTTGTTCGGCCATGATTCTGAAGGGGTGAAGAGGTGATAGGGTTAGATCGTTCTCGGGCCAGGAAGCAGAGTAGGGGGGGGCGGGGTGGGGTGCAAGGGCGAAAGAGGAGAAAGAGCCCAACGCCTCCACCGGATCCACGGCCCTTGGCCCTGGTGGTGGCAGATGGGTCGAAAACCCGACCCGACCCCTCCTGGCGAGCCAGGGGGCTCGCCAGGAAGAGTCGGGGTCTCCGTGATCAGGCGTTCTTGCGGGCCTAGTCGACCACCTCCACGACCATGGTGGCACCGAACTTGTCCCCGATCCTGCGTCCCTCGGCATCGGTGAGCACCAGAACGATCTCCACGATCAGCACCAGGAGACCGAGCAGCGCAAGAAGAAGGGCCAGGATCCACCCCAGGACCGGAATGATCCAGAAGATGGCTCCCACGGAGCCGATGCACAGCGGCAGGTTCCGCTTCACGGAGGTTTCCAGGTCCATGGGCTGACCATCGTCCCTCAGGGGCCGGAGCTTCATGACCTTCTTCCCGATGGAGCGCCGGTCCATGAAGTCGAACTCCAGGCCGTCCTTGAGCAGGAGATAGGCAGTAGCGACTATGCCGCCGATGACCGGGATGATGGCTACGACGAACGCCAGGACTCCGTCAATCAGGGCGGCTAGGAAGCGCTTGCCGATGTCGGCCTTGGCTGCCACGGGGGGTGAGGGATCCAGCGGTGATTCCACCATTGTCATCTCCTTCTCTCGCAGGGTCATGGGGTTCTGATGGCATCAATACCTGCTGCGTGGCCGTCCCGGGAAAAAGTGCGTCGAGGGGTCCAGCAGGGTCCCGGACACTCGCCAGTGTAGGGTTGAGGTGGTAACCAGGCAAGGGGAGAGAATTGAGAGAGGGTGCGGGCCCCCGGGCCCGGCCGGGCGTCCCGGGCCGGGCCGTGCTGACGGAGGGGGCCGCCGGCATCCGCCCTCACTTGCCGCTTACCCGTAGCTACTCGTCGAAGACAGGATCCTTCGCAAGAGCCTCCTTGGTGATGCGGGCCACGAGCCCCGAAAGGAGCATGAGCCCGATGAGATTCGGGAACGCCATGAAGGCATTGGCAATGTCACCCACGAAGAAGACCACCTCGATGGACACCAGGGCCCCGATAAAGGTCAAGCTGATGAAGATGAGTCGGTATAGGGTGGTGATGCGGAGGCCGAAGAGGTACTTGAGACACTGCTCCCCATAATAGCACCACCCGATGAGGGTGCTGTACCCGAAAAGTAAGGAAGCTCCGGCGATGATTCCGCCACCCAGGAGCGGAATGGTCTCGGAGAAGGCGGCGGCCGTCATGGCTGCTCCTTCGATTCCGCTGGTCCAGATGCCTGACGAGAGGAGGATGAGGGCCGTGAAGGTGCACACCACGATGGTATCGATGAAGACTTCCGCCACCCCGATGAGCCCCTGATAGACGGGGCTCGGGGTCTGAGCGGCGGCGTGGGCGATGGGGGCGCTCCCAAGACCGGCCTCGTTGGAGAGGATGCCCCGCCGGGCTCCGAACTGGATGGCCTGCCTCACCATGGCGCCCATGAACCCGCCGGAGGCCGCCATGGGGGTGAAGGCCCCCTCAAAGATGATGATGATGGCGCCGGGGATCCCGGTGATGTTGTGCAGGAGAACCACGGTTCCCACGATGAAGTAGAGGATGATCATGGTGGGGACCAGCCGGGAGGTCACGGCGGCGATCCGCTTGATTCCCCCCAGGACCACCAACGCCACCAATATGGTGATGACCGTGCCGGTGACGATGGCCGGTATGCCGAACTCGCTCTGGAAGGCGGAGGACATCTGGTTGCTCTGCATCATGTTTCCGGTGCCGAAGAGAGCCGCGAAGGCTCCGCACACGGCGAACATGGCACCGAGAAACCGGGCGAAGCGGGTATCTCCCAGGCCGTAGCGGATGTAGTACATGGGGCCGCCGGCCATGGTGCCGTCGGGGTGCTTCTTCCGAAAGTGTACCCCCAGGACCGCCTCGCTGTACTTGGTGGCCATGCCCAGGAGCCCGCAGACCCACATCCAGAAGATGGCCCCGGGACCACCCCAGAATATGGCGGTGGCGACTCCGGCGATGTTGCCGTTGCCTACGGTGGCGGCCAGGGCGGTGGACAGGGCTGCGAAGGGTGTGACGTCTCCCTCGCCCCCCGTGGAGGATCGAGCCGCCTTGCCAAACGTCACCCGCATGGCTCTGGGCAGCTTGTGGAACTGGAGGAATCCAATCCGTACGGTCAGGAGAATCCCCACCCCGAAGAGGACGGGCACCATATAGGTCCAGATCAGGGCGGCGGCACTGTCCAGCCAGATACCCAGGTCGTCTACGAATTGCTCCATACGACAGTGCTCCTTGGCACGGTGAGCAGAATCATCTCGCGGGTCCTCTCCAAGGCCTCCACCCCCTGGAGAGGAGTTCCTTCAGGACCCGAAAGAAACAAACGAGACTAACCGGAAAGGCGGCACCGGACCAGATCCGGCCACCGCTTCTCCCCGGGCTATCACTCCGTTGGCGACGCCTTCTTTTCCACGTCCGGACGGGAGAAGAACTCCAACTGCAGCCGGAGGAGGAGCGGAATGGAGAAGAGCACCGCCACCAGGTTCGGAATCGCCATGAGGCCGTTCAGGGTGTCAGCAACGTCCCAGATCAGGTGGAGGGATCCGGTGGCGCCGAGATACACGAAGAGGAGCCAGGTCACCCGGTAGGGGAGTGCGGCCTTGGATCCGAAGAAATAGACGATTCCCGTCTCGCCGTAGTAGCTCCATCCCACCAGGGTCGAGAACGCGAAGAGGACGAGTCCTCCCGTCACCACCGTGGAGCCGAAGGTGCCAGGGAGACCCGTCTCGAAGGCCCTGGCGGAGAGGGCGGCGCCTGTGATCCCGGTGGTCCACAGGTCTGTGACGAGAATCACCAGGGCCGTGATGGTGGCGATGACCAGGGTGTCTACGAACACCTCGAAGATCCCGTAGGAGCCCTGGCGTACGGGGTGGTCCGTGTCGGCGGCGGCGTGGACGATGGGGGCGCTCCCCAGGCCTGCTTCGTTGGAGAAGAGGCCCCGGGCCACCCCATAGCGGAGGGACATCATGATGGTGCTGCCCACGAATCCGCCCACGGCCGCCGTTCCCGAGAAGGCTCCGGAAAAGATGAGCCCGAAGGCGTGGGGCAGCCGGTCGGCATAGAGGAAAAGGATCAGGATCCCGCCTCCCAGGTAGAGGAGGGCCATGAAGGGGACCAGCCACTGGGTGACGCGCACGATGGACGTGATGCCGCCCAGGATCACCACACCTGTAAGGAGGGCCAGGCCGATCCCGGTGAGCCACGGGGCCACGCCGAAGGTGTCCCGAAGGGCGTCGGCCACGGAGTTGGCCTGTACCATGTTACCGATGCCGAAGGCCGCCAGGGCGGTGAGGAGAGCGAAGATGGCGCCCAACCAGGGGAGGCCCAGCCCCCTCTTGAGCACGTACATGGCGCCGCCCCGCATGATGCCCTGGGCATCGGGCTCCCGGTAATTGAGAGCTACCACGATCTCGGCGTACTTGGTGCTCATCCCGACGAGGCCCGAAATCCAGAGCCAGAAGACGGCCCCGGGCCCCCCCAGGAAGATGGCGGTGGCCACACCGGCGATGTTTCCCACCCCCACCGTGGAGGCCAGGGCCGTGGCCACGGCCTGGAAGGGGCGGACATTGCCTACTCCCCCGCCCCCTTTCGTGATCTTGCCCAGGACTTCCCGCATGGAGAAGCCGAAGCGCCGGAACTGCACTCCCCTGGTGACGGCGGTGAGGAGCAGACCCGTGCCCATGAGGAGGACAATCATGGGCCAGCCCCAGACGTATGCGTTGATGGCTGCGTTCAGGCCTTCAATGGTTTCGGTCATGGCAGGTGAGGAGGGCCGCGGAGCGGGCGTTGCAAAGGATCCGGATCCTGTCCGGACGAGCGCCACAAGATACAAGGGGATGGCTCGGGGCCGCCATCCTCCGGGAAGAGGAGCGGATGAAACCGGCGCCTCCCCGGCCGAGTCGGCACGGGAAGCCCCCTTCCTTGCAGGAAGAGCTCACAGGACCCGGTGCAGCCAGCGCCCGAGGCGACGCTTGAAGGGGGAGAAGGGAGGCAGGAGCCCCTCCACCTCTTCCAGGGACTCCACCCAGGTCACGCCGCTGGAGAGGAGGGCCAGGTCGAAGAGGGAGTGGAGCGCCCAGAGACCTGCCACCAACGCCAGGATCTCACCGTCCAAGGCCATGCTCCGGATGTTCTTGTTCATGGACCCCAGGGCGAAGTAGAGGACCGGTCCGTCCCGGGACCAGCCCTGCCGGCTCTCCAGGTCGTGGTAGAGATCCAGGAGCCCATCCTCCGAGAGGGAGTCTCCCTGGAGGGCGGAGGCCAGCGCCCGGACCACGTCCTGGTCCAGGATCCACTGGGTCTTCCTGTGGAGCTGGGGGAGGCGCCCTGGGCCGTCGGAGTCCCGGGCCTCGGTCCTGGGGCCCGCATCAAGGGGAGGTGCGCCGGGGTCCGGCGCCGACCCGTCCTCTCCCCTTTCCCCGCTCCCCACCCCGGCCACCCCCGGGATGGCCGCCCGGACCTCCGGCGAGAAGGGGAAGAGGTCGCCCATGAAGAGGTGCCTCCGGAAGCCTTCCTCCATCTCCTCTGCCAGGCCCTCCATGTCGTCCAGGGCAACCTGGCGGGAGTACAGTCCCACCCTCAGGTCGCCGCCCCCTTCCCGGATCCGGTCTCCGAACACCTCCTGGATCAGGACCAGTCGGGACACGAGCTCCTGCATCACCGACATCTGGGGAAAGGCGGCGCTGGGGGCATTGTCCCTGGCCGGGGCGACGATGAAGACGTGGCATCCCCGGAGGGCGGCGCTCACGAGCTGGGCCATCCATTGGAAGCTGGTCCAGACCTGGTCAGGGACGAAGAGGAGTGTCCCCCGTGGGGCCAGGTCGTAGAGGAGCATCTGGACGAAAGTGGCCTCCTTCATCCCCCACCCGGTGCGATTGTGCATCTGGAGCATAAGGGCATGGGAGCCCTCGGCCTCCAGGGCCGCCACCCGGGCACTGTGGTCCGGGGCCCTATCCAGGGACTGGAGGGGAGGAGGGAGCTCTTCTTGGGCGAGGCCGTTCCGGAGAAGGACCTCCCGGGCCTGGGCCAGAGCCAGCAAGGCGAAGGGTCCCTGGACCACCATTCCCCGGTCGTCCCAGGTGGCGTCGGCGTAGTGGTCCCCAACCCCCACCCCTGACAGGATGATCTCTCCCGAGCCCGGGTCCTCCGCCACCACGTCCCGTAAAATGAGCTTGCGATGATCCCGAAGAAGGTTGTCGGCTCCCAAGGCAGGGATCAGGAGGCGCCGGTGGCGGAAGGAGAAATCCGCAGGGTTCGTGATGTTCACGTGAAACTTAACAACCTGCCGGATCCATTTCGGGCCGAAGGACTCGGTCTGGGCCGCCAGGCGGCGGGATTCCGCCACCGCCATCTGAAGGGAGTCCTGGAGCGCCTCGATGCGCCGTCGCCAATCCACGTGGCTTGCCGGTAGCCGGACTCTGTGGTCCAGGGGATTCTCCAGCAGGTCCATCCAGCGGCGACCGTCGTTCAGCTCGTAGAAGTGCTGGTCCAGCATGATGATGTAGGCGGGCAGAGTCCCGGTTTCGTCGTAGGCCCGCACCGCCTCAAGGAGAGCTCGGAGGTACCCTTCCGTCACCAGCTCGAACCCCGTCCTGTCGGGGCGGCCATGGCTGTCCGTTCCCCGGATGTCGTGAATCCAGAGGATGTGATAGTCCCGGGTCTCCAACAGGGTCCGGAAGAGCTCCCGCTGAAACTGGGGGGCGTCCAGGGGCCGGATCCGGTTACCTCCTTCGAACTCCCTGTCCAGGGCCTTCTCCAGGATCCCGTCGATCTGGCCCCGGGTCCGGTGTTCCTCGGGTTTCAGGACCAGCGCCAGTGGTAGCCAGTGCATGCGGGAATCAACCGCGTATCCGGCGATCTGGGCCCGGAGCTCCTCCAGGTCCAGAAGCCAGGCGTCCATGACCCCCCGGGCGTTGTGGGCCCGGCCCACTAGCGGTGGGTTCAGCTCCAGCCATGCCGACCAGCGGGCCCTGGCCCGTGCGGCGAGCCCACCCAGTCGATCTGGGCTCTTGTACTGGCCGATGGTGCGGTTGTAGGGAAGGATGATCTCCTCCAGGGCGATGAGCCGTGCCTGGTCCGCCAGAGGCCGGCCCAGCTCCTCCGGGTCCCCCCCTTCCACCTCCAGGGCCTTTCCGAACGCCCGGGCCAGGGCCCGGTGATACTCCTCCACCTTCCAATCATACGTGCTGGTGGTCTGTCCCTCCCCGGCCGGGCGAATTCCTTCCCGCTCCTCCAGTTCGGTCCGGAATCCCTCGAGGATCTCTCGCCACTCCCGCACCGTGGCCCCGTAGCTCAGGCTCTGGGTTTCCGTGAGCCAGAAGAAGTTGCTGAGTGCCACGAGCCAGCCCATGGCCTCCCTCACCTCCTCCATGGCACTGGCCGCCCCGGGGGTGAGGGGGAAAGGGGGAGTGGCTCGGGACGGGGGAGGGGGGAGCTCCACGTCCACCGTACGGGGGCGGGTGTTGCCCAGGCGGGGTCGTCGGATGGGCAGGGTGCCCCCCACCTGGAAGGCATGGCTGCGGGTCGGCAGATAGTCCAGGCGGACCTCCCCTCCCCGCCCCAGGAGCCCGCCCCGCCGGGGGGGGAGGGAGAGGCCAACCATCAGATCCGTCCTGCGCAAGCGGGCGTTCCAGTCGAGCCCTGCATGGAGGAGGACCGCAGGGGAGTGGAGCTCCAGCCGAGCTCCGGAGTCCAATTCCTCCCCCCGCTGGCCGGCGTAGACCTGCCCGCCGGCCCTCAGGATTCCCAGGACTGGGCTGAAGAGGTCCCGGCCCGTTCCCAAGAATGCCGTGATTCCGGCTCCCTCCACCTCCATGCTGGGGTCCACTCCATAGCCCAGGCCGAAGTAGGGCCACCACCGGGAGGGCTGGCCGAGGGAAACCAGGGGATCCCAGGTTCCGCTGATGGGGGGAGCGAAGGAGTCCTGTCCGGGGACCTGGGCGTGGAGGGGCTCGCCCGGGCCGCTCCCCAGGAGGAGGGCTGCGGCGAGGCCCACTCCCATCCTCAGGATGCGGGGCCCTCCGGCGGCTCGGCCTGGTGGCCCGGACCCGGCCCACCGGGCAGGAGCCAGGGTGGTGCCGTGCCTCGCCCTTCCAGGCCTGGAGGGTGTTCTTACACTTTGTTGCGGCATAGAAGAAGCTCCCGGCCGGCCAGGTCCCATGGAGTCACCCGGCCGGCATAGCTACATTAGTCTAAATGACACGTATAGCGAGCCCCGCGAGGAGCACAAGGGGCCCCTGGGAGTCTACGTCGGGTTCCATTGCCTGGCCGGCCCCGGGGCGGTAAGGTGGCATAACTATGAAGAAACTCACGCCGATCATCATCGTCCTGGCCGTTCTGTTCCTCATCTCGGCCGTACCGGGAGCCATCCATCTCTACACGGACTGGCTATGGTTCGGGGAAGTGGGCTTCGAGCGCGTCTTCCTCACCCAGTGGGCTTGGCGAATAGGTCTCTTCGTACTGGCCTTCGCGGTGGCGTTCACATTCCTGTTCGTGAACCTGCGGCGTCCTCTTGTGGGCGTGGTGCCCCCCTTCCTCGTGCGGACGGGCCCCGAAGTGGCTCCCGTGGACCTGGCGCCCACCCTGCGGCGATTCACCATCCCCGCCGCCGCTGTTCTGGGTCTCGGCGTGTCGGCGCCCCTGTCCCATTCCTGGATGGCGTTCCTCCAGTACTTGAACCAGACGCCCTTCGGGATCACGGATCCGGCCCTGGGGAATGATGTGGCCTTCTACTTCTTCACCCTACCGGTCCTGTCGGCAGTTTTTGGCCTTCTGATACCCCTTTCGGTGATCGCCCTGCTCCTGGTGGTGGTCCTGTACCTCCTCCGGGGGGACCTTATCTTCAAGCCCCCGGTCGTGCGGGTGGAGCCGTCGGCGGGTTGGCATATGGCCATTCTGCTGGCCCTCACCTTCGTCCTCCTGGGTGGGCAGACCTGGTTCGTGCAGATTCCGGAGCTACTCCTGTCCCAGGAAGGGGCCTTCGCCGGGGCCACCTACACAGACCTCCACGCCCGCCTCCCGGCCTATCGGATCATCGCGGGAGTGGCACTGGGATGCGCCGTGCTGGTGCTGGCGGGGGCCTTCCTGCGGCGCACCGCGCCGTACGCGTTGGTGGCGATTGCCGGCTTCCTGGTGACGGCCGGCCTGGGCGGCCTGCTCTTCCCTGGATTGGTGCAGCGGTTCGTGGTGGCCCCCACGGAGCTCACCCGGGAGACGCCCCAGATCGAGAGCCATGTGGACATGACCCGCCTCGCCTGGGGTCTGGACCAGGTGGAGGTCCGCAATCTCCGGGGTGAGGCCCGACTGACGCTGGAAGATCTTCGCGACAACGCTCCCACCATCGAGAACGTGCGCCTCTGGGACCGGGCTCCCCTCCTGCAGACCTTCGGCCAGCTCCAGGAGATTCGGACGTACTACGACTTCCGGACCGTGGTGGATGACCGCTACTGGATCAATGGCCGGTACCGGCAGATTCTTCTGTCCCCCCGGGAGCTCAACGTGGCCTCCCTGCCCCAGCGCACCTTCATCAACCAGCACCTCACGTACACCCACGGTATGGGGGTGACACTGGCCCCGGTGAATCAGGTCACCACGGAAGGGCTCCCTGTTCTCTTCATCAAGGACCTTCCCCCCGAATCCAGCGTGGACCTGCACGTGACCCGCCCCCAGATCTACTATGGGGAGTTGACCGACAACTTCGTCTTCGTGAACACGAACCGGCAGGAGTTCGACTATCCTGCTGCCGACGAAAACGTCTTCCGCCCCTACACGGGCCAGGGGGGGGTGCATGTGGGCGGATTCCTGCGCCGGGCCCTCATCAGCGCCCGCTTCGGGGGGATGACCGCCTTCCTCTCGGGCGACATTGAGCGGGACAGCCGCATTCTTTACCACCGCAATGTGGCCGACCGGGCAGCCCGGGCCCTCCCCTTCCTCCTTTTCGATCGGGATCCCTACCTGGTGATCCGGGAAAATGGGGAGCTGGTCTGGGTCCTGGATGCCTATACCGTCAGCCGCAACTACCCCTACGCCACCCGCTCCGCGAACGGGATGAACTACATGCGGAACAGTGTGAAGGTGGTGGTGGATGCGTATCACGGGGAGATTCGGGCGTACATCGCGGACTCTGAGGACCCCATGATCCGAACCTTCGACCGGGTCTTCCCCGGGATCCTGCTTCCCATGGATGATCTCCCCACGGACCTCCGGGCCCACCTCCGCTATCCCGAGGACCTCTACCGCATCCAGACTGCTCTCTACACCATCTACCACATGATGGAGTCAGAGACCTTCTACCACCGGGAGGACCAGTGGCAGATTCCAACCCTCGGGGTCGAGCGGGCCGAGCCCTTCATGCGGCGTATCATCATGCGTCTGCCCGACGAGCCGGATCCGGAGTTCATCTTCGTGACCCAGTTCACGCCCCGGGGGCGTGACAACCTGGCGGCGTGGATGGTGGCCCGGAGCGACGGGGACCATTACGGCCAGCTGGTGGTCTACCGCTTCCCGCGGCAGAGCCTGGTGTTCGGGCCCATGCAGATCATGAACCGCATCAACCAGGATACGGACATCGCCCGGCAGATCTCCCTCTGGGACCAGCGGGGCTCCCAGGTGATCCGGGGGGAGCTCCTGGTGCTCCCCATCGAGGAGGCCCTCATCTACGTGCAACCCCTCTATCTCAGGGCGGAGGGGGGGAGGATCCCGGAGCTGAAGCGGGTCATCGTGGCGTACGAGAACCAGGTGGTCATGGAGGAGACGCTGGACCAGTCGTTGGCCGTTCTCTTCGGACAGGCGGAGCCCAGTCCCCTGGAGGATCCCGGTGCTCCCGCCGTGCCCCGGACTCCGCCTCCCACTCTGGAGCCCGCTCCGGAGCCCGCTGTCGGGCTGGATCCCGAGATGCTCCGGCAGATGCAGGAGCAGTATGACCGGGCCCGGCGGGAGATCGAACGCCTGGGCGAGCTCCTGAGGCGGATGCAACGCCCGGAGGGTGGAGAAGGCTAGGAACGGAAGGGGTTTTCTTCTCGTTCGGCACAGGCGCGGGCCCTGTCGCACCAGCGGCAGGGCCCGCACGTCCATAGGTGCCTCCGGAGCCGGCGGACAGCTTCGACGTCCAGGCGCAAGGTCCGCACGTCCATAGGTGCCTCCGAAGATACGGGTACAGGAGAGAGCATGCCCAAGGGGATGGGGAGATGGCATCCGGCAGGTGAAAGGCTCGGGGTCCTGGCCCTGAGCCTCTCGGTCCTGGTGACCGTGGCAGCTCCCGCAGGATCACAGGAAGCTCCGCAGCCACCGCTGCAGGCGCCACCAACGTTACCGCAGTCGCCGACGCCGCGGATCGGGTTGGTGCTGAGCGGAGGCGCCGCGCTGGGCGCCGCCCACGTGGGAGTCTTGAAGGTCCTGGAGGAGCTTCGGGTCCCGGTGCATGCAGTGGTGGGCACCAGCATGGGTGCGGTTGTGGGGGGGCTTTACGCCTCCGGCCTCACGGCCAGCGACCTGGAGAGGGAGCTGCTGGGCGTTGACTGGACGGGGGCCCTGCTGGACGAGGTGCCGCGAGAGCTCCTGAGCTTTCGCCGAAAAGAGGAGCAACGGCAGCTTCTCCTCGACCAGGAGATAGGGGTGAGCCGCCACGGCATACACCTGCCCGAAGGGCTCCTGGTAGGCCACCGTCTGGGGCTTCTTCTTGAGACTCTCCTGCTGCCGGTGCTGGCCGAAGACCACTTCGACCACCTTCCCATTCCCTTCCGGGCCGCCGCCGCCGATATCGAGACGGGGGAGCTGGTGGTTTTGGCGGAGGGCCATCTGCCCCGGGCGATCCGGGCCAGCATGGCCGTGCCGCTGGCGTTCACGCCTGTGGAGACGCAGGGAAGGCTGCTGGTGGACGGCGGCCTTGTGGCGCATCTGCCCCTGGAGGTAGTCCAGGATCTGGACCTGGATGTGGTGATCGCCGTGATGGTTCACTCGGAGTTGGCCAGGCGCGAGGAGCTCGCCTCCCCGGTGGGCGTGGCGATGCAGGTCGTGCGACTGATCTCCTGGCAGAACACCGAGCGGGCGCTGGAGAGCGGCGTGGCCGACGTGCTGATATGCCCTGATCTGAAGCCCTTCTCCATCAGCGACTTCCACCAGTCCGGGGCCATCATCGGCCGGGGGGAGGAGGCAGCGCGAAGCGCCAGAGACGCTCTCCTCCAGTGGTCGTTGTCCGAGGCGGAATACCGGGAATGGCGCCAGGGGGTACGGCAGCGCCGCGGAGGAGCCGTGGTCCCCGAGTTCATCAGGGTGGAGGTGCCTGACCAGGCTGCCCGGGCCCGGATGGAGAGCCGCCTCAACGTGCGTCCGGGAATGCCCCTGGACACGGCGGTCCTGCGCCGGGACCTGGATCGGATCTACGGCCTCGGAGGCTTCGATCAGGTGGGCTTCGAGATGGTGCGTGAGGAGGGCCGGATCGGTCTCGTGGTGCGCCCCGTGCCAAGATCCGTGGGCCTCAACACCGTACGACTCGGTCTGGCCCTCACGGACGATTTCGAAGGACGCGGCGCCTTTCAATTCGTCGCACAGCTCTTGCGACTCCGACTCACGGATCAGGGAGGCGAGTTGCGGCTCCGGGCTGCCCTGGGCGAAGACCAGGCGTTGTCGGCGGAGGTCTACCAGCCCTTGACCAGGGGCTCCCCCATGTTCGTGGAGGTGCGGGTCCACGATTCCCGGCGGAGGGACCTCATGCCGACCACAGACGCCGAGATTGAATACAGAACCCACCGGATGCGCCTGAACGGGGGCGTGGGGTTCAACCTGGGGACCTGGGCCGAAGCATCCGCCGGGCTCATGGTGGAGCGGGTGGACGCCGGCCCCGGAGGTGCTGCGGTCTCGGATCTTGCGGCCTTCAAAGGCTGGCAGGGGGGTGTGGTGGCCCGGTTCGAGGCAGACCGTCTGGACGATGCGACTTTCCCGCGGGAAGGCGTCATCGTGCGCTGGCAGCTCCAGAGCACAAGCAGGAGACTCGGGGATGTAGCCCGTTACGACCGCCTGTCCGCCGATCTTGGCTGGGTTGTGAGCCATGACCGGAATACCGTTCTCCTGGGAGCGACGGGTGGGAGGGTGCTGCGGGGTGAGATGCCGTTCTATGACCGCTTCCGGCTCGGGGGGTTTCTCCGCTTGTCGGGCTTGACCCCGAACTCGGTTACGGGAGACGGGATGGTGCTGGGACGATTGGCCTACTTCCGGGATGTGGGAAGGGCCAGGATCCTTCGGGTCGGCGGTGCCCTGGAGGCGGGGGATGCCTGGCCGGCCGGGCGTTCTCTCTCATGGAACAGCCTGAGGCCATCGGCCGCCGGGGTGGCGGCCGTCCAGTCCCCCTTGGGGACCGTGTATTTCGGGGTGGGATTCACCGAGGGCGGGCACTGGGCAAGCCACCTGTTCCTGGGGAACCCACTCTTCTGATGCCAGGGCGGGGGGCGTGCCGAGCCGACATTCGTAGGTCTTCCCCAAGATCCGATAGGACTCCCAGTCCCGCAAGCGATAGCGGCGCCAGCCTGAGATACGGATTTGGGTGTAGGCCGGCCGCTCCGCTTGGGGCTTCAACGGGCTGAGGAGCCCCCTTCGAAGGTTTCGCAGGGGACTGGTTCTCTCCACTGCCGGCATGGGGGACCCCTGCGTCTCCTTGCCCGCGTCCCGAGGGGAGCCTGTCAAAGAGTTCTCCCTTGGCCGGTTGTGGGCAGGCAGGGGCGTCCACGAGACGCCTTGTCTCCGGCAAAAGAAATGGGGAGAAAGAGAAGGAGACGGACATGAGAGCCGTAAGGGTGATGGTGGTAGCAGGAATCATGGGACTCGCCGCTTGGGCCCACCCCGGGAAGTCGATGGTGACATGAGACCAGGAGCCGATTCGTGAACGTCTTTCCTGCGGCATCGTCGAGAGGGAGCTACTGGATTCTGGGCATGACCCTGGTCATCCTCGGACTGGTGGTGATGGCCTGGCTCATCGGCGTCTGGTGGCTCGCCCTGGTCTTCCTCCCTTTTGCCCTGTTCTCTCTCCTTCTGGCCCTCTGGCTTCCGGGGATGCGGTACGAACTGGGGAGCCAGGCCCTGATGGCCCGTTGTGGGCCGTTCCGGTTCACCCTGCCCTATGGCGAGATCCTGGAGGTAGCCCGGCAGGACCTGGTCCTGAACCCCATCTCCAGCGTTCGGGGACCCGGATTCGCCCTCTTGTGGGTGCCTTACGCGGACGAGGGGGTGGTGATGATGTGTGCCACCCGGGCCCTGAAGGACATCCTGCTGGTCACCACCGTTCGAAGGAAGTACGGGATCACTCCTGGGAACATGGAGGGCTTCCTGGAGGAGCTGTCCGGTCGTCTGCAGGAGTCGTGACGGTGCATCCGGTGCTGTGGGCCGCGGTCATCACAGGGGCCCTGTCGGTGGCCTTCTGGTTTTCCCTCTTCCACCATATGGCGGGTCCCCACCGGAAGCTGGCGTGGGTCGCTATCCTGGGACTGCCTTTGAGCCTGGTGGTAAACCTGGGAATGAAGGGGCCTGTGTACCGGGGTGTGGCGTCCTTTGCCGGAATATCCCCGGAGGAGGCCCTTGCCTCCGCCCCCGTCTGGTTCCTGGCATTCCGGCTCCTTCTCTCCCCCCTTGCGGAGGAGGCGGTGAAGGTAGCGCCGGTTGCGCTCCCTGGCTTGCGGAGGCGTCTGGTGGGGCAGGGGGCGGCCCTCTGGCTGGGCGTCTATCTGGGCGCCGGGTTCGGGTTGGGAGAGATCGGATATGTGGGGTGGCGGCTCTCCGCGTCGGCGGCCCTGGCCGAGTACCCGGTGTGGATGTTCACCGGGTTCCTGGCGGAGCGATTGGCGGGCACCTGCGCCCACGGCATCATGACGGGTGTCCTGCTGGTGCTCGCCGTGAAGGGGAGGTATGGGTGGATAGCCGGGTTCCTGTCCGCCGTGGGTCTGCACACACTGGCGAACCTGGGTGCCCTCCTGGCCCAGGTGGGAGTGGTGACCCTCGGGCAGGCCCAGATTTGGTTCTATGGGGTCTTCGTGCTGATGCTCCTCCTCTTCTTGCGCTTCAACCGGCAGTCGGTGGCGGCCTCACCCGGACCGGCGCAGGTGGTGTTTCGTCGGCCCGGTTGAGGCGGCGGCCTCACCCGGACCGGCACAGGTGGTGTTTCGTCGGCCCGGTTGAGGCTGTGGCCTCACCCGGACCGGGCGCTGGCGATGAGGGAGAACCGGATGGTGGGGACGGTGTAGGCCAGGCAGGTCCAGGAGGCCAAGACGCCCCTCGAACCCATGAGACCCATGACCTATCTGCAGAGTACATTCTTCGGAAACACCCTCCAGGCCTGGGTCATGGCCCTGGGCATCACCATCATCACCTTCCTGGTCCTCCGGGTGGCGGCGTTCCTGCTGGTCGGAAGGATCTCCCGCCTGGTAAGGAGCGCCAAGCCAGAGTGGGAGGACATCATCACCTCGGCCCTCCAACGCACCAAGGGAATCGTCCTTCTGGTCTTCGCCGTTTTCGCCGGCGCCGCTGCCCTGACCCTTCCTGCCGTTGTGACGAGCGTCCTGGCCAGCGCTGCCACCATTGCCCTCTTCCTGCAGGTCGGCTTCTGGATGGCTGGGGGGATTTCCGGGTGGATGGAGGCCTACCGGAAAAGTCGGGCGGACGACGTCGCTGCGGTCATGTCCATGCGTGCCCTGTCCCTGGTCATGTGGCTGGGATTGTGGTCCCTTGTGGTTCTCCTCTCCCTGGACAACATCGGGGTGGACGTCACGGCTCTGGTGGCGGGTCTGGGAATCGGTGGCGTCGCGGTGGCCCTGGCGGCCCAGAACATCCTGGGGGACCTCTTCGCCTCCCTCTCCATCGTCCTGGACAAGCCCTTCGTCCTGGGGGACTTCCTCATCGTGGGGGAGCACCTGGGATCCGTGGAGGACATAGGCCTGAAGACGACCCGGGTCCGGAGCCTTTCGGGCGAGCAGCTGGTCTTCTCCAACGCGGACCTCCTGAACAGCCGCATCCGGAACTTCGGACGGATGTTCCAGAGGCGGGTGGTGTTCAAGATCGGCGTGACCTACCAGACGCCCCGGGGGAAGATCGAGATGATCCCCGTAATCCTTCGGGAAGCCGTGGAGAGCCTGGGGGAGCAGGTGCGCTTCGACCGGGCCCACTTCCAGGCCTATGGGGACTTCGCTCTCACCTTCGAGACCGTCTACCACGTCCTGGGTCCCGACTTCACTCTCTATATGGACTGCCAGCAGGCCATCAACCTCTGGATCCACGAGCGCTTCCAGGAGGAAGGGATCGAGTTTGCCTATCCCACCCAGACGCTCTTCCTGGCGAAGGGTGGCGGGCCGGAGGTGACCGAGAAGTTGATGGCCCGGGAGGCTTGAAGGGGCCTGAGGTGGCTGAGAAGTTGACGGCCCGGTAGGCTTGCGAGTCGTCTGGCATCATCCCCCCTCTTCCCGGAAACCTTGCAGCCAGAACAGGGTAGGCTGGAGAGTTATTTACGCTTGAAGTTTTCTCTTCAGGTTGCCGGGAGCATCAGGGGTGAAGAGGAGGGCCGGCGAGAGCCGGCCTTCGATTTAAACCGGACATATTCTGACGCGGGCCCGGAGTTTCTCGGAGCCCAGGAGCAAGTCATTGTGATGATCAGATCCGAATCCGGCAGGGCGCTGGTACTGGCCGCAGCCCTGGCAGCCAACGTAGTTAGCGCTGCCCCGGTTGAGGCCCAGGAAGGAAGGGGGGGCATTCCGGAGGGACCCGGCGAGCTCTCCCTGGAGCAGGCGCTGGGTCTGGCCAGGGAGCACAACCCGGACTTCCGGGTGCAAGAGACCCAGATTCAGACAGCGGATCTCCAGGTCCGGGGGGCCCGGGGTGACCTGCTTCCTTCAGCCAGTGTCTCCAACTCGTACGGCTACCAGGCCTCGGGGGAGCGGCGGGTGGGCTCGGTGGCCCTGGGCACTCAGCCGGACTTCTACAGCTCCTCCTACGGCCTCTCCCTCTCCTACTCCATGAATGGGACCTCCCTGCTTCGGCCCAGCCAGGCCCGGGCCCAGGCCAGGGCGGCCGAGGCCCGGGTGGACGGGGCCGCCGTGGGGCTCCGGGCTCAGGTAACGGAGGCGTACCTGTCGGTCCTCCAGGCCGACGCCCAGGTGCGGCAGGCCGAGACGGCCCTGGCGCGGACCCGGTTGAACGTTCTCCAGGCCAGGGCTCAGGTGCAGGTGGGGGTAGGGACGCCTCTGGACATCCGCAGGGCAGAGGTGCAGGAGGGCCAGGCGGAGGTGCAGCTGGTGCAGAGCCAGAACCAGGCCATGGCGACCCGGCTGGGCCTGGCCAGGCTCCTGGGTGTGGCTCTCCAAGAGGACGTGCGTCTGGTGACGGAGTTCGAGCTTTTCGATCCGGCCCTGGACGTAGATGCCCTCCTGGCCCAGGCCATGGATACCAACCCGGTGCTCCGGGCCTCCAGGCTCTCCGTGGAGGCAACGGAGGTGGGGGTCCGGCAGGCCCAGACCCGGTATCTGCCCAGCTTTTCCCTGTCGGCCGGTGTGAGCGGTTCAATATTTCAGGCCGGCAACCTGAACCCACTCATCGCCCAGGAGCTGACCAGCCAGGCAGGGCGCTATGAGAGCTGCCTGCAGGACAACCGTATCCGGGACCTCCTTGGAGACGATCCCCGTAACTGCGCTGGCCTGGATCCGGCGGACCCCGGTGTGGAGGCGGCCATCCGGAGCGGGATCGAGGAGAGGAACTCAGGCTTCCCCTTCGGTTACCGGCGCCAGCCCCTGAGCATGTCCCTGTCATTTTCCCTCCCCCTGTTCACCGGGTTCTCCAGGCGGCAGGCGGTGGAGGAGGCTCGGGTGGCCACGTCCAACGCCCGGGAACAGGTGAGGGCGGAGGAGTTGCGGCTCCGCTCGGAGGTGGGGACCGCGGTGCGCTTCGTTGAGACGGCCCGGCGGATCGTGGAGCTCCAGGAGCGGATCAGGGCCACCGCCACGGAGGAGCTCCGCATGGCCCAGGAGCGGTTCCGGTTGGGGCTGGCCTCCTCTCTGGAGGTGGCGGACGCCCAGGCGAACCTGTCCCAGGCCGAGCGGGACGAGATCAACGCCCTCTACGACTTCCACAAGTCCATGGCGGCCCTGGAGTCGCTGGTGGGTGGTGCGTTGCGGTAGGTGATGAAACGCCGAGTTGACAATACGAGGACCCGAAAAATGCACAGACGGATGAGCAGAGCCCCAGCCAGCCGGGGCGGCATGGCCACCCTGATGACGGTAGCCCTCCTGGCTCTGTCGGCCTGCGGCGCAGACGATGACGAGGCCGCCGGGGGGCCGGGAGGTCGCCCGGGCGGACCTCCCGGGGTGGGTGGAGGACCGGGGGGAGCCGCAGCTCGACCCACGCCCGTCTCGGCGATCGTGGCCCAGCCAGGGGACATGGAGGTGACGCTCCGGGCCTCCACGAACCTGCGGGCCCGGGAGCAGGTTGAGGTGATCCCCAAGCAGGCGGGGATCGTGGCTGCCATCCTGGTGGAGGAGGGGGACCGGGTGCGTGAGGGTCAGGTTCTGGCCCGGCTGGACGACGCCGAGTGGAGACTCCAGCTCCAGCAGGCGGATGCCAGGGCGTCGTCGGCCCTGGACGCCGTGGAGCGGGCCCGAGCCCTCCAGGAACTGGAGCTGGTGTCGGCCCAGGAGGTGGAGCGCCTGTCCTCCGAAGCCCGGGTGGCGGAGGCGGACGTGGGCTTGGCCCGCCTCAGGGTGGAGAACGCCCAGATCCGGGCCCCCATCGCCGGGACCGTGACCCACCGCTACATCGAGCGGGGACAGCAGGTGAACACGGCGTCGCCGGCCTTCGGGCTGGCGGACCTGGACCGCCTTCAGGCCCAGCTGGCCATCCCGGAGCGCGAAGCCCATCGGGTCCAGGTGGGCCAGGTGGCCCGCATCATCCTCCAGGAGGGGGCGGCTCCGGTGGCCCAGGGCGCAGTGGAGCGCATCCGGCCGGTGGTGGACGCCGCCAGCGGCACTGTTCAGGTGACCGTGACCGTGCCGGCCCGCTCGGGGGAGTCAAGCCTGCTCCCGGGGCAGTTCGTGAACGTGGATGTGGTGGTGGAGATGTTGTCGGAGCGGATCACCCTGCCCCGGACGGCGGTGCTGGTGGACGGGGCGGCCCCCAGGGTCTTCCTTGTGAACGACGGGCAGGCCATGGAGCGGGAAGTGGGGTTGGGCTACTCCCGGGGCGACCGGGTGGAGATCCGCTACGGCCTGAACCCGGGGGAGACGGTGGTGGTGGTGGGGCAGGACAACCTCCGTCCCTTCACTCCCGTCCGCCTCATGCAGCTGGACGGGGAGCCGGTGACGGCGGGGGGGGGAGGGATGCCGGCCACTAACATCGCGGCGCCGGCGTCCGGAGACCTCAGCGAGTCCATGGGAGAGATCCATTGAAGCTGGTAGACCTCTCCGTGGCCCGCCCGGTGGCGGTGTCCATGGCCTTCATCGCGGTCATGGTGTTCGGAGTCGTGTCCTACTCCCGGCTCCAGGTGGATCTCCTCCCGGATCTGTCCTTCCCCACCATCTCCATCGAGACGGAGTACCAGGGAGTGGGTCCCAGGGAGATGGAAAGCCTCATCTCACGGCCCATCGAGGAAGCCGTTTCGGTGGTACAGGGGGTGCAGCAGATCACCTCTCGCTCCCGGCCCGGCCGGTCCGACGTGACCCTCCAGTACCGGTGGGGGACCGACATGGATTTCGCCGCCCTGGACCTGAGGGAGCGCCTGGACCTCATCAACCTGCCGCCCGGGGCGGGGCGCCCCACCATCGCCCGTTACGACCCGGCCTCGGAGCCCGTCATCCGCTTCGCCCTCATCTCGGAGCGTCCCCTGGACCCACGGTTGGAGGCGGACCGGCAGGAGCTCATCGCCCTTCGCTGGTTGGCGGAGGAACAGGTGCGACGGGCCCTGGAGGGTATCGAGGGGGTGGCGGCTGTTCGCGTCACCGGAGGCCTCCAGGAGGAGATCCTGGTGGAGGTGGATGAAAGCCGCCTGGCCGTCCTGGGCATTCCCTTCATCCAGGTGGCCCGGCGTCTGGCCGCCGAGAACATCAACCTGGCCGGAGGGATCCTGGAGGAGGGGGACGCCCAGTACATCGTCCGGACGGTGAACGAGTTCACCGACGTGAACGAGATGCTTGCGGTGGTCGTGGGAACGGCCGGGGGCGAGACGGTCCTCCTGCGGGACGTGGCCCAGGTCCGGAGGGGGGCCCAGGAGCGGGAGACCGTGTCCCTGGTGAATGGGAACGAGGCGGTGGAGGTGTCGGTCCTCAGGGAGTCCAACGCCAACATCGTGGCCCTCTCCAGGGTGGTGCGGGAGCGGATCGCCCTCCTGGAGGGGGAGCTTCCGGAGGGGGTGACCACGGCCCTGGTAACGGACCAGGCCGTCTTCATCGAGCGGGCCGTGGGGGACGTGCGGTCGGCGGCGGTGCTGGGGGGCGTCTTCGCCATGATCGTCCTGCTCCTCTTCCTCCGGCACCTTCCCACCACCCTCATCGTGGTGACGGCCATCCCCATCTCCGTTATCGCCACCTTCGTTCTCATGTTCTCCCGAAACATCAGCCTGAACATCATGTCCCTGGGGGGACTGGCCCTGGGGATCGGCATGCTGGTGGACAGCGCCATCGTGGTGCTGGAGTCCATCGCCCGGGAGAGGGAAGGGGGGAAGGGCGTGGCGGAGGCGGCCCGCTTCGGGACCAAACGGGTGGCCCGGGCGGTCATCGCCTCCACCCTCACCAGCGTGGCGGTGTTCCTCCCCATCGTGTTCGTGGAGGGGATCGCCGGACAGCTTTTCGGCGATCAGGCCTGGACCGTGTCCTTTGCCCTGCTTTCCTCCCTGGTCGTGGCCCTGACGCTGATTCCCATGCTGGCGGCGAGGGGGGAAGGGGTACGGGCCAGGACCGGTGAGACGGCAGGGGGAGAGGCGGCGCCGGAGGGTGGAAAGGTGGGTATGGTAGGAGGCCTCCTGGCCCGGGGGGGTGGAAAGGCTCTCAGGGTCCTTCGGGCCGGCGGATCGGGGAGCGGCACGCTCCTGGGGCCTGTGGCTCGTGCCTTCGATGGGGCCTACGGGGTGGTACGGGAGGCGTATCCGCCGCTCCTCCGGGGGCTCCTGCGTCGTCCGGTCCTGGTCCTGGCAGGGGCCGGGCTGTTCCTGGGGGCGGGCGCCGTGCTCCTGACCCGGGTGGGGATCTCCCTGGTGCCGGAGCTCTCCCAGGGGGAGCTGGTGGTGGAGTTGGAGGCCTCACCCGGAACCAGCCTGACCCGCATGGAGTCCCACGCCCGGGAGGCGGAAGCCCTTGCCCTGGAGCTTCCGGAGGTCCGGGAGGTCTTCACCAACGTGGGGGTGAGGGGAGGGGCCGGCACTCTTGGTCGCACCGGGGAGCGGGAACGCCATGCCGCCACCCTTCTCGTGAGGCTCCACGAGCTGGGCCGTGGGGAGGAGCAGGTGGCGGTCCGCCTCACGGAGCGGATCTCCGACATCCCGGGGCTCCAGGTCCGGGTGGACCGGCCCCGCCTCTTCACCGTGAACGCTCCGGTGGAGGTGGAGGTCCGGGGGTTCGACCTGCGTCTCCTGGGGGAGGTGGCGTCGGAGGTCCGGGCTCAGCTGGCCGCCGTCCCCGGGGTGGTGGGGGTGGAGGAGGAGCGCCGGCAGGGGACGCCGGAGATCTCCATCCGCTTCGACCGGGAGCGACTGGCCCGGCAGGGCCTCACCGTGGGAGACGCCGCCGAGGCCCTACAGGCGAAGGTCCGGGGGGCCCAGGCCACGGAGTTCACGGAGCGGGACCGTGACCTCACGGTCCTGGTCCGGGCTCGGGAGGAGCAGAGGGCCACCCTGGAGGATCTCTCCAATCTGAGGTTGGAGATCCCCGGGGGAGGGAGCGTGGGCCTGGCTGCAGTGGCCGACCTGGGGTTCCAGGATGGGCCATCGGAGATCGTCCGGCGAGGGCGGTCCCGGGTGGCTCTGGTGGAGGCCCGCTCCACCGGATCGGACCTGGCGGGGGCCATTTCCCGCATAGAGGCTGCCATGAGCCGGATCTCCCCGCCCCAGGACATGGTCATCGCCGTGGCGGGGCAGTCCAGGGATCTCCAGGAGTCGGTGCGCTCCATGCAGCTGGCCTTCCTCCTGGCCATCTTCCTGGTGTATCTGGTCATGGCGAGCCAGTTCGAGTCCTTCCGCCAGCCCGGGGTGATCCTGGCCTCGGTGCCTCTGGCCCTTCCCGGGGCCATCGGGGCCCTATGGCTCACGGGCAACTCCATCTCGGTGGTGGCCCTGGTGGGGATGGTGATGTTGGTGGGGATCGTGGTGAACAACGCCATTGTGCTGGTGGATTTCGTGAACGTGCTCCGCCGGGAGGAGGGGTACACCCTGGACGAAGCCCTGGTGAAGGCGGGAGAGGTGCGCCTGCGCCCCATCCTCATGTCCACCATCACCACCGTCCTGGGACTCCTCCCCCTGGCCCTCATCCCGGGGGAGGGATCCGAGCTCCGGGTGCCCCTGGCTGTGCCCGTCATCGGAGGGCTCATCCTCTCCACCCTCCTGACCCTCATCGTGGTGCCGGTCCTCTACCGCGTCTTCGAGGTACGGGGGGAGCGGGTGCGCCTGGCGGCGGGCCTGGGGGCCTTGAGTGAACTTCCTGGTTCCGGGGCTCTGGGCCCCGCTGTGTCCGGAGGCGACTGAGTCCATGTCCGTTCCACGCTTCGCGGTGAAGAGGCCGGTGACCACCGGCATGATGGTGGTCTCGGTGGTGGTCCTGGGCCTCATCTCCATGGGCAGGATCTCCCTGGACATGTTCCCGTCCTTCGAGCGGCCCGTCCTGCAGGTCACGGTTCCCTACCCGGACGCTTCCCCCACGGAGGTGGAACGGAGGATAGTGAGGCCCCTGGAGGAGTGGCTCGGAACCGTCCGGAACCTGGACGCCATCCGTTCCACGGCCTCGGCGAACCGGGCCAGGGTGGAACTGGAGTTCCGCCCCGGGACGAACATGGACCTGGCCGCCCTGGAGGTGAGGGAGCGGGTGGAGCAGGTGCGGCGGGAGCTGCCGGCCGACGTGCAGCGGGTGGACCTCCGGAGGTTCTCTTCCGACGAGCAGCCGGTGCTGAGGGCCGCCATCGCCTGGGATGGAGACCCGGCTCGCCTGACCGAGCTGGTGGAGCGCCGCATCGAGCCGGCCCTGCTCCAGGTTCCGGGGGTGGCCCAGGTGGACTTCTCCGGCCTGGAGTCCCGCCAGGTGGACATCGAGCTGGACCAGGATCGCATGAGAGCCCAGGGCGTCAGTATCGCCATGATCAGGCAGGCCCTGACCCGGGGGAACCAGGACTACCCCGCCGGGGAGCTGGAGATGGGAGGGGTCCGTTTCCAGGTGAGGGCCGAGGGGGAGCTCAGGTCCGTGGAGCAGATCGAGAACCTTCCCCTGGGGGCCACGGGGGTCAGGCTGGGGGACGTGGCCACGGTGACCTACGACTTCCCGGAGCGGGACTTCTTCTTCCGGATGAACGGGGTCAATGCCCGGCAGGCCCAGGTCTACAAGGAATCCGACGCCAACATCGTGGACGTGGCCCGGGCGGTGAAGGGGACCCTGGAGGAGCTGACTCAGAGCCCGGGCCTGGAGGGCCTGGCCTTCCGAACCTGGCAGGACCAATCCCTGGGGATTCTGGAGGTCCTCCGACTCCTGGCCAGCGCCGGGGTGGTGGGGGGTCTCCTGGCCGTGATGATGCTCTTCATCTTCCTCCGGAGGTTCACACCCACCCTCATCGTGGCTGCCGCCATCCCCGTTTCCCTGGTCTTCACGGTGGCCATCCTGTACCTGACCGGTGACTCCCTGAACATCATCACCCTTTCGGGGCTCATGCTGGCGGTGGGCATGCTCATCGACAACGCGGTGGTGGTGGTGGAGAACATCTTCCGGCACCGGGAGATGGGGGCCGGCCCCGAGGAGGCTGCCGTGGACGGTTCCAACGAGGTGGGGCTGGCCATCCTGTCAGGCACCCTCACCACGGTCATCGTCTTCGCTCCCCTCTTCTTCCTTCCTCCGAACCAGATGGGGACCCAGTTCCGGGCCTTCGGCACCAGCATCTCCTTCACCATGCTGGCGTCTCTGGGCGTGGCCTTCACCCTCATCCCCCTCCTGGCGGTCCGGGTCCTCCGGGGCGGCGTGCCGGCTCCCGGTAGAGCCATGGACTGGATCAACGCCCGCTACCGGGCCCTGCTGGAGCGGATGCTGGACCACCGCTGGGCCACGGCGGCGTTCGCAGCCATCCTCTTCGGCGTCGGGGGCTGGGTCCTGGCGAGTCTTCCCCGGGAGCTCATGCCGGAGGAGGACAACCGCTTCATTCGCATGGGGATCTCCACGCCCAGGGGAATCTCCGTGGAGGAACGGAGCGAGATCTTCCGGGAGGCGGAGGAGATCCTCCTGTCCCGGGCCGAGGAGTTGGAGATCGAAACGGTCTCCTCGTTTTCCGGGGCCAACTTCTCCAGCATCTTCATCCCCCTGAAGCCCTTCTCCGAGGGGGCTACCATGTCCACGGCGGAGATCTCGGAAAGGATCCAAGATGCCTTGCCGGTGATTCCGGGGGTGGAGTGGCGGCAGCGTCGGGGGTTCGGCCGGATGTCGGGAGTACAGGTGAGGCTGGTGGGGGAGAGCACCGCCGAGCTCCAGCGTCTGGCGGAGGCCCTGGAGCTGCACCTGGAGGCCAGGGTGGAAGGGATCACGAACCTGGAGAACTCCCTTGAGACGGGGAACGAGGAAGTCCGGGTGCGGGTGGACCGAAGGGCGGCGGAGCGCCAGGGTCTCACCTCCCAGGAGGTGGCCCAGGCCGTGGCGGGGGCTCTGAGAGGGCAGGTGGCCACGCGTTTCCGGTCCGGGGAGAGGGAGGTGGACGTCCTGCTGCAGCTCAGGGACGAGGACCGGGTCTCCATCGCCCAGCTGGGAAACCTGGCCGTGGGCCGGGCCGACGGGACCAGCGTTCCCCTGGGGACGGTGGCGGACATCGTGGTGGTTGGAGGGCCCCAGGACATCCGGAGGGAGAACCGCCAGACCTCCGTCACCGTCTCGGGTGAGGTGGCATCGGGAGTGAACCGGGAGGATGTCATTGCCCAGGTTCAGGCGGCCATGGCGGGGTTCGAGCTTCCCACCGGCTATCGATGGGATCTTGGGCGGGGGTTCGCCGAGGAACAGCAGCAGTTCGGGGACATGGCCATGGCGGGAGGCCTGGCCCTGATTCTGATCTACATCATCCTGGCGGCCCTCTTCGAGAGCCTCCTTCTGCCCCTCATCATCTACTTCTCCATCTTCTTCGCCATCCCGGGGCTGGGGTTCATCTTCCTCCTCACGGGATCCACATTCTCCATCCTCTCCTTCCTGGGGGTCCTCATCACGGTGGGGATCGTGGTGAACAACTCCATCGTCATGATCGACCTGGTGAACCAGCTCCGGCAGCGGGGCCTTCAGCGGCGGCAGGCCCTGCTGGACGGGTGCACGGCCCGGCTGAGGCCCATCCTCATGACGAGTCTCACCACCCTGTTCGGCCTGGTGCCCATGGCCTTCATGGCCACGGAGGGGATGGGGCGCATGTTCGCCCCCATCGGCCAGGCCGTCATCGGGGGGCTGGCCACCTCTACCCTTCTTACCCTGGCTTTGACGCCCACCCTCTACGCCTGGTTCGACGACATGGGCCTCTGGCTCGTGGCGGTCCGGGACAGGGCCCTGGAGCTTGGTGGCTTCAGGAGGAGGGTGGCGGCGACGGAGCCGGCGATGGAGCCGGTGTTGGCGGCCCGGACCTCGGGCACGGAGCCTGCCTGAGGGCGGCGGTTCCGTGATGCTGGCCGGGATGGGGGTCGGGAGTTGAATGCCGCCAGCCTTCGGGCCGGCGATATCAGTGGGAGGAATCCCGGAGTGCCTGGGCCGCCCGGCGTTCCCGGACGCCTTCCTCGAAGCTCCTGTGCACCCGGGGGTTGGAGTTGTAGCGGGCCAGGACGGTCCGTCCCGTCCGGAGGTCCTGTAGGAGGTAGCCCAAAACGGCATCCATGATCGTGCCTTCCTCGCAGTCGCATGCCCGGAAGCGTTGGCGGAACTCGTGGAGGACGGCGTCGAACGCCGGGTCATCCCATGCCTCGGCCGGGGCTTCCAGCCGGACGAAATCGTGGAGGACCGAGAGGAAGGCCTCGGGAGCCGGGCGGTGCCAGAAGGTGACGTCGGTCCCGACCCCTTCCACGGGCCTGGGCAGGTAGAGGTCGGCCCCCCTGGGCACCTGCCGGAAGAGGGCAGGGTTGAAGCGCTTGAGCTCCGCCTGGGTGAGTCCCGTGCGCCGCGTGAGCTCCTCCAATGAGAGGGCCCGGGAGACCCGCACGGCGTAGATACGCTCCTGGGGCACGTTCTCCAGGATGGAGGCGACATTGGACGTGTTCCCGAACACCATCTCGGAGTAGAGGAACGAGCGGGGGCCGTAGGTGCCTACCAGGTCCCGGAACCGGACGGGGGAGATGGTCCGGAGGTCCCTGGCGAAGTCGGCTCCGGCGAAATAGCGGCTCCGGACGTCTCCGGCACCGAGACGTGCTCCGTTTGCCAGGACGCGTCCCACGTTGGCGATGCCGGCGTGGTGCTCGGAGAGGGCCGGGATGAAGGATCCGTACTTGGTGGCCAGAACTGTCAGATAGGCTGCGCAGTACGCAGCCTGGGTGGTCTGATTCTGAACCTCGATGGTGTGAGGCGTGAGACGGTCCAGCCGGTCCCAGTTGCGTTTGAGCCACTGGCAGAGGCCGATGGCGTTGGCCCTGGAGCGCACGGTGCCGCTGAAGCCCGACTCCACCAGGGCCTGGGCCAGGCCGATCTCGGCCGGGACGCCGAACCTCTCGTAGATGCTTGCCCACTCGCCCAGGAACCCTCCGTACCTCCGGGCATTGGGAAGGAGGAAGTCTCCCCGGGTGGCGTTATGGACCACCGGCCCCACCGACGGCTCCAGGAGCTGTGCCACCTGGTCACGGCGCTGGGAAAGGTCCCTGGGCAAGGGGTGACCCAGAAGGAGGCTGGAGAGGGAAGGGTCCTCCCACTGCCCCACCCGTAGCCAGTCACCCTGGTTGGGGAAGTGGGCCAAAAGCCTTCCGTCCCAGGCGGATCCGAAGGCCACGGCACCGTCGGGGATCAGGAAGATGTAGCGCCAGAAGGGATAGCTGGGTCTGGAGATCCCCAGGGCGGCCAGGTCCTTCTCCATCATTTGCCGGGCCAGGAGGAGGGCGGGGTTGTCGGGTCCGGCGTGTGCCGGAAGGTCTTGGGCAACTCCCACGGCGGGGGACAGGCCAGCTCCCCAGCCGGGGTGGCCCGCAGCTTGCCGGGCGGGGTGCCAGGCAGCTTGCTGGGTGGGAACCGTGGCAACCCCCGCGGCGATGGTCATCGCCAGGACCAGACGACCGATGAAACGCAATGCTCTCACAAGAATCCGGGGGTGGAGGGTCCATGGCTCAAGGTGGGGTCATTACCACGTCCTACCATAATATCGTGACGGTTCGCGGCGGGGTGCAAGCGAGGAATGTGGGAGTGGGAGTGGGGGTTCAGTCTTGCGCGGTACGTGAAGCCTGCCGACGTGGTACGATCCGGATGTCCCAATGAGCCATTCGGCTGTCCCCACGACCCGAGCTACGGTCCGAGCGTCCCAATCAGCCATTCGCCTGTCCCCACGAGGCCTTGACAGGTTTTCGGCTGCGGGGCTGGCCCGAGTCCGAGACCCCCTGCGTAGCCGGCTTCTGACACCTCTCCTTCGCCCCCTGTCGCTCGTTCTCGTCCTGCTCCACCCCTGAGCCGGGTTCCATGATCCGCGGTCGACCGGCTGGCTTGGTTCCAGACCGCTCAGCCGGCCGATCGCGTTAGACCGAGGGCGATGCGACCCGTCCCGGTGAGGGCGTAGACCTTCGCACGCCCGTCCAACCCAACCTGACTCAGATAGCCGCGCCGCTCCAACTGCCCGACGACCTGCGAGACCCGTTGAGGGGTCACGTCCCAGGCCTCCTTCAGATCGCCTTGGGTCACGCCATCTCCATGCGTCTCGGCGATCTCGCGCATCCGCTCGATCATCGTGGCGGAGAGGTCGGCCAGCATCTCCGCTTCGTAGACCGGCCGAAGCGTCGCGAGGATCTCATCGTAACGCAGGGGCCGCACCGGCTCCCCCTCTGTCAGCCCGGCCAGCGACAGGCAACCCTGCTCCAGGGTGCGCAGGGCCCCTCTCAGATCGCCACGGAACAGCGTGTAAACGGCAACCGCCGCCTCATCCTCCACCGGCACCACAATCTCGCGGTTCTTCTTCTCGACGAGGAACGCGTACCGAGCGTGCAGGAGGCCCAGGAAGTCGTCCGCCGACAACGGAGCCAGCGGCGGATGAGATGGCAGGAAGATACTGCGTACCTGTGGGTACGACCCGAGAATGCCGAGAGTCTCGTCGGACGTGCCGACCACGAGCCAATGGAGACCCGGAACCAGGAACAGGTCTCGGATGTCCCGGAACGTCCGGGCCGCCTCCTCCATGCTGTCCGACGAAGTGAGGTTCTCGATGTTGTTGAGGTGGACCACCACCCCATCCGCCTCGCGTTTTCCGCACGCGAGATTCACGATCTCGAGCAGGAGCCGCCACGCCTCTTGGAGCACGCCTGCCTCCACAGGGCGCACGTAATGGGTCTGGGTCGAGGCCTGTGCTCCACTGCCCAGTACCGAGATCCCGCCCCCCCCGGAGGTCTGCCGAAAAGAACGGATAAGGCCGCGTGCCGCCTCCATCGGTTCCTCTTTCGAGAGCGCGGGCCTGGCCGTCAGGACGGCCTCGTGGACCGAGGCGAGAATATCGACCAGCAAAGCCGGCGCCCTCTGTCCGGCCACCACCGCGATGGAGCGCCAGCGGACGATGTGGTTCTCCTCCCAGAGGAGCCCCTTCGCATGTTGGGCCAGCGTGGTCTTGCCGATCCCCGGCGGGCCGTGAAGTACCTGCCGGCTTGACGGCGAGCTGGCGACGTGCCGGAGGATCCGGTCGCTCTCAGCCTTCCGCCCGACGAACAGCTCGGTGGGGTACGGACTCCCGGGCGCCAGGGTGTCCTGGAAGAAGGGGCTCTCCCGCAAGCCGAAAAGGGACCACAGATCGTACATCCCAGAACTCCCTCAAGAGGCAGCAACGGAAAGAACCTTGATCAATAGGATACCCCTTGATCACCGTGAGCTCAAGAGGTGCGGGTACCATGACCCTTGATTCCGGAGCGTGGGGGCGAACTCGCCGGTTGAGCCACTTCCGAGGAGAGCTGCACGAAGCCGCGGACGAGCGGCGCATGGAAGACCAGGCCCACCACTCCCGGGCCGGGTCTTCTTCCGCCCCCCCCTCTCCCCTACCGGACCAGTCTCAGAAGCTCCGCCACGGCGGCTTCCAACTGCTGGTCCCGGCCCCGGCTCACCACCTCGTGCTCGTTCCTCACCAGGATGTCGAGCTCCGTCTGGAGGTTTTCCAGGTACTGGCCGGCCATGTTCTTCCCCCCCAGCCCCGGCACGCCCCAGCGGGTGCCGTCCGGAAGAGCCTCCCACCCGGCGAAGGTGCAGGTGCCCGGGACCGGCATGCCGATGAGGGGCCCGATGCCCAGCTCCTGGTAGGCGTAGGCGTAGCAGTGGCCGTCGCTGTAATTGGCTTCCCCCACCAGGGAGACGCTGGGCTTGGTCCAACGGAAGTTGGGCTCGAAGCCGACGCTCCGGGTGTCGGTGGTGTAATCGAAGAATCTCTCCCCGGAGAGGAACATGGCCAGGTCCGCCACCAGGTCCCCTCCCCCGTTGAAGCGGGTATCCACCACGATCCCCTCCCGGTCGGCGAACCTCCCCAGGACCTCCTCCACCGTGCTACGGTATGCGCTGTCGTTCATTCCCGGGACGTGGATGTAGCCCAGCCGGCCGTCGCTCAGCCGCTCCACCTCCTCCCGGTTCGTCCGGACCCAGCGGTCGTAGAGGAGGCGGTTCTTCTCACCTCGGGTGATGGGCGTCACAACGAGCTCCCGCCTCTCGTCCCCATCGGTCACCACCAGGAGGGTCCGCTTTCCAGCCTTCCGGTTCAGGTAGCGAGCGGGGTCCGTGTCTGCCGCCATGACCTCGCCGTCGATGGACTCGATGATCATCCCGGGCTTCACGTCCATGCCGGCCTTGTCCAGGGGGCCATTCCGGAGCACCTCCACCACCTTCATCCCCACGCCCTCGTATTGCTGGTCGTAGAAGATCCCCAGGGAGGCGGTGGCGTCGTCCGTGGGCTCGGAGGAGGAGAAGCGGGCCCCGCTATGGCTCACGTTCAGCTCTCCCAGCATCTCGGAGAGCATCTCGGCGAACTCGTAGCCGGTACCGATGTGGGGGAGGTACTTCCCGTAGACGGGCTTCAGGGCGTCCCAGTCCGCCCCGTGGAATCCGGCGGTGTAGAAGGTCTCCCGGGTCTGTGTCCACACATGCTCGAAGTTGTGGGCCCGCTCGGCGGCCACGTCCGTGACCATCTCTCCTCGGATGGTCACGGTCTCACGCCTCCCGCTGGAGGGGTCGATCTTGGAGATGCCGCCGTCGGACAGAAGGAAGATACTCTTCTGTTCCTCGTCCCAGACCATG
>PXFI01000047.1 GCA_003564295.1 Gemmatimonadota bacterium | reverse complement strand
CTCGTCCTTGACACGGTCCCGCAGGTGCAACCGGTCCAGGATCAGGTCGAGCTTCTCGGGAAGGCTTTCCTCCTCCGCCAGGCGGGCCTGGCGGGCCGAACCGAAGAATACGGTGCTGGGCATGGGATGGTCCTTGCGTGTACGGATCCGGTTGAGGGATCGGGTCAAGGGATCGGATGTCTCAGAGCTCCGCCGCCACCCCCAGGCGAAAGGTCCGGGGCGGGTTCCGTTCCCATACGGCCAGGAACACCGCAGACGAATCGAGCCCGGCGGGCGTGATGCCGGGCAGGAGGCTGGGATAAGTGACCGACTCATTCACCCGCGTGACGGCTCCGCTGTTCGTCACGTTGAACACGTCGGCTGTGACGCGCCAGGTGCCTCGTCCCAGGGTTAGCTCCCGTTCCAGGCGCAGGTCCAGCGATACCCGGCCCTCATACCGGGCCGTCCCCCGTTCCTGGAGAAAGACCCTCTGCCCGGCCACGCTCCGGGCGAGCCGGTCGTCCAGGGGCCGCAAGCGTCCCGACTCCTCCCTGAGGAGGTACTCGAACCCCACTCCGGCCACCGTGAAGTAGGGGGTGAACCTCTCGCCTCGGGCCCCGTGGAAGAAGAGGCCGCCCCTGAGCCCCCAGGGCAGGTCGCCATGGAGCGCCAGTTTGAGATCCAGTGGGGTGAAGCCCGGGAGGGGCCCGTTGAAGTTCACCTGTTCGTTGGGACGCACGAAGGGCCCGGATCCCAGCCGCCAGAACTCCTCGAAGTGGGATCCCGCCTCGTAGCCCGTCACCGACTGAAGGTTCCCCCTCAGGCGGGAGATCACAATCGAGGCCGAGGCCCCCCACGACGGGTAGGCGAGGTGTCCGGAGAGCTGGAGCTGCCGGAGCCTCCGAGTGGCCTCCGGGACGTTCTCCAGCACCAGATCCTGCTCGAAGGAAAGCCACATGGTATCGGCCAGCACGAACCCCGGTGGGGGGATGAGGACGATTCCCTCGCCCAGTGCTTGCCAGACCAGCAGCTGTCGGATCCAGGCGTTGGAGACCCAGAGTTCGGGAAGGGTGAGAGGCTCGTCACCGAAGTAGATGGTGTCGGGATCCTGGAAGAACCGGCCCGCCCTGAGGATCTGCACGTTCTCGAACCGGTGGTAGTTCTCCTCCAGGTTCCGGTCCCGGAGGGCCACCATGTTCCGGTTCCGGCGGTCCATCACCAGGGCTTCCAGGCGGATGCGGGGGCCGAAGGTCCGCTCCACAGCCACGATCCACTGATCCACGTGGGGCTGCTTGAGATTCGCCGAAACCGGCCCTGTCTCGTTCAACCGGATGAGCTCCCGGTGCGTGAAGCGAGGGTCGCCGGTGGTCATGGCGTCCCGCTCCTCTGCCGTGAAGGTGCGGATGGGGTCGTCCAGGGGCGATCCGTGGTAGTACCAGAGCTCCCGGTTGGAGAAGACCTGGCCCCCCTCGGCCCGATCGAAGAATGGAGCCAGGAGGTTCTGGTGATAACGGCCCCAGTGGGCCTTCAGCACCAGTTCGTTGGTTCCCAGGGGGTCCAGGATGATCCCCATGCGGGGTTCCCAGGCCTGGGTGTTCCAGGCATGGACCCGGCGGGAGCGGTCCCCTCCCGGCAACAGGTCGCCCCTCCAGCGTCCGAACCGGATTCCCGGGTTCACCGAAAGGCGGGGGTGGAGGGTGGTGTGGGTCTGGAAATAGATGGCCTGGGAGCCCATCTCGGCGTGGAGGTCCACCTCCCCCCCCCAGTCCGTGGGGATTATGCCCCCGATCCGGGACCAGGTCCCGGGGTCCTGGTGGTCCACTCCGGTGGCCATGGGGGGCCTCCAGGTCATCCCTCCGGTTCGGACCCGTCGATCCATCCAGCTCGACCACGTGGCCTCACCCCCCAGTTGAAGCCGATGGTCGAAAGGACCGGTGGCTCCCCGCCACACCCATTCTCCGGAAAGAGTGTGGGTGGAGGGACGCCGGTCCTGGAGGAACACGGCGTTCTGGGAGATGGGGGAGGGAGGATCCCCGATGACGTAGGTCCGGACGGCGGGGATCTCCTCACCCCGGACGGGCCGGATCCGCTCCCGGGAGGTGGCCCCGGCGCCCCTGAGCTCCAGGTGGCCCCGTTCCAGGGTCCGCAGCCAGCTCCCCTGGTAGAACCGGGCCGGGCCGTCCAGCTCGGGGGAGGCACCCTCTCCCTCGTAGCCCGTGAGGCCATGGTTCTGGGCCCGGACACGGGTGAGCCCCGCCGAGAGGTCCACCCTGTCCGTGGCCGTGGGGGTCCAGGTCAGCTTCCCGAATCCCCGGAGCTCGGTCCGCTCCTCCCTCTGGGGCAGGAAGCGATGGTCTACCGCCGGCAGGCGGGACTGGGCACGGACGTCATCCCTGAGAAAGTGCCCGCCCACGAAGTAGAAGAGTCCTTCATACGGGAGGGGGCCGGCCAGGAACCCGTCCACCTCACCCCGGAGGGTCCGCTCCCGGCCGATCTCCGCCTCCAGGATGTTGGTGGCGTTCAGGGCACGGCTCTCCAGGGAGCTCCTGAGACTCCCCTCCCGGACGCTGGTTCCGGAGCGGGTCACGGCGTTCACGATCCCGCCCTGGAAGTTCCCGTGCTCGGCCCCGGCTCCCAGCCCTCTCACCTCCACCCACTCCAGCCAGGAGGGGGAGATGGAGACCAGGGGCCCTCCGGTGCCCGGGTTCGTCTGGGGAAGCCCGTCCAGCTGGTAGAGGTTCGCCTCGTCCGCCGCGCCCCCCCAGATCCGGCCCGGCGCCGCGCCGGGGGGGAGGAAGACCATGTCTTCCGTATCATGGGGCATGGGAAGGCGTTGGATCGCCCTCCGGTCGATCCGGGAGGTGAACTCCGTGTCCTCCCTCCGTATGGCAAGGGGCGAGGCGAAAACCCTCAGCGTATCCAGATCTACGGTGGTGGGGGTGAGCTCAAGCCGAACCATGACCACGGCCCCCGGGGCGACCTCCACCTGCCGTTCCAGGAGGTGGAAGCCCAGGTATCGGACTCGGATACGGTGGATCCCGGGGGGCACCCTTTCCAGTCGGAAGCTTCCGTCTTCGGAGCTTGTGACCGTGCGCTGGGGAGCGTCCCGGAGGTGAAGCTCCACCAGAACTCCAGCCACGGGCTGGTCGTCCTGGATGTTCACCACGTGGCCCCGGATCTCCCCGAGGTCCTGGCCTGCCGACGAGGGCAAGGCTCTTGGTGTCACGGGCGGCAGGACTCCGAGTGTCGGCGAGGACGGGACTGCCGGCACCGTAGATGGAAGATCCGCCGGTCTCACGGACGGCAGGGCTCCCAGCGTGGGCGACGGCGAAGCTCCCAGCGCCAGAAGGAGGAGGCACAGGCTCGCGAACGCTCCTGGAAGCGCGGGCAGGAAGGCGGGCATTACGGGCGCGGGCGCGGGCGCTGCCGAGCCGCATTCGGGAGGCTGGCAGCCGGATACGGCAGACGGGCAGCCTGATCCAGGAGACGGGCAGCCGGACATAGAAGACGGGCAGTCGGACATGGGAAGAACCATTGAGAGCACCTCGATGGGATATTTCGGGTTCGCCCCGGCCGGGGGGGTGAGCCCCGTGTTCGGCTACCCTGCGCTTGACGGTTCCCGCCCGATCCAAACTGTCGGACCTGGACACGTTACGCCAGGGAGGAGAAGGACACGTTTTGGGGGCTTCTTCCAGTGGAGACGGACGCTGTCCTGCCCCCCTCGGAAGGATTCGGGGCTCGGCGGGCCAGTGCTGATGCCGCCTTTTCCTGCCCGCCCCGGGGGGGGGTGCCTTGTGGCCCGGCGGGCCGGCGCTGATGCCGCCTTTTCCTGCCCGCCCCAGGGGGGTTGGCAGCCACCGTCGTTTGGGTGGCCGGGAGGTGGGTGACGAATCCGTCACGAGCATGTATCTTCCGGCCCAGATGACGGCGGATCGCGAAGGACCGAGCTCACGAGCCCCGATCCAGGGGAAGGATGTGGGGAAGGCGTTTCGAGGCTGGGTGATCGTCCTGGCCCGGGCCGTCTATTTCCTTCTTCTCCTCTACCTCTTCTTCTCCAGCATCGAGCTCATGAGCACCGCCTTCAGGATGGCGGGCCGGGGCTTCGCCGAAAGTCTCATCAACACGGTGTCGAATCCCCTGGCCGGGCTGCTCCTGGGGTTCGTGGCCACCAGCATCATCCAGAGCTCCTCCACCACCACCACCATCCTGGTGGGGCTGGTGGCGTCCGGCACCCTCTCCATCGAGCTTGCGGTCCCCGTGGTCATGGGCGCCAACATCGGGACGGCCACCACGGCCATCCTGGTCTCCCTGGGGCACGTGACTCGACGATTGGAGTTCCAGCGGGCATTCGCCGCCTCCACGGTCCACGATTTCTTCAACCTTCTTGCAGCCTTCACCCTTCTTCCCCTGGAGATTCTGTTCAGCCCCATCGAGAGGATGGCCGTGTTCCTCCAGGGTGTGTTTGCCGGGGCCGGGGGGATGAGTCTGGCCAGCCCCCTTCAGGCTGCCGTGAGACCGGTGGCCGGCGCCGTGGTGGGGGTCGTGCCCTACACGGTCCCCCTTGTGGTCCTCTCCCTCATGGGGCTCTTCCTGGCTCTCCGGCTCATGATGGGGGTCATGAAGGGTCCGGTTCTGACCAGGATGGAAGGCCTGTTCGACCGGATCCTCTTCCGGAACGATGCCGCTGCCTTCGGCCTCGGAATGGTGACCACGGCGGCGGTGCAGAGCAGCTCCGCCACCACCTCCCTCATGATCCCCCTGGCCGGGACCGGGGTGCTGACCCTCCGGCAGATCTACCCCTACACCCTGGGGGCGAACCTGGGCACCACCGTGACCGCCATCCTGGCCTCCATGGCCACCGGGAGCCCGGCCGCAGTCACCGTGGCCCTGGCCCACCTCTGCTTCAACCTCCTGGGCATGAGCATCTACTACCCTCTGAAGGCGTTGCCCATCTGGCTCGCTACCAAGTCCGGGGCGTACGCCGCCCGGTCCAGGCGTCACGCCATGACGGTAGTCGCCATCGTAGCAGCGGCCATCCTGACACCGCTCCTGTATCTGATCTTCTCCTGAGGGCGCCGGGGGCGGGGGGGCGCTGGGGGGCTGGAGGCGTTGGCGGGCCTGAGGGCGCCGGGGGCGGGGCTCGGGTCCCAGGCCGGTGATCCGGCCAGCGGCCTCACCGGCTGCTCCCGCTCCCAGTTCGCGGCCACCCGGGCGATGGATCAAGCGGAAGGGCTGGCGCCGGGATCCCTGAGGCTCGGATCCTGGCGTGCAGCCCTTTCCTGTGACGCTACCCGTTCCCGCCCTGAAGGCCGAGGCATGTCACGCCCCGGATCAGGCCGTCAGAACAGTCCCACCACCTTTCCCGTCTCGGGATTCACGTCGATGCGCCGGTAGGCGGCGTCCGACGCCGTACCGGGCATGAGCCTGATGTCCCCGGCCACCGGCACCACGAACCCGGCGCCCCGGAAGGTCAGGACGTCCTGCACGGGGAGCGTCCAGCCCTTGGGCCGGCCCTTCAGGCTGGGGTCGTGGGAAAGGCTCAGGTGGGTCTTCACCATGCAGGTGCCCAGTGTCTTGAGCTCCTCGTCAGCCTCCACCTTCTTGATCTTCTGGTTCGCCACGGGGGAGTAGGTGACCCCGTCGGCCCCATACACCTGGGTGGCGATCTTCTCGATCTTGGTCTTCAGGGGCTCGGCGTCCTCGTAGAGGAAGCTGAAGTGGGGCTTCTCCTCGGCAGCTTCCATGACTACGTGGGCCAGCTCCTCGGCCCCCTCACCCCCCATCTCCCAGTGCCTGGAGACGGCGAAGCGGGCCCCGGCGGCTTCTGCAGCCTTCTTCACCACGGCCACCTCGTCGTCGGAGTCGGTATAGAAGTGGTTGAGGCATACCACCGGGTTCACACCGGACTTGCGTACCGTCTCGATGTGGGCCACCAGGTTGTCAATCCCCTTCTCCACGAGCTCGGGGTGGGACTCGGTGTAGGCGGGGTCCAGCTTCTTGCCCGGGGCCACGGTGGGGCCGCCCCCGTGCATCTTGAGAGCCCGAATGGTGGCCACGATCACCGACACGTTGGGGGTGAGGCCGCTGAACCGGCACTTCAGGTTCCAGAACTTCTCGAAGCCGATGTCGGCGCCGAACCCGCTCTCGGTGATGTGGTAGTCGGCCAGCTTCAACGCCACCTTGTCGGCAATGATGGAGGACTGGCCGATGGCGATGTTGGCAAAGGGCCCGGCATGGACCAGGACGGGCTGGCCTTCCAGGGTCTGGAGGAGGTTGGGGTTGATGGTCCTGGCCATGAGGGCCGTCATGGCACCCCCCACCTCCAGGTCGCCGGTGGTCACCTCGTTACCCTGCTTGTCCCAGGCCACCACGATCTTGTTCATGCGCTCCTGCATGTCCGCCAGGCTGGTGGCCACGGACAGGATGGCCATGACCTCCGACGACACGGTGATCTGGAAGCCGCTCTGCATGAGGAAGCCGTCCATCTTGCCCCCCAGGCCGATGACCATGTCCCGGAGCGCCTGGGCGCAGAAGTCCATGGCCCATCTCATGTTCATGTTCCGGGGGTCGATGTTCAGCCGCCGCAGGTTCTTGCTGGCCAATATGTCGTCGCCGTAGTTGAACTCGTGCTGCATGCGGCTGGTGGCCGCCACCATGGCCAGGTTGTGTGCGTTGGTGATGGCGTCGATGTCACCGGTGAGCCCCAGGCTGAAGTCGGTCAGGGGGATGCACTGGGCCAGTCCGCCCCCGGCGGCCGAGCCCTTGATGTTGAAGGTGGGTCCACCGGAGGGCTGGCGGATGGCGGAGATCACGCTCTTGCCCAGGCGTCCCATCCCCTGGGTGAGGCCCATGGTGGTGGTGGACTTGCCCTCCCCAAGCGGGGTGGGGGTGATGGCCGTCACCTCGATGTACTTTCCGTCGGGCTTGTTCTTGAGGCGCTCCAGGATGCTCATGTAGTCGAGCTTGGCCACATAGTGGCCGTAGGGGAGGAGCTCCATCTTTTCCAGCCCCATCTCCTCGGCGAGCTGGTAGACGGTCTTCATGTCTGCTTCGGCGGCCTCGGCGATCTGCCAGTCGGCCATCTTGGTGGGGTCGTATTTTGGCATGGTGCTTTCGCTTCCCGTTGCGGGTGTACGGGTATATGGGTCGGGTTGTCTTCCGTGTTCTTGACAGCTTGTCGTACGTCCGGCGGGCCCTCGGCCTGAGTCGGACCGGGCCGACACCAGCACCGGCGCAAGAATCGGTCCATGAGGGTAGGGCACGGAGGGGACGGAGACAAGAGAAGATGATTAGCGGCGTCGCGGGTGGGGCGCCGTCTACAGCGCACTCCAATTCCGTAGGTTAGCATGGCGCCAAGAACGCTTACGGAATTCGGTCATCATTCGGCTCCCGAGTCCGTATCGGATTTTACGCGCAACCGACCGCTGCGGAATTCGGCGTCGAGGGGACACCCCTTTTCCGTATGCAATGGCGGCGCCGGTCAAAGATGCGGAGTTTGGAGTAGGCCTCCGGCTGGTCAGGGGGCGGATGTGGCGGTAGAATGGCTGTGGAGATCCCAAGGATGCGGGTTCAACATCGTCTCGAGATCACACACCATGTCTCCTTCTCCCTTGAGAACCATGTCCAGAGAATCCTGTTCCGCCCCAATTCGCTCCGTGTTCCCCCTGGTCCTCCTTCTCCTGCTGGCCGTTTCGGCATGCGATCCCCGGGAAGTACCCGACAGCGATCTCGCTCGCTGGGAGGCCCGGGCCGAGAACGTGACCATCATCCGTGACGACTGGGGCATCCCCCACATCCACGGGAGGACGGACGCGGATGCTGTCTTCGGCCTCATGTACGCCCAGGCCGAGGACGACTTCAACCGGGTGGAGCTGAACTACCTGAACGCAACGGGCCGCCTGGCGGAGGCCCAGGGGGAGGGGGAGATCTGGCGGGACCTCCGCATGAAGCTCTTCATCGATCCCCAGGAGATGGAGATCCTCTACCGGGACAGCCCCGACTGGCTGCAGGAGCTTCTGGACGCCTGGGCCGACGGCCTCAACTACTTCCTCTACAAGAACCCCCAGGTGCGTCCCAGGGTCATCACCCGCTTCGAGCCGTGGATGCCCCTGGCCTTCAGCGAGGGGAGCATCGGTGGGGACATCGAGCGGGTAAGCCTCCGGGAGCTGGAGGCCTTCTACCAGCATGGCCCCGAGGGTCCGGAGCTGGCGCCGGCGCAGGGGGCCCTCGGAGAGGAGGCGACAAGGGCGGCCGGCGAGCCCCTGAGACCGTTCGCCCCAGTCCTGGCCGAGAGCGATTGGCGGCGTGAGCCCTCGGGTTCCAACGGGATCGCCATCGCCCCCTTCAACACGGTGAACGGCAACGCCCTCCTTCTCGTCAACCCCCACACCACTTTCTACTTCCGGCACGAAGCCCACGTCACCAGCGATGAGGGCCTCAACGCCTACGGTGCCCTGACCTGGGGCCAGTTCTTCATCTACCAGGGGTTCAACGAGACGGCAGGCTGGATGCACACCTCCAGCCGGGCCGACAACATCGACGAGTTCCTGCAGACCATCGTGCAGAGGGAGGACGGGCTCTACTACCGCTACGGCGACGAGTATCGGCCCGTGACCGTCCGGAGGGTGACGGTGCCGTACAGGACCGACGAGGGGATGGCCAGCCGCGAGTTCACCGTGTACCGGACACACCACGGACCCATCGTGAGGGAGGTGGATGGGCGGTGGGTGGCGGTGGCCCTCATGGAAGAGCCCATGAACGCCCTGATCCAATCCTACTCTCGAACCAAGGCCAAAAACCTGGAGGAGTTCAAGGAGGTCATGAGACTCCACACCAACTCTTCCAACAACACCCTCTTCGCCGACGCGGAAGGGAACATCGCCTATTTCCATTCGAACTTCGTTCCCATCCGGGACACCCGGTTCGATCACTCCCGGCCGGTGGACGGGAGCGACCCCGCCACGGACTGGCTGGGGATCCACGCCCTGGAGGATAGCCCCAATGCCATCAACCCCTCCACGGGCTGGGCCTTCTGCGCCAACAACTGGCCCTACAGCGCGGCGGGGGCCGACAGCCCCAGACAGGAGGATTACCCTCCCTACATGGACCGGGGTTCTGAGAACGCCCGTGGGATCCACGCCATCAGGCTCCTGGAGGGCCGTACCGACTTCACCCTGGATGGCCTGGTGGAGGCGGCCTATAGCACCCAACTCCCGGCCTTCGAGGAAACCCTTCCGGGCCTGTTTGAAGCTTATGACGAGCTCCCGGCGGACGACCCCCTGAAGGAGAACCTCTCCGAACAGATCGAGATGCTCCGGGCGTGGGATGTGAGATGGGGGATTGAGTCCGTTCCCACGGCCCTGGCCATCTTCTGGGCGGAGGAGCTCGCCCGGCGTCCCGGTCCGGGCGCTGGTGGTGCGGCGGCCACGGTCGCCGGAGAGGATGCTGCCCGGGACATGGCCCGGGAGAGCCTGGAGGCCCTGGCGGCGGCCTCCGCCAGGCTGGAGGAGGACTTCGGGGATTGGAGAACTCCCTGGGGTGAGATCAACCGCTTTCAGCGCCTCACGGGTGACATCGTCCAGCCGTTCGACGACGACGAGCCCAGCCTGCCCGTAGGGTTCCCCTCAGGCCGGTGGGGCTCCCTGGCCTCCTTCGGAGCCCGGACCTTCCCGGGGACCAAGCGGATGTACGGGACCAGCGGGAACAGCTTCGTGGCCGTGGTGGAGTTCGGCGACAGCGTCCGGGCCAGAGCCATCACCGCCGGGGGGCTGAGCAGCGATCCGGCCTCGCCCCACTTCAACGACCAGGCCCTCCGTTATAGCACGGGGGACCTCCGGGAGGTGTACTTCTACCCGTCGCAGCTGGAGGGGCGCATCACCCGGGAGTATCGGCCGGGGGGTTGAGGCCGCGGGCCCTCCGCACTCTGGAATGGGGGTGGCTCGGAGGGCGAATTCGGGATCGCCGCCCGGAGCGCGCCGGGGCCGGATCACGCCCCCCCCCTGCCTCAGGGCCGAATCACCCCCCGGAAGACCAGCCGGAGAACGTTGGAGGCTGTGGTGGTCCGGATGCCGAGCTGCCCGTAGTCGTTGGCGCCCCAGCAGTAAGTCCAAGTGTCGGAGGTGACGGCGCAGGTGTGGCGGTAGAGGGTCTGGACCGACTCCCAATCGTCCTCCTCTGCCAGGAGGGCTGGCGTGGCACTTCCGAATAGGCCCAGCCCCACCATGCCTCCCGCCCCCCAGCAGTAGAGTTTCTTTTCGGCATCGATGCCGCAGGAATGGCGCTCGCCGGCACTGATGGCGTTCCAGGACCTGTTTCCCGCGACTCTCACGGGGCTGGTGTGGTCCAGGGTGGCACCGTTTCCGAGGCGGTTGAAGGAGCCCGCGCCCCAGCAGAAGGCTTCGCCTTCCTGGGTGATGCCGCAGGAGTGGGCCCAGCCGGCGGAAACGGATCGCCACTGGAAGCCGCCGGCCACCAGGGAAGGGGTGTCGGCGTCTTCCCTGATACCGTTCCCGAGCTGCCCAGCGGTCCCTTCTCCCCAGCAGTAGGCCTCCCCCGAGGTGGTGACCCCACAGGTGTGGAAGCGGCCGGCGGAGATCTGAGACCAGACGTGATCGCCGGCCACAGGGGTGGGATCGTTGGTGGGTTCTTCGGAGCCATTCCCGAGCTGCCCGTAAAGTGCCTCTCCCCAACAGTGGGCGGTTCCGTCAGCAGCCAGGGCACACTGGTGGGCCTCCCCGGCGGTGAGGGATGTCCAGGGACCCCCCGGCACTCGGGAAGGGGTGGGGACAAGCTGGTTGGCCTCTTCAGCTCCCGCCTGGAGTCCCTGTCCCCAGCAGTGGATCTCGGCGGCGGCGCCACCCAGGGCGCAAGTATGGGTCAACCCGGCGGAGATGCGCGTCCAGGCCAGGTTCGTGGCCACCGGTACCGGCGCGGACTCGGATTCCTCCTCCTCGGTCCCCAGCCGAAAATCATCGCCCCTGCCCCAGCAGTAGGCGCTTCCGGCTTCGTCGATGCCGCAGGTGTGAGAAACACCCGTGGTCACGGCTGTGAAGGGCCAGGCGTCCAGCTCCCCGGTCCCTTCCGCCTCCACCTTGATCATGCGGATCAGGTCCGCCCGGTTCGCCTGAAAAGTCTGGGTCCCGGGCGACGGGCCCAGGACCCACCTTACCAGGAGCTCGCCCTTCACGTCGGTGGCGGTGGGGCCTGGCACGATTTCCCCGAACCCCGTGATACCTCCCACCTGCACCGGG
>PXFI01000293.1 GCA_003564295.1 Gemmatimonadota bacterium | reverse complement strand
TTCACCCGTCTCTCCGAGTCGTTCTTGCCGGAGAGCGCGGCCCGCGACTTCCTGACCACGTCAGTGGTTGCTTCTGTGGGTCCATTCTCCCTTGACCTTCTTGCCATTGGGTTGACAGTGGGTCCGGTGGACGTGTACCTGAACGTTCTCACCCTGGTTGGGATCGGAATCGTCGCCTTCATCGCCCGTTCCTGGATCTGACCGCTTTCCCGGGCCCGGCCCATGGGGCGATCAGGACCTGGGAGCGTCTCTCCGCCGACCACGTTCACAACCCCATCAGGTTGGGTTACATTGAATAAGCTCCGAGCGTGTTCCGCCGGAGCCTTTCAGGGTTGCCAGCCTGGCCATGCCGCGCCTTGACTCCGGGAGGGAGAGATCATGCCTATCGGTGGACTCGGAATGGGAGAGATCATTGTCATCTTTCTCGTGGTTCTCCTCCTCTTCGGCGCGAAGCGCCTTCCGGAGATCGGCTCTGCCCTCGGCAAGGGGATCCGTGAGTTCAAGAGCTCTGTCAGGGAAATCGAAGGGGAGTTTAAGGCACCTCTGGACGAGAAAAAGGCAGTGCGTTCTCCCAAGGAGAAGGACGAAGAGAAAGAAGAGGGACCTCGGCGCCTCACGGCCACTGACGAGGAACGGCCCGATTGAGGAATACGGGATCAGACCGCCTGGCTGACCAGAGGAAGTGAGGGCCCCGGGAGCATGGACTCCCGGGGCCCTCACTTCTTCATGGTCCTGCCGACGCGATTCGATGCCGGAGCGACGCTCTCAGAACATGGGCAGGGTTCGGGAGGGTTCGGCGGGTACCCGGAATACCTCATCCCGGTGATCCACGATGGTGGCCGCCTCCCGCAGTCCCTCGATCCATTGGCCGAGCCGCTGTTGCTGGGCCATGAACATGGCTTGGGCACGCTGGAGGTGTTTCTGCTCTTCCCAGGCCAGGCTGTCAGCGGGGAAACGCTCCAGGGTCTGGATCAGGAACACATTTCTCTCTGTGACCACGGGGTCGCTGATTACCCCCTCCTGGAGCCCGAAGGCCGTGCCGACTGCCCTGTTCTGGTACCCAAGCCCTGGGAAGAAGTCGCTCCTGCCAAGAGGCCCTGCATCCTGGACCGTCAGCCCTTCCCGGCCCTCGAGGACCTGCAGGGTTCCTTCCGAGCGAGCCTCTTCCAGCAGCTCGAGAGCCTCGGTCCTGGCCAGCTCCACCTTCTTTTCCATACGAAGGATCTGCTCGATTGTGGGGTGAGCGTTATCCAAGCTCTGCACACCGGCCGGGGTGCTGGACACCAACTCCATCATGTAGAAGGCCTGCTCGTCTTCAAACACGTTGCTCACGTCACCGGGAGAAGCTTCCTCGAATACCCAATCCAGGCCGTCCCAGATCTGCCCCACCCCGGGCAGGAACGGGAACAGCTCGTTCATCACCTGCTGTTGAACTGGAAGCGACATGGTACGGGCGGCCTCCTCCAGCGACATGAATTCGCCCAGGGATTCGAGGGAGTCGGCCAACGTGAGGAGCCGAAGCTCCGACTCGTTGGTCCGCTCTATGGGCACCAGGATGTGACGGGCCCGAGCACTGTCATCCCGGCGACTCAGGACCTCTATGATGTGGAAACCGAAGTGGGTCTGAAGGGGTTCCAGTGCCTGGTTCAGAGGAGCGGTAAATGCCACTGAATCAAAGGCTGGCACCATCTGGCCACGTTCGAAGGTGCCAAGATCTCCACCCTCCGGGGCCGATCCCTGATCGGCCGACTCTCGGCGGGCTACAGCAGCGAACTCGGCCCCCTCAAGGATTTCCCGCCGGAGCTCCTCTGCCCGTTCCCGGGCGGCCAGGGTGTCTTCCGGGAGAGGTGCCTTGGTGAGGGTCACATATCTCACCTCTACCTGGGCCGGGATCTCGAAACTCTCCTGATGGGCCCGGTAGTAGTCCCGAATCTCGTCCTCCGTGATCTCGATGGCCGAATCCGGTACCCGGTCCGCCGGGTTCATGGCAACGAAACGGACCGTGACCCGCTCGTTCTCGAATCGATACTCATCCCAGAGTTCGGAGTCGGTGAGGTAGATTCCCGACGTCACCTGCCGCAAGAGCTTGCTCCTCGGTATGATCTCTCGATAGTAGGCTTCGAGCTGGAGCAGCAGAAGCTCGTCTGCGGCGGTAGCCAGGAAGTCCTGGTATTTCTGCAGGTCGAAGACCCCGTCCGTCTGGAAGAACGGGTCCTGGGCGAACTCCTGCGGAGGACTGAACCGCGCCGCATCCTGGATCTCCCGGTCCGTCACCTGGATTCCCCGGCGAGCCAACTCCTGCTCGATCAGGATCTGGTTCACCACCTCATTCCACGCCGCCTCCTCGATCTCCCTGTTCTGGGCCGAGGAGATGGGCGTCTCCTGACTCCGGGAGACCTGGTCATAAAGATTCCGGAATGCGGCCTGATACTGCTCATAGGGGATCGGAGTCCCGTTCACCCGTCCGAGGTCTCCAGGTCCTCCGGCCGTCTGGCCGGTGATATCCATTCCCCACTCAAAGACCATGAGACCCACGAAGGCGATGGCGGTCACCAGCATGATCCACTTCGTGTTCTGTCGCAACTGACGCATCATAGGCCCACAACTCCAGACTCGTTCGGCACCTTGGGCAACAAAGGGTAACTACAAAAACTAACGGTGGTCTCAGACCTGCTCAAGGAAGGGGGGGTCTTGGACCCGTCCCGTTCTTTGGCTATCCCACGGGGACCGGAGGGCCATTTGGATCTCCGTTGACACACTGGAAAACCAAAGACTATCTTCGGGCGAGCCTGGTATCCTCTCGGCCCCAAACCCCCGCATCATCAAGGACCGGTTTGTGGTACAATCCCTGGAAGCCCGCGTACGAAAGCTTCAGGATCTTTACTGGTCCAGCGCCGATCCGGACGGACGTGGTTTCGTGCCCCTGGCGGACGCTCTCCGCAGAGCCGGTGAGCTCCTGGAGGCTCGGCGAATCCTCCGCGAAGGAATGGAGCGCCATCCCGACTTCGTTTCGGGCCATGTCGTGTCGGCCTGGTTGAGCCTCGATCAGGGACGCCCGGAGGAGGCTGCCGCTTCCTTCGAGGCCGCCAGGGAACTTGATCCGCAGAACCTCGCTGCCCTCAGGGGCATGGCGGAGATTCTCCTGGAAAAGGGTGAGGTGGGAGCGGCCCTTGGCTACCTCCGAGATCTGGCCCAACAGGATCCCCTGGATCCCGAGCTTCCGGTGCGGATGGCGGAGTTGGAGGAAGGCCTTGTCGGTTCGGTTGACAGGGATTCATCATCCCGGGAGCCGGGCTCCGAGGATCTTGCCCCGCCGATGTGGGTGGACCTGGACGAGGTGGCGGAGGAGCTGGACTGGACCCGCGCGGTTCTCCAGGAAGATCTCACGTCGGCTGACGTGGAGGTGCCGGTGAGGGAGGCGGCTACGGAGGCGGAAACGAGCCTTCGGGAGGCGAGGGAGGGCGGGCTGCCCGGAACGGAGGAGGAACTCTTCAAGACGCAGGAGGAGCTGCCCGAATCGGAGGAGGAGCTGCCTGGACTGGCAAGGGAGGTGTTGGTAGGGGCGGCCGATGCGATCTCACCCGAGGTTTCCGGCACCGAGTCGCCGACGGTCTCCGTGGAAGAGCTCCATGGAGAGGTGGAGCCCTGGGTGGCAGAGGACGGGGTGCCGGTTCCCGATCCGCGAGAAGCGGGAGACACCCTCGTAACTTCTACCCTCGGGAAGATCTACCTTCGGCAGGGCTGCCTGGAATGGGCCGAGGAGGTGTTCCGGGCAGTCCTGGATCGGCATCCCGAAGACACGGACGTTCAGGCTCGCCTCGAGGAGGTCCGGGTGCTACGGCGGGGGCAAGAGTCCGCTGTGTCGGCGGCGGGGGAGCCGCTTTCCGCAGACGAATCAATCGAGATTTCGAGGTCGCCCGCCGAAGGCCTGGCCCCGGAACCGAAAGTCTCCGGCGAGGCGCTGACCCCGGAGGAAGGGATTCCTGTCGAGTCCCTGGCCCCTGAAACCGTCGTTCCCATCGATTCCCTGGCGCCGGAGACCATCGGAGAAATCGAGGCGCTGACCCCGGAGGAAGGGATTCCTGTCGAGTCCCTGGCCCCTGAAACCGTCGTTCTCATCGAGTCCCTGGCTCCTGAAACCGTCGTTCCCATCGATTCCCTGGCGCCGGAGACCATCGTAGAAATCGACGCGCTGGCCCCGGAGGGGGAGGTTCCGGTCGATTCCCTGGCCCCCGAGACCATCGTCCCCATCGGGTCTCTGGCCCCTGATGCTCCGCCGGACAACCATTCTAGGGACCGGGACAGGGCGAAGGAGGAGAAGGCTGGGGATACCGGGGCCATCGATGCGTTTCAGAGGTGGCTGGATAGCCTGTGATGACAGTCGCCGGTTTCGGGGAAATCAGCTATCTTTCCAGGTTATGGGGTCTGACGGCCCACCTGAACTGATCTCGAGAGAATCCTCAAAGGGTATGGCAACGACTGCAGACTTTCGCAACGGCATGGTCATGGAAATGGATGGGGGACTCTGGACCATCACCTATTTCCAGCATGTCAAGCCGGGGAAGGGCGGAGCTTTCGTTCGGACGAAGTTAAAAAACGTCCTCACAGGCGCAGTCCTCGAGAAGACATTCCGAGCCGGCGAGCGTGTGACGGACGTGCGCTTGGTGCGACGGCCCGTGACCTATTCCTACTCGGACGGACATCTCTACTACTTCATGGACCAGGATACTTTCGAGATGATCCCCCTTTCCGACGAGGTGATCGGAGAGGACCAGCTCAAGTATCTGAAGGAGAACATGCAGTGCGAAGGGTTGGTCCATGAAGGCAAGGTCCTGAGCGTGGAGCTTCCCTTCTTCGTGGAGTTGGAAGTTACGGACACGGATCCGGGTCTTCGGGGAGACACGGCCCAGGGCGGTACAAAGCCCGCCAGGCTGGAAACGGGTGCCGTGATACAGGTGCCCCTTTTCGTTGAGATCGGAGACGTGTTGAAGGTGGATCGCAGAGAGGACAAATATCTCACACGGGTGGGCGGATGATTGATCTGGAATTCGTCGAGCGCCTGATTCGGGCTCTGGACCAAAGCAGTCTCGACACTCTCGAGGTGGAGCAGGAAGGAACGCGGGTCCGGCTCTCCAAGAGTCCGGCCGCATCCACCAGCGGGGGCACAACCTCGGCTGCAGGGGCAACCTCGGTGGAGTCTCCTGCTCCGCCTCAGCCGGGTGCCTCAGCACCCGGGTCGGCAGCTCCGGGGACCGCCGGGGCATCATCCTCGGGCGTGGCCGGGGGGGAGGAGGTCGCGGTTCGGGAAGACCTGATTCAGGTGACCTCGCCCATGGTGGGCACCTTCTACCGGGCTCCGGCGCCGGATGCAGACCCTTGTGTGGAGGTGGGTGGCCGGATCGGCAAAGGGACGGTGCTTTGCATCATCGAGGCCATGAAGCTCATGAACGAGCTTGAGTCGGAAGTGGAGGGCACCGTCGCGAAGATCTTGGTGGAGAACGCCCAGCCTGTGGAATACGGTCAGGTTCTCTTCCTCATCGACCCCTCCTGAGGAGGCCAGCTCGGGCGGGGAGGGGTGCTGAAGACCCTCGTTGGCTGGCCTGGGGGTTGTTCGCCCCGAGGGTTGACGGGAGGCGCGTCCGGACTCCTTCTAGGGGCCGCGGGCGCGCACGGCTTTGTGGGAGAGCATCACGAGTCCTGCATGGCGTGTCTCATCTGAAAACCAGGACCTTTCGGTCTCTGCTGGAGGCGGACGGGTGTTCAAGAAGCTTCTCATAGCGAACCGCGGTGAAATTGCCATCAGGATTATCCGGGCCTGTCACGAGCTTGGGGTCCGGACGGTGGCTGTATACTCGGAGGCGGACCGGGAATCCCTGCACGTCCGCTTTGCCGACGAAGACTTATGCATCGGCCCACCTCAGGCCTCATTGAGCTATCTGGACATCCCGCGCATCATCGCCGCGGCGGAGATCACCGGAGCGGAGGCTATCCATCCGGGCTACGGGTTCCTGGCCGAGAACGCCGAGTTCGCGGAGATATGTGAACAATCGGAGATCGTCTTCGTGGGACCCACCCCGGGCCAGATCCGAGCCATGGGCGACAAGGCCGCGGCCCGGAAGACCGTGATGGAAGAAGGGGTTCCCACCGTTCCCGGGAGCAAAGGGGAGGTGGACGATGCCGGAGAGGCTTTGAAGCTCTCGCGGGAGATCGGCTTTCCCGTCATGATCAAGGCTGCTGCCGGGGGTGGGGGGAAGGGCATGCGGATAGCGAACGATCCCGAGAGCTTTGAGAAGCTTTTCCGTCAGGCACGGAACGAAGCCGGGGCGGCCTTCGGACATCCGGGAGTCTACTTGGAAAAGCTCGTGGAGCGCCCCCGGCACGTGGAAATCCAGGTGTTCGGGGACAAGCATGGCCGGGTAGTGCATCTGGGTGAGCGCGATTGTACCATCCAGCGGCGTCATCAGAAGTTGATCGAGGAGGCACCCTCGCCCGCCGTTCACCCGCAGCTCCGGGAAGAGATGGGGGCGGCCGCTGTCAGGGCGGCTCAGGCCATCGATTACCAGGGGGCCGGCACCGTCGAGTTCCTTCTGGATGAAGACGGTCGTTTCTATTTCATCGAGATGAACACCCGGATCCAGGTAGAGCATCCGGTGACGGAGGTGATCACCGGACTGGACCTCGTGAAGGAGCAGATCCGGGTAGCCAGCGGAGAGGCGCTCTCCTTCCCGGAGGTGCCGGCCTTCCACCGGGGGCATGCAATCGAATTCCGGATCAACGCCGAGGATCCGGAAAGGGACTTCGCCCCCGCTCCGGGGCTCATCACCACCTTCCATCCACCAGGAGGTCCGGGGGTCCGCCTCGATACCCACATCTACGCAGGATATACCGTACCCCGGTTCTATGATTCCCTCTTGGGCAAGGTCATCGTGAGCGGAAACACCCGGGAGGAAGCCGTCGTGAGAGCGCAGCACGTGCTGGACAGTTTTGTCATCGAGGGTGTGACCACCACCATAGGGCTCCTGTCCCGAATCGCCCGGGACCCGGAGTTCATGTCCGGGCAGGTGGACACGGGATTCGTGGCTCGCCTGCTGGAAAGACAGGGGACCGTATGAAGACCGTCGACGTCTTCCTCTCCCCGGTTGAGGTGGGAGAGTCCGCGGTTGAAGGTCGCGTGGCCGTGGTCATGGACGTCATCCGGGCCACCACCACCATGGTTGAGGCTCTCGCCAACGGGGCCCGGGCCATCTTTCCCACTGCGTCCACAGAGGAGGCGGTCAAGCTGGCTTCTTCCCTGGGCCGGGGGGACACCCTCCTCTGTGGGGAGCGTAAGGGCCTGAAGGTGCAGGGCTTTGACCTCGGGAACTCGCCGACGGAGTTCACGTCGAACGTGGTGGGCGGGAAACAGCTCGTCATGAGTACCACGAACGGTACCCGGGCGTTCCTGGCGGCCGAGGGCTCGACCCGTGTCCTTGCGGCGTCCTTCCTGAATCTCTCTGCCGTGGTGAAGGCTGTTCGCGAGGAGGAGAGTTTGCTCATCGTCTGCGCCGGAAAGGAAAACCGGTTTTCCCTGGACGATGCTCTGTGCGCGGGCAGTCTCTTGACGGCTCTGACGGCTCTGGAGCCGGTGGATCTTCTTCTGAACGACGCGGCTCGCATGGTGTTGGATCTCGCATCTCTCCACGAGGTGGACGCGGACTTTCTGGCTTCCACGGCTGCGGGCAGGGCCCTTGCGGAGGTCGGGCTGGAGAGGGACCTGGATGTCTGCGCCGCTCGGGATCGGTACACCCTGGTTCCGGAAATGCGGAGTCGCAAGATCAGCCTGCCCTTGTCGAAGGAGCGCAGCTGAGCCCCGGTACCCGGGTCAGGACACCCGCGGGATCCATATCCATGGCACGGCAACCTTTCTTCCTGATCGGGCAGAAGGGCGATCGAGAATGTTGAGTCAGAAGAAACAACGGGAGATTCTCGCCCTGGGCCTCGTGGCCTTGGCCCTCTTTGTCTTCCTCTCCCTTGTCCCCACCTCCGTCTTCGGAACCCTGGCCGGGACATGGTTTCCCTCCGGAAACGTCATGGGAGTCGTGGGAGCCGGTCTTCAGGCCGTTCTCTTCCACTTCCTGGGCTTCGCCTCCTTCTTCCTTTCTGCTCTTCTCGCCCTGGCGGGGCTCCGGTCTGGTGGATGGTTGTCACGTTCCCGAGTCATGCGCCTTGGAGCTTTCGCCACCGGTCTCTTCCTTACCGTTCCGCCGGGGATTCACGTCCTTGCAAGTGGGTCCCCCTGGGCGGGGGCCCTGGGAGTCTGGCTGGGCGGCCCCCTGGTGGCCGGGCTCGGTGGGTTTGGTGCTTTCTTCCTGCTCTCGGCCTTGATCCTGGTGCTGTTGGTGGGAACGCTGGGCTGGAATCCCGTTCCGCCTCTTGGTCGGGGACTCCTCCAGGGTTTCGAGCTCTTGGTGGGTGGTCTTGGGAGGGTCGGGAGCACCGTCCGGAGGTGGATGACGGGATGGGGGGAGAAGAGATGGGCCCGTGAGCTGGACGTGGGGGCACGCATGGAGGCGCCGGAGGAGTCGGAGGCTTTCTCATTTCAGGACGCACCCGGGAGTGAGGAGGGCACCGACCATGGAGTGGCCTCCTCGGGCACGTTCCCTTCCGCATCCGTCCGTGTCCTTTCCTCTGTGGGGGAGGGCGGGGAGGGGGAGGATGGGCTTCCCGACCCCAATTCTCCGGAGGCTGGTTACCATCATGCGCTCCCCTCCCTGGAGCACCTGGATGAACCGGATCGGACGGATCGGGCGGACATGGAACGGCAGCTCGATCACCTTGGGCGCATCCTGGTTCAGAAGCTCCGAACCTTCAACGTGGAGTGCTCCATCAGCGGGCGGACTACAGGTCCCGTGGTCACCCAGTTCGAGGTGGTGCCGGCCCCAGGGGTCAAGGTGAACAGGATCGCCAATCTGGATGCGGATCTGGCGTTGGCCATGAAGGCCCGCAGCATTCGTATCGTGGCCCCGATCCCCGGGAAGGGGGCCGTTGGGGTGGAGATTCCCAACCCAAAGGCGGAGATGGTGTTCCTCCGGGAGATTCTCGAGGCGCCCCAGTTCGCCATGAGCCAGGCCGAGCTCCCCCTCGCTCTGGGTCGGGATCTCACGGGCAGGCCTTTTGTGGCCGATCTGGCCAAGATGCCCCACGCTCTCATCGCCGGGACCACGGGGTCCGGCAAGTCCGTCTGCCTCAATGCCTTCATCACGAGCATGGTGTATCGCCATACTCCAGAGACCCTCCGGTTTCTCCTCGTGGACCCGAAGATGGTGGAGCTCAGCGCATACGTGGACCTGCCTCACCTCCGACATCCGGTGGTGACGGATCCCCGGGACGCGGCGGGTGCGTTGAAGTGGGCCGTCTACGAGATGGAGCGGCGCTATGAGCTTCTCCACGCCAACACCGTGCGGTCGGTAGGTGAGTTCAACAAGAAGCTGCGTCAGGGCGCCGTCCTCCGGAGAGTCCACCCCAAGGGACCGGAGGGAGATCCGGATCGTTGGATCTGGACCGATGGCCCCGTTCCCTACGTGGTGTTGGTGGTGGACGAGCTGGCGGATCTCATGATGACGGTCCAGAGCGAGGTTGAGAAACCCCTGACTCTCCTCGCCCAGAAGGCCCGGGCCATTGGGATCCCCCTCCTGGTGGCCACCCAGCGGCCCAGCGTCAACGTCATCACGGGGCTGATCAAAGCCAACTTCCCCACCCGGATCGCCTTCCGCGTGGCCTCCAAGGTGGATTCCAGGACCATCCTGGATCAGAACGGTGCCGATGCTCTCCTGGGCCTCGGGGACATGCTCTTCCTACCCCCCGGGACTTCGGAGCCCGTGCGGATCCAGGGAGCCTTCATATCCACCGAAGAGACGGAACGCCTCATCGCCTGGTACCGGGACCAGGCATCCCCCCGGGAGGGTACAGCATCAAAGAAGGGTCCATGGCCCGAGGAGCAGGACATCCTGGAAATGGTGCGGAGCATGGAGGCGCAGGCGGAGGTAGAAGAGGGTGGACTGGGTGAGGGCACCGAGCGGGACGAGCGTTTCTGGGAGGCCGCGGAGGTCTGCATCCAGCAGAACCAAGGGAGCACCTCTTTGCTTCAACGACGCCTGAAGATCGGATACGGCCGTGCTGCCCGCATCGTGGACCAGCTTCACGACGCGGGAGTGCTGGGACCTCCCGACGGATCGAAGGCCCGGGAGGTGCTGCTGACTCTTTCGGATCTGGAATTCCTCCGCCGGGGAGAAGAGGAGGGGATATGAAGAGGCGACGTGGCGGAGTAGCTCGTCTGCTGGTGATGGCTCTTTGGGTCGGAGGGACGGCTGTGCCTTTCTCCCATCTTTCCGGACAGGAAGACCGTGCCCTGGCCCTGATGCGAGAGGCAAGCGCCCGGTACCGGCAGATCAGTGGCTTCTGTGCCCGGTTCGAGCAGGAATTGGCCGTGCCGCTCCTGCGGGATACCACCCACTCGAGGGGGAGCCTCTGCCAGGAGCGTCCCAACCTCTTTGCCATGCGGTTCAGTGATCCGGCGGGAGATGCCGTGGTGGCCGACGGGAACTCTTTCTGGGTCTACTATCCCAGCTCCGATCCTGGACAGGTGCTCCAGTTCGCCATGGAGGTTCGCCCCGGAGGACTGGATTTCCATCGGGAGTTCCTGGAGGCTCCGGAAGAGAAGTATCAGCTGGCCTACCTGGGAGTGGAGATGGTGAAGGGAAGGCGGGCTCACGTCATCGATGCCCGGCCCCGTGGGGATCCCGGGTTCGAGGAGGCGAGAATATGGCTGGACTCTGAAAGGGCCCTTATCCTCCGGGCCCGGATCGAGATGGAGAACCAATCGGTGCGTACCGTCACTCTCTCCGACATCCAGCTGAATCCCCCGCCGGATCCTGATCGGTTCCGTTTCGTTCCACCGGCGGGCGCTCAGGTGATCCGCCGCCATTGATGGGCCTTGCGAAAGAAGAATGGCGTGAGACGGAGGGACCTCCCGGTCATCCCCCTTTCCTCCGAGTCGGCACGGCCGCATGTGGGGACCGATGCCCAGACCGTGAACCTGGGTCAGGGTCCGGCGGGTCCAGTGGATGGTCCGCGCGTAGGCCTGGTGACGCTGGGGTGCGACAAGAACACGGTGGATTCTGAGCACCTGATGGCGGCGCTGGTGAGCCAGGGCGCCCTGGTGTCCGATGAGGTTCAGGACACGGACGTTATCATCGTCAACACCTGCGGG
>PXFI01000152.1 GCA_003564295.1 Gemmatimonadota bacterium | reverse complement strand
TGATCCCGTCCCCCCGGCGGTTGGAGGCCAGGAGGAGGTAGCCGTCCTCTTCCCGGTACGAGGCCACGAAGTTGGCCATCCCGGCGGTCTCCACCACCCGGTTCCCCAGGTGGCGGCGCAGGCGGCCGAGCTCGGCGACGGAGCCCGGGTCCCCCGTCATGACCCGCAGGAGGAACCCCAGGGCGTCGGGCTGCAGCCCCTCCGGTCCTTCCTCGTTCAGGAGGCGCCGGGCCCGGATGAGGTCTCCGTCCCCCAGGAGGTCCCGGACGAAGAGGGCGTAGGCAGTGAGGGTATTCCGCACGTCCCTTCTGTACCAGACCGGATAGTGTCGCTCGATGACCCGGAGGTAGTCCTGGGCTGCCGAAAGCATCTCCTCCGGGACGGTGAAGCCCTTGTCCCTGGCCCGCACCAGGGCATGGGTGGCGTGGATGCTGTGGAAGGGCCATGAGCCCCTTTCCCTCTGCCAGAGTGGGAAGCCGCCGTCCCGGTTCTGGAGGGACAGCAGGGTTTCCACGTCCCGCTGCACGGCCCTCACAAGCTCCTCCGGGGAGGGGAGCCCTTCCGCCTGGAACGCCCCCAGGACGTCCCGGAGGGCCGCCACCGCCAGGATGCGGGAGGCCACCTGCTCCGAGCCTTCGAAGGGGTAGGAGGTTAGGTGAAGGATGGCGCCGGTGAGGGCCTGCAGGGCGGTGGACGAAGTGCTGATGTCCAGGCCCCCGAACTGCGGGTACACGCCGCCGGGAACCAGCACGGGCTGGGCCACGGCGCCATCGTCCAGGGTTCCGTAGACGGCGAAGGCCTCGGTGGTGGCGGGGGTGTACACCGGCAGGAAGACCTCCGCCGCGTCGGAGCGGGGCCCGCTCACGGCCCCTGCCTGGAAGCGGGCGGTGCCCGCCATGGAGGTGGCGAAGGGGAAGCGGACCTCCCGGCGGTCGTTGGCCGGCACCGTGATGCGGACGCCCTGGCTCCCCAGGGGCTCCACGTTGGTGGCCCGCACCGCCACGTCCACCTCCATGGGCCCGTCGGTCTGGTTCTGCACCACCACCGGGAGCTCGAAGCGGTCACCGAAGTTGAGGAACCGGGGGGCCGAGGGGCGGACCATGAGGGGCAGGCGGGCGGTGATGGTGGATTCCCCCTTGCCGAACTCGTTGTCCCCCGCCACCGCCACCGCCATGACGCGGTAGCGGGTGAGGTTGTCCGGGAGCTCCACCCTCACGGCTCCTCGCCCTCCGGCGTCGGTGGGCACCTCGGGGGCGAAGGTGGCCAGGGGGGTGAACTCCCTCCGGAGTCGGACGGCCTCCTCCTCCCCGGCTGCAGCCTCTGCTGTGACCACAATCTGGTCCAGGGCGACAGCGGGCATCCGAGAGAGCTCTTCCGCGAGGCTCTCGTCCAACTCCGCCGCCTCTGCTGCGCGCAGCATCTCCTCCCGGGCCACCTCATCCGGATCCGCCAGGATGACCCAGGCCCGGAGATGATGATCCGAGACCCCCGGGGGCCGGTTCCGGTAGAAGGCGGCAACAGGGTCCGCCAGGGAGTAGCCCGTGAGGGCCAGCACCGCCTCATCCACCACCACCACCGCCACCTCCGCCCCCGGCACCGGACGGCCCGCCGCGTCCTTCACCAGCACGTCCACGGTGGTCTCTCCCCCGGGCTCCAGGGTGGCGGAGCGGGGCGTGGCCTGGACCGAGAGGGTGCGGGAATGGGCCGGCACCGAGAGGTTGAGGGTCCCCCGGGCATAGGCGGGCCGGGGCGGGAGGCCGGGGTCCGTTTCGCCCTCCCTGTCGAGGCGGGGAGCCGCCCCCACCAGGTCCACCTGGAGGTGGACGTTGGGCATGTGGGCCTCCGTCAGGGCCACCCGGAGGGTATGGGTGGCCTCCTCCATGCGGAAGCGCTCGGTGTGGACGATCCCGGCCCGGCGGAGGGTGAGGAGCCCCTCTGCCGGAGCGAAGGGGGCCTGCACCAGGATCTCCGCCACCTCCCCGGGCTGGTACTCTTGGCGATCCGGGATGAGGGGCGCTTCCTCCTGCCCCACCCGGGGGGCCGAGGGCTGCCGGCCACCGCTAACCCAGCGGGTGATCTCCGTGAGGTTCCCCCGCCCCTGCCCGTCGGCCACGGTGGCTCTGACGCGGTAGGTCCCACCCTCTTCCGTCCGGAAGGTACAGCGCACCGGGTCGGGTTCGGACCCAACCTGGCAAGACTGCTCGTCCTTCTCCTCCTCCACCCACCGGCCGCCCCTGTAGGCCCACTCCAGCCGGACGGCCCGGATCCGGACGGGGCGGTCCTCCACGGCGTTGCCGTCCAGATCCGTGACGATGGCGTCCACCTCGAGAGGGTCGCCCCTCTGGACGAAAGTGGTGGCGGTGCGGAGGCCCACGTAGAGCTCAGCGGGGTGCACCAGGAGCTGGACCGAGGCGGACCAGGCCTGGCGGTTCACGTCCATCACCGTGGCCTGGGCGGTGACGCTCCTGGGCTGGGGGGGATCCGTGGGGGCGAAGTCGATGCGGAGGTTGTGGACCCCGTCGGCGTCGGTGGTGCCTTCGAAGGTCTCCCAACGCTCATGGGACCTGGGAGAGTCCTGGGGCCCCACCGGGCGCCACCAGGGCACCCAGATGCCGAAGGAGAAGTCATCCCTGTTGGGCGGCCGGAAGGAGCCGGGGCGGGAGGTGACCAGCCAGGCGACGTCCGCCTGGGGGAGGGGTCCGCCGGCGAAGTACTTCGCCTCCACGGTGGTGATGGCGTGCTCGCCGGCGAAGTGGGGTCCCTCGCTGGCCCTGGCGGACACCTCGAACTCCGGGCGGCGGAACTCCTGTACCTGGAGGCTGTGCTGCCACGACGCCCCCGGAGGGGCCACGCCCCCGAGGGTCAGGTGCACGCTGGCGGTCCCCAGGTTCATGGTCTCCGGAAGGACGAAAGAGGTGTGGAACCCTCCCAACGCGTTCAGCCTGAGGGTGTCGGAAAGGAGCTGGTTCCCCCTGGCGTCCATGAGGTGATAGGTGACGGGGGTGCCTCCCCGGGGCATGGCGAAGATTTCCCCTCCCTCGTGGACGTTCACCAGGCGGATCCACCCCTTCAGGTGCACCCGCTCCCCGGGCCGGTACATGGCCCGGTCGTCGAAGACGTACCAGAGGGCCTCCGTGCCGGGGGCGTCCCCGCCCCAGCCCCGGACCCAGTAGTACAGCCCTTCGGGAAGGAGGGCCGTGTCCTCCCCAAGGCTGGCCACGGCGTAGGCCCCCGTCTCCTCCCGCTGTAGAGCTCCTCCCCTCCCCGGGGTCCCCCCCTGGAGGACCCCCGGGGGCCCGGCGGCCCTGCCCGGGGACTCGGGTGCGGTGCCCGGGTCCTTCCGGAGGCTCAGCCTGCCCAATCCTTCGGGACTACTGGTGGCCGTCCCTCCGTCGGGGTGAACGGAGAGGGTCACGCCGGAGAGGGGTGAACCGGTGAGGAGGTCGCTGGCCCAGGCCAGCATGGTCTCGCCGTGGACGAAGGCCCCAAGACCGATCCGGGTGGACTGGATCCAGGCCCGGGCGGTGGCCTGTCCCGGGGTTCTGGAACGGGGGGGCACCATGGGCTCAACGGCCTCCGCCACCAGGATGACGTGGCCCAGCCCAGCTTCCAACGCCGGGGCCAGGTCCAGGGACGTCTCCGTCATCTCGTCCAGGACGGCATGGATGCCCACCCTCTCGTCCATCACCAGGCGACCGGGGGGCTCCGACTGGTCGCTCTGCCAGAGCCTGAGCGCCAGGTACTGGACGTAAGCGGGCCAGTCCCGGGGTTGGACGGAATATGCCTTGACCCTCAGGGCGCCATAGTTCACGGTGAAGACGGAGAAGGCTGGCCGGCCGGCGGGGTCCAGCACCACCAGGGGCTGGGTCCCGGTGAACATGCGTGGTTGGACCGAAAGCACCCTGAAGGTGACGGTCTCGTCCTCTCCCAACGTCTGGCCGAAGACGTCCTGGATTCCCCCCTTCAGGGTCACCCGGTAGATGGTCCGCCCCTGGGAGCGCCCCTGGATCTGCAGGCGGTCTCCGAAGAACGAGAGCCGGACCCCCGGCAGGGGCGGCTGGACGTCCACCAGGGACTCGTGGAAGCTCTCCTCGTCCAGGGGGTTCGTGAAGGTGACGGTCCAGGGCATGCCGGGCCGGCAATCGTCCTGCCAGCCGCACCGGGAGTCCGTGACCCGGAGGGGGCCGTGGGTGGCGAAGGAGAAGCTCTGGACGTCATGGGTTCGCCGGGGCCCCTCGGCGGAGGGGGTCCCTGGCCCCATGTCCACCGTCACCGTGGCGTCGCCGGGCAGGAGCTCCGTGGGGCGGAAGGCCAGCCATGACCCTTCAGCGGCGGACTCCGCCAGTGCCTCCACCGCGGGGTCGGCCTGGATCTCGTCCTGGGTCGTCAGGACCGTGGAGTAGGTCCTGCCGGCAGCCCGCACCCGGATGGTTTCCAGGACCGAAGGGGGGTCGATTCGCTGATCGAAGGCGGCGAAGAGGAGGGGCTGCCGGAGATGGGGGCCCCAGCGGGGGTGAGACGTCTGGAGCCGCGGAGGGGGGAGGGTGAAGGTCCAGCTCAGGGTCTCTTCCAGCTCACCGCCTGCCGCCGACCTCGTTCCGGCGGGGATCTCCACGTCGTACGCGGTGGCCTTGGGAAAGCGGAACGCCGGCTGGAAGACCAGGGTCCTGGTCCCCACCCAGCGCCATTCGCCCTCCGGGGCCGGGGAGAGTCGCACCGGAACGTCCCGGGCCGCCAGCTCCTGCTGCGCCGTGAGGGCCACCATGGGCTGGTCGAAGGTGACGCTCAGGAAGGGGGCCGTGGCCACATCCCCCTGGGGGCTGTATCGGAGCACCTGGAGGGGACCGGCCTCCACCACCGGGCCGGGCCGGGGTTCCTCCGGCGGTGGAAAGGGGAGCTCCACCGTGGCCCCCGGACGTGGGGCGGGCAACGTCTCCGGAGGCAGGCGAAACTCCTCCTGGTCCAGGGCATCAGGGAGGAAGGGCGGAAGCCGCCGCAGGACGGCCTCCCGCTCCTCCTGGGAGAGGGGCCTTCCCTCGGTCACCGGCGTCGCTTCCTGTTGAACCGGTGACTCCGATCCCCGGCTCAGGAGGATGTCCGTGGCGGGAGTGAACGACGGTGGGCCAGCACACCCCACGGCCATGGCCGCACAGGCCAGGAGGAGAAGCGCAGGAACTGCACTCGGGGCCGGGCGTCGAACCACTGCGGTCAGCTGTCGCACCGTGCGCGCTCCGGGAGAGGGGTGGACCGTACCGGCACCTTGTGGGCAGCGCTTCCTTCGGGAAGGTCGAAGGATTCCTCTTAGATAACCGGCGGGCCCGAGAGGGGTTCCCCGGACCCGCAGTCCCGTTCGTCCATTCTCGCGCCCCCGGCGTCCTGCACCTTCGGTTCAGGGAAGGGTTGGGAGGTGTGGGGGGGTCAAAGGTCGTTCCTCGCTGAAACAGAGAGGGTGGGACTCGCTGACTTTGGGCGGGGTTGTGCCCGAAGGCGCCGATCTTGAGGGGGAAGGTGTCGGAGGGCACCGGAGGGCATCGGAAGGCGCTTGTCCCGTGGGAGAGGATGGCAAGGGGAGTTAGAGCTGAACGCGTTGGCTTCTGCGCAGGGAGGTGGTCTTGTTAAATGTTACCTTAGGAGGTAGCATATAGCTGTGGGGAAGGTTCGTAGGGGTGGCTTCGTCTTTGTCACCTGGAAGGGGGACCACAGCCCTTACCATGTGCATGTCTACCGGGATGGCACCCTTGTTCTCAAATGGGACCTGGAGCACGAGGTGCCCATGGAGGGAACAGCTTCGCGTCGAGTGCTCCGCCTGATCGCCGAGCTTCGCCAGGAAGGGCTTCATGAAGATCCGACGTGTCCGGGCCAACAACCGGAGGAAGGTCTTTGAGGTGGAGGTGGACGGGGGCACCTATCCCTTTCCCTACGCTCTGCTCAGGCTGCTCCCTTCCTCCCACAGGAGCGTCTCGGAGGTGTTCCCCGACGAGGAGCTCGGTTGCGAGGCCTTCACCTACCGGCTCGAGGATGGCAAGGAGGATACCGTCCACCTGGACGCCGTCCTCGAGTACAACAGGGATCCGGGGTATATGAATCAACTTATCCTTCATCGCCTGACGGTGGAGGCCCGGGAGGCGGCGGCTGCAAGTGACCTGAGCAAGCGGGAGATGATCCGGGCCCTGGGTACCTCCGCCAGCCAGCTCTATCGGCTTTTGGATCCAACGAATCGCTCGAAATCCGTGGGCCAGATGATTGCCTTGCTCCACGTCCTGGGGAGGGAGGTGGACGTGGTGGTGAAGCCGAGGCCTCGGTCGGCGCTCCCCCCGTCCTCACGCCATGACGCTTCTAACAGCTGAGGGGGTCCCGTCAAGACCGTTTCCTCCGGCTTCCGGAGCGACACGCTCTGCGGGAACCGGAGGGAGAGGGTGCGGTCCTGCGCCTTCTCCGCCAGATTCCGGATGGCCGGGAGCTTGTTCCTGGAGAGGCCCGCTTCCCTGAGGCGCTCCTCACCCGGCCCAGGGCGGGATCCCGGCGAGCCAGAGCCCGGAGCTGGGGGGCGCATCTCTTCGCGAAGGCATCATGGAACCATCGACCGAGTTCAGGACACTACTGGATCTGGTCAGTCCTCCCGGCCAGGGGCCGCCGGAATTCCAGGAGTTGGAGGCACGGTACTCCTGGGTCCAGGACATGGCTGATTGTCCCCAGTCGCACCTTCGTCACCAGGAAGGAAACATCTGGGTCCATAGCCGCATGGTGATGGAGGCATTGCGAGAGGAACTGGTCTGGCAGGAGCTGCCCCCGGAACAGCGAGAGATTCTGCTTCTGGCCGCTCTTCTCCACGACATCGGGAAGCCCGAGAGGTTTTTCGGCGAGCGTGGAGAGGCGTTGGCAGGGGGCCATGCCCGGAGGGGGGAGGTTCTGGCCCGGAAGATTCTGTGGGAGATGGAAGCGCCTCTGGAGGTTCGGGAAGCGGTGGCCCAGCTGATCCGCTTCCACCAGGAGGTGTTCCGGCTGTTCGAGTCGGAGAGACCGGACCGGTTGATCCGGGAAATGAGCTGGTGCGTGCGCACGGATCTCCTCTGGCTCCTGGCCATGGCCAACGCCCGGGGCCGGGTCTCCTCGAACCGGGACGAGCTCCTGGCTGCGGTTGAGCTCTTTCGGGGCGCCGCCGAGGAGGCTGGCTGCTTCCGCCGGCCGTACCCGTTTCCTTCGGCCCAGAGCCGGATGGAGTGGCTGAGGAGCCCCCATCGCAATCCCCTGTATCCCGCCCATGACGACACTCGATGCGAGATGGTAGTCCTCTGCGGGCTCCCCGGATCGGGGAAGAGCTACTGGGCCTGGGAGCACTTGCCGGACACGCCCGCTGAGGGATACGACAGGGTCCGCCGCCGCCTGAAGCTACCCTTCGGATCCAACGAGGGCCGGGTGCGCCAAGAAGGCCGGGAGCGGATCCGTGTTCGCCTCAGGGCGGGAGAGTCCTTCGTGTTCGAATCCAACGCCCTGACCCGGGATCTCCGCAGCCAGCTCGTGGGCCTGGCCATGGACTATGGAGCCCGGGTCCGCATCGTTCATGTGGAGGCCGCACCGGCGGTGCGGGCCGGATGGAACGTCGATAGGGAAGAGGCAGTCCCGGTGGATGCGTTCCTCCGGATGCTGGACCGATGGGAGTTTCCCACGGCCCTTGAGGGTCATGGCGTGGAGGCGGTGGTGCATGGGGATCCTCATCTCTTCCGGCCCCGCACCCTCTCGGTCCGGCCCTGGGGGTGGGACGGAGGATAGACCATCGGCTCAGGCCGGGAAATCAACCTCCTGACGTCCATACCGGCGCAGAACACCGTCGGCTACCGAGCCGCCAACGAGAAGACGTTCAAACCGCTAACGCGCCTCCGCCGCGGCCGCCCTCCAAGCCCTGGCGCAGGTGACCGGCCGCGAACTGCCCGGGTAGCCATCTCCGGCCACCCCCTGGGCTTGGCCTCAGGTCCTCGCCTGGAGCGCGTGGAGCTGACGGTGGCGACCCCGGCGGTGAGGCGGTAGACGCGCTGACGGTAGGGGGTATCCAGAGCCCCGGCGTCGGCTTGCTCCACGTAGAGCCAGATCCCGTCGTCACGGTGTTCCCAGAGGGGCCAGGCTTCCAGGCGGATGTCCAGGAAGGCCGTGTCCTGAGCCGCTTGCTGGGCGCTGCTGAAGGACCCGGTCATGTAGCGGGCCAGGTCCTGGAGGTCCGGGTGCTCCTGGACGGGCCCGTTCGAGGGCCCTGGGGAGCCGGAGCCCGCCGTCGAAGCGTGGGCACCCGCAGGCTCCACCACCACGAACAACCCCATCGCCGCCGGCACCCGCAATGCGGAGAGGTCCACTTCAGCGAGGGCTTGGAGCCCTTCCACCGCCGGGGCGAAGGCAGGAGCCGCGAGAGCCGGGGCCTCCCACCCCAGCGCCTCCCAATCCACATCCAGCGCCACCGACTCATCCCTCTCCGACCACGACCCCAGAGCCAGCAAGAGAGCCCCGTCAGGACGGACGTAGGTGGTGGCCAGGACCCGGGGCTGGCTGGTCTTCACCGGAGGGTCCGGGAGCCAGTAACCCAGCATGCGGCTCTCGGCAATGCCGAAGTCGTTCATGAGCTTCCACACGGGTCGGGGATCGCTGCTCCCGTACTTCCGGGCCGTCATCCCGTAAAGCATGCCTCGGTAGGGGTGACCACCATCCTGGAGCATCTCTCCCATGAGTCCGAAGGGGAGGCCCGACACCTCCGTGAGCCAGTAATCCTCGTCCAGGTCGTACTCGAAGTACTCCCCGAACCACAGGCGCGATACGAAGGGGAAGTGCTCCATGTAGAGCATGGCGCTGTTGATGAAACCGTCCCGGACGTTGAACTGGTTCGCGCTGTGGAGGTCGATGACCACCTGGGAGCGGTGCCGGTGCAGGACGTTGACGATGCGCTGCACCGTCTCCCGGCTGAAGGCGATGTCGTCCAGGTAGAGGCCGTCGATGTGCTGGTGCTCCGCGAGCCAGGCCAGCCCCTCCACGTAGTAGTTCGTCCAGCGGGACGTGCCCTTGTTCAGCATGGCGGCGTCATCCACTCTCCATGCGTGCCACGCCGAGTGGTAGCCGTCCTGGAGATGCTCCTGCATCCATGAATGGCCGCCGCCGGCACCGTCATTCAGGACCTCGTCTCCCAGGCTCCGCAGGGCGAAGAGCTCGTGGGCCTTGTAGGTCAGCTCCCGGATGGTGTTGTAGAGCTTGACCTTGATTCCTCTGTCGTGGGCCTCGTCGATGTAGGCCTTCTGCCGGTCCAGGGCGAAGAAGGGGTAGTTGATGTAGGGATTGATCTCGTTGGCGTGGTGGATGTTCACCACCGTGCCGCCCCAGGCCGCCACCGAATCCACCGGTACGTACTGGTGCACGAAGCGGGTGTCGAAGTGGGTCCGGGTGTCGATGGGCTTGAAGGGAGTGAGGAGGAACCGGACGTTGAAATGAAGGGAATCCCCGGCGGCCAGGGTCCGGGGGCCCGAATAGTTCAGGGCCGTTACGGCGGTCAATGCTGCGGCGCTGGTTGCCGACCCGTCGCTGGCTCTCTCCTCGACAATCCGGATTCCTCCCCTCCCCTCGTTGAACCATGACGGGGGCATGAGGAGCGGCTGTTCCCGGTAGAAGTTCGTGTTCAGCGGCCGGACGTAGTTGTCGTCCCGGAGAACCCACTGGAGTCCCTTGTGGACCCCACCCAGCCACACTCCTTCCTGGTGGTTCTCCACTGCCCAGGTCCAGTCCAGGGCGGCGGGGCGCCGGCCCCCCTTCCTTCCCAGCCCAAGCATGTACTCCGCGGCGTCCGGGACCAGGGCCACAGGGAGCGCGATGTCCTCCACGGCCACGTGGGTCCGGGCCATCAGGGTCATGCGATAGTCCAGCATTCCGTCGAACTCCAGGCGCCCCTCCACCGTCAGTTGGAAGTGATCCGATGCGGCCTCGGTGACCCACCGGGCACTGCCCCGGTGGTCCTGGCGGATGGCGTAGCGGGTGGGCTCGAATCGTTCGGGTTGAATGGTGGATCCCTGTGTGCCCGAAACAGCAGCGGGAGGCGGGGCGCTCGGAGCGCCGGCAATGGCGGGGTCCGCAGCTTCGGGAGATCCGGCTCTTCTCGCCCCGACCCTGACCTCCAGCTCCAGGGGCCTGGCCAGGATGGACTCGGGCTCCGTGGCGAATCCAGTGAGCTCGGGGGTGAAGTAGGAGAGTAGCTGGTTCGGGAGGCCCAGAGGCCCCAGCTCGATGCGCCGGCCCAGGATGGAAAGGGCCGGCCCGCCGGAGGATTCCTCCACCCTCACGGGCACGAAGGGGGGGATGATGAGGTCAGGGTCGGTGCCCACGGTGGAGTCGAGCCAGAAGAGGCGCCCCTGGAGCTCCGGCTCGTCGAAGCCGTGGTTCACGGCAAGGGCTCTCTGCACGTCCAGGGCCACCTCGACGGACTGGCTTCCCCGGTTGGACGAGGTGACGATGACCCTCCCCTCCACCGTGCCGGGGCGCTGCCGCTCCGGCACCCGGACTCCGAGCCAGAGGGGTTGGACGGTCCCGGCGGGGACGTCCAAGCGCTTGGTGAAAGCTACGCCCTTCTCGTCCACCCCTCCGCAGTTGAAGCAGGTCAGGGACGCTAGCCAGGCTCCCGGGAAGCCCTGGAAGGTGACGGTGACGTCCTCCAGGGGCTCGGCACCGGACACCACCGCCACCTGCCATACGAAGGCCTCGTCCCGCAGGACGCTGGCGGCGAAGGTGTTGGGTGGGGAGTAGGATGCGTCTTGCTGCGCCCAATGCCAGGGGATGTGCCGCCGCATGCGCACCGGGCGGTCCCGGTGCTCGGGCAGCACACGCCACCCGTTGAGCGCCCCCTCCATGAACGCGGCCATCTCCTCCGCCGTGGCGCTGACCTCCATGGGGAAGAAGGAGTGGAAGTCGTCCACGGACTGGATGTGGGTGGCGCGGGCCCTGGGGAAGTCGTCCGCCGGGGCCTCTCGCACCCTGGACTCCCATGAAGGCTCCGGGACCGGGGCCAGCCCCACCCAGGACGCGGCCGCCCGGTCCGGGGCCTGGGCCCGGGACACGCTCTCCCCTCCGGCCATTCCCTCGCCGGACGCGCTGGCCGACGCGGCCAGCTCCCGGAGGGCGGACGGGGTGGGGTAGGTGACGGTGGGGTAATACCCTCCCGTTGACTGCCACGGCATGTAGTAGACGTGGTAGACGGGGGAGCCGGGGTTGGGCTGGAAGACCACGTCGCCGGAAGCGTTCTCCAC
>PXFI01000189.1 GCA_003564295.1 Gemmatimonadota bacterium | reverse complement strand
GGGGAGCCCCCGCCAACCGGGGAGCCCCCGCCAACCGGGGCTGGGCGTCTGAATAGCTCTCTTGGAGTTCCCGGACCGAACTCGACCCGGGAGCCACCAATAGATGATCACACCCTGTCTCCCCATCTGACTCGCCCGTCCGGTGGAAGCTCACAAGGAACGAGATCCAGCTTGCACTCCATGGAAGCAAGATCGGGGCTGATCTCGAAGCAGGAGCCAGAAGCTCGCGATCCCCAGGGCACGACCAGCCTTCGGAAATCCGGAGGATACTTATAAATGCAAACATGGCAAGCACTTATGCATCAAATATGCGGAAAGGAATTCGGTATCTGGTGGGGGGAGGGTGTCCGTCGCTGCCGGGAGAGTGTTTTACCAGCGCAACAGGTCGTGATGTTTGGCTGCCGCACCAAGTCACTATGCCGTGCAACCTCACCCTATTCGGCAAAGAGAGCCCCTCGCTTCAGGGGAATCTCAGCCCTGGGGCTGAAGGTCTTCCGACAGCCGCTACTGGAGGGTGATGCGGCGGGTCTCGCCGGCGGGCAGGTACCCCAGCGGGACCCGGATACCCCAATCGGTGGCCGTGTAGGATACCGGAGACCCATCCACGAAGGGTGCGAGGGCGTCCGAGCCGCCAGGCAATGTGATGTCGATCCAGAGCCCCCGAATCCCCACCGACTCCGGAGCCTCCACCAATATCTCCAGAGCCTCCTCCACCAGGGTTTCCGGGGGCTCCACCAGGATCTCGTAAGTATCCGCCAGGGTCTCGGGAGCCTCTGCCAATGTCTCCGAAGTCCCCTCAGGAACGGCCAGCCCGCCTCTCTCTGTCACCGTCACCCGCACCGAGCCACGCCTCCCCCACCAATCCGCCACCTCTTCGCCCCGTGCTAGCCACCAGTCTCCCTGGGACCGGGCTGTGTCGGCCACCGCCCTGACAGCTTCCAGCCGCCGGTCGTTGCCCAGGATCTGGGTGTGGACCCCCACCACCGCCACCCCACCAATGGAGCGCAGCTTCCTGGTCCCCTCCAGGAACGCCTCGGTGAGTCGGTCCGTCCGGATGGCCCCCTCCTGGACAAAGACGTTGTAGTCGTCCTTCAACAGGCGGGGAATGACGATCATGTCCCCCTCCCCCACCCGGTGCACTTCGGGACTCCCCGACCGAGCCTGATTCACGGCCATAAGGTACCGCCCCCCCGCCTCCCGCCAGGCCAGGAGGGTATTGGCATCAAAGGCCTCCTCCGGCGGACGGAGACCCGGCGGGCCCGATCCCGTCCATCCCCGGATCTCGGTCCAGGTACGACGCAGACGCACGAGCTGGTCTTGATAGGTGAGGCCCGCCACCGGGGTGTGGTCCGACGTGTGGCTGCCCACCTCACCCGCCGCAGTGAGAGCTTCGGCCAGCTCCATGTCGTCCATCACCGCCCGGGACAAGGCGAAGAAGGTACCAGGGACCTCCATGTCCCGGAGGAGCGCTGCCAGGGCCAGGGCATTCCGATGCTCGGCTTCCACATCCTGGACGATGAGCAGAGCCCCTCGCTTTCCATCCGGCCAGGGAGCCAGGGAAGCCACAGGACGCCCCGCCGCCCACAGGACGGCATTCCTGGCCAGACGGTCCAAAAGAACGCTGTCCCGGGGGGTGGCGGCCTGGGAAAGCCGGAACCCGAGCCACGCAGTACGACCTCCCCCGTCCAATCTCCCCACCACGGCTGCCGCGTCGGCCCCTCCCCCACTCTCGTCCGGAGCGGGATTCAAGGCCCAGTCCGACCAGTAGACGCGGGGACCCGAAAGGTGGAGGGCCAGGGACGGCTCCGGCCGGAGCTCGATCCTGGTGCCGGGATCCAGGCCATGGGAGAGAGGGAGACCGGCGGGAACGGTGAGGTAGAGGGCCTGCCGGACGGCCAGCTCTCGTACGTCTCCGGCCCCCGTCAGCTCACCCACCGTCTGCCAGCCTCTCCACTGACAGCCCTCGTCCCGGGCCCCCACGGCCCAGTTGGAAACCAGGCTACCACCGGCCCTCAGATAATCCCTGATGGCGGCGATCTCCGCTGCCGAGAGGCAGGGCGCCTCCGGTAACACCAGCAGCTCTTCCGAGCCCAGAGTCCGGAGGTCCTCTACCGACGAGACCTCCCGGACCTCGCCCCCCAGATCCTCCAGCAATCCGCGCCACTGGGCCAGCGCCCGGGCGTAGTAGGCCGTATCGGGGAAGAAAGCACGGTTCCGGGGGGAGTTGAGGAGGGCCACCGAGAAGGAGGCCGATTGCCATGCGGCGGAGGGAGGGAGCTCCGGCTCCGGGAGGGGCCCCGGAGGTGTCGTCAACGCAGGGGCCAGCTGGCGCACGTCCAGGTTCTCCCAGAGGAGGACCGCGGCTACCACGACTCCTCCTCCCAGAATGCCCAGGAGAAGGATCCCCCCCAGCCAGCTTCCCGCTGCCTTGGCTCGGGGAACCGGGTCTCGTCTCGGTCGCATGGGCCTATCCCCCGTGTTGCTCATGACACCTCGGTCG
>PXFI01000035.1 GCA_003564295.1 Gemmatimonadota bacterium | reverse complement strand
TGGGCTATGAGGAGTGGGCTTCCCGCCAGATACGGGTGACCGGGCCTTCGGTGAGGCCAAGGCGTCATGGACCGATCCCGACTCCAAGATGAGAGCAGCCTCCACCTTCCCGATTTCTTCCCGTCCGAGGTCATGGAGAATGCAGATGACCAGGTCCAGGAGCCGGCTGGTCATCTGGAGCTCCGCCTCCTTCTGGGCCCGCTCCTCCACGTCCGCATCCGCAACGCCCTCGCCGAGCTCCACCACCCGGGCCGCCAGGAAGCCCAGGAGATCCTCCACCACCTCCGGAGCGGGGCGCGGAGGCACCAGGGAGTCGGGCATGGCCTCCGTCAGGAGCAGGCCCCGGACAAAGGCCAGGAACCCGGGAAAGGCCATCTCCGTAAGGAACTCCTCGTCGAGGCGTTCTTCATTGGTGAGCTTCTCCCACTCGAGGTCGTTCCAATAGAGATCCTCACCGGATTCGCGGAGGAAATCCCGTTCGATCTCGGGCAGGGGCGGAAGGGCGGGCAACCGCCTCGGAGAAAGGGGGGTCTGGAGGATCTGCTCGATCCGCCTCACTCGTCCGGAAAGAAGGGTGGTTTCCCGATCAGCCACGGCAACGTCGTCCATCAAGGAGAGTCAAGGAACCGGTGGAAGATACCGGGCGGGGCCGCACCCCCGAAAGGGCGAGCCGACACGCAGCGTCATGCATGGGGCTCAGGCCGGACGGCTGTCTGCGGAGGCTCTCCTCCGGCCCACGCGGGCTGCGATCCGATCATAGAGGGGACGAGGGAGAAGCCGAGCGCTCCAGGCCACCAGGGCAAGGGGCCGGGGAAAAGCCAGGCTCTTCTTGCGCCTGCGGATGGCTCGGATCATCTCCTCCACAGCCGGCTCCAACTCCATGAGGAACGGCATGGCGTGACTGTTGTGGTCTGTCATGGGCGTTCGAACGAAACCGGGAGAGATGACGGTCACGTCGACCCCGTATCCTCTCAGGTCGATGCGGAGGCTCTCGAAGAAGGTGATCATGCCCGCCTTGCTGGCGGAGTAGGCCGCCGACATGGGCAACCCCGCGAAGCCGGCAAGGCTGGACACGGCCACGATGTGGCCCCGGCCCCGCTCCAGCATTCCCGGAAGCACGCCCTCCGTTGCGTATACGGCCCCAAGGAGGTTGGTCCTGATCACCTGCTCCACCGCCAGAGCATCGAAGGGATCCACGCGAGTGTTGATGCTCAGACCAGCGTTGGCCACCAGCAGGTCCACAGGCCCCAACTCCTCCTCACATCGCCGGACGGCATTCAGGACCTGATCCCTCTCGGCCACGTCGCAGGGAAAGACCCCGGCGTTTCCGCCGGCCTCACGGATCTCACGGGCCACACCCTCAAGGAGGGACTCCCGGCGAGCTGACAGCCCCACGGCATATCCTTCTCGTGCGAGGCGAATCGCCATGGCCATCCCCAGGCCCGAGGAGGCTCCGGTAATGAAACAAACCCCACGGTCTCTCATCCACCTCATCTCCGCCAAAAGGTCATCCATCGCGGATTGCGGCTCCCAATGGGCGCCCCGGGAGGGGGGAGGGGCCGCTCGCCTTCCCCCGGAGTGCGACGACTCCCCTTCCCTCGTGAAGCGACGACTCCGACTCGACGCAGAATGGGAACACGGAAAGGGCGATTCGGCAACCGGGGGATTCCTCCCGCTCCTGAGGACGGGGCTGGAAGGGTGATCCCGATTGGGTCCACCGAAGGCCCCATCGCCCGAGCCCGGCGGCGGGGCCTTCGGGATGGAGCACAGCCGACCTTGGCCAAGCCCACGTCCCAACCAGCCATGCGACTGTCCCGAACGGGCCTTGACAGGTTTCCGGGTGCGGGCTGGCCCGAGTTCGAGACCCCCTCCGTAGCCGGCTCCTGATCCCTCTGTTTTGGCGTCTGCCGCCCGATCCCGCCCTTCTCCCCTTTCGAAGGTCTCCTGGTCTCGCCTCGTTCGTCCTGCGGCCGTTCTGAAGGTCGAAAAACCCCCTGTTATATTTCGGTGTCTATTCGGTACCGCTGTGAACAGGAGGTGGAATCCATGGTCTGCTACGCTCCCCGGCTGGAGCCTGATTGGGCTTCGGCCGCCCCCTGGTCGGCGCCTGCCGCGCCTCGTGCGAGACCTCCACTCTTCCTGGTTCGGGAGGCTGTGGCCGAGCCGTACGGGGCGAGAGAAGCCGGTGCCGACACCCCCGTGCCAGCGAGCTACGGGGACGCGGCTGCTCTTCCCGAGGCCGAGGTTTGCGCGGCTCTCCTCCCGGAATCCCACGGCGACGTTCTCGATGCCCTGGAAGAGGAGATCGTGGTTCTGTCGGCCCACATCCAGGCCGCTACCCACCGCCTCCTCACCCTCATCGCCGAATACGACCGGCTCCGGGGGTGGGAATTGGCCGGCCACCGGAGCTGTGCCCACTGGCTCGCCTACCGCACGGGCCTGGACCTGGGCACCGCCCGGGAGAAGGTCCGGGCCGCCAGGGCCCTGGAACGCCTCCCCCAGA
>PXFI01000018.1 GCA_003564295.1 Gemmatimonadota bacterium | reverse complement strand
GCCTGCGTCAGCGCCCGGGGCCACGCCGCCGTGGCTGCCCCGTGCGGAGACGCCTCCAGCGTGTTCTACAATCCTGCATCGCTGGCCATGATGCCGTCGGCCCTGTCGGGTGGATTCACGGCGATCTACAACAGGGGGAGCTTCACCTACGACCAGGGTGTCAGGTCCGGGCAGACCGTGGACCGGGAGGCCACCACGACACCGGTGCCCCACGGCTATGCGTCGGTCCGGTTCGGTGACCGCCTCGCTGTGGGGTTCGGTGTCTGGGCGCCCTATGGCCTGGGGATCGAGTGGCCCGAAAACTTCGAGGGACGCTACATCTCCTGGAAGAGCCAGCTCCGGGCCATCCACCTCCAGCCGACGTTGGCCTACCAGGTCATCCCTGACCGCCTTGCCATCGGCCTGGGCCCCCAGATCGTCCTGGGCGGGCTGGAGCTGAACCAGTACCAGGACGCCCATTTCCTGGGGATTCCGGGAACGCCATTCACCTTCGGGAACCTGGGGGTGCCTGAAGACACCCCCTTTGCCGCGGCCACCCTTTCCGGGGATGGCACCGGCGTCGGCGGCCAGATCGGCCTGCATTTCCAGGCCAGCGACCGCTTGACCCTGGGTGCCCGATACATGCACAGCGTGAAGCTCGATCTGAGTGGGGACGGGGAGTTCAGTCAGGTCACCAATCCTGAGGTGATGGTCACGGGGCCGTTCGGTCCGGGTGGGGCCCCAGCCACGGTGCCCCTGGACATGCTCCTCGCCGACCAATTCGAGCCGGGTGGACAATTGGTGGACCAGTCCGTGAAGGCCGAGCTGACCCTCCCGGCCCAGGCGGTGGTGGGACTGCGGTTCCTGGCCACGCCCGAGCTCGAACTGACCGCGGAATACCAGTGGACCGGCTGGAGCACCTTCGATGAGATCGCCCCGGAATTCGACATTTTGACCATGGAGTCCCTGGTGCTTGAGTACCAGGACACCCACACCTTCCGGCTTGGGGGATCGTACCAGGCTACGGAGCCGCTGGTGGTGCGGGCGGGCTTCCTGGCCAACACCGCCGCCGCCCCGGACCAGACGGTTACCCCCGTCCTCCCGGAGGCCAGGCGCTGGCTCCTCTCGGGCGGGGTTGGCTACGATTTCGGGGCCATCCGCCTGGACGCCTTCTACAACTACCTGAACCAGGCTGATCGCAGTGGGCGTGTTCGCACCCCTCCCATGGGCCAGTCGGGAATCACCGCGAACATTGGAACCTACGGCACCACGACACACCTGGTAGGTGTGACCTTCGCCTACGGCATCCCCCTCCGCTGAGGAGGCGGCTCGGACCAGTGGCGGTGGCTTGATGGCGGGGGGGCGCCGGCCCCCCTGCCTACCGGGCCCGGGCCGGGATCTGGAACACGACCGTATCCCCCCGGTTCACAAGGACGCTGGGAGAGACGAAGCCGCCGCCGGCCAGGAAGTCCACCTCGATCCGGAGCTGCCGCGAATCCCAGCCCAGGGTGAAGTGCTGCTCCTGGTTCCCCCGCACGATCCCGATCCGGCGACGGTCCCCGTTCCACCGAGCGTACAGCCGGGCGTCGGCGAAGTTATGGTTGTCCACGTGGAGGACGAACTCGTCCCGGCCCCGCTCGTCCATGCGAAAGCCGGTCCCTGGTTCTCTCCCGAAAGGGACACAGCTGGAAGCGGCCAGGACGACGGCGGCTCCACAGAGAACGAGGAGGGCGAGAAGGGGCCGCCCGCCCGGGAAACCGGTTTTGTCCGGCAAGCTGTTCCTCTGGCTCATGGTGGCCTCGCCGTCGTAGGGTGGAGTATGAGGATATGATACATACACGGGACACGGCTGCGGGTTCAAACGTTCCGGGCTGCCATGTGCCGGGGCCATGTTCGCTTTCCGAAGCTGGCCCGTCGTGTGCCCTGAACCACGCTGCTTTCCCGGGGTAGGACTCACCGATGCTTCTGCCTCGGAGAGGCCAGCAGGGTCTTCTTCCGGGGGAGTCCCCGGGGTCTCCGGAGGCGCGTTCGATCCTTGGGTCCCGAGAATGGTTGTGCTTGCCTGCAGGATCTCCCTGATCGTTATCGCCGTCGCTTCAGCGGGGGCTCTCATTTCCAGCGCCCCAACCCCCTCGAGTGCGGAGATCCAGGTGGCCGCTCCCATCTCCCCGGCGGGCACCGGCCTCACTGCCACCTCCCCGGACTCGGCCGCACTCCTCCGTGTGGCCCGGAGAGCACAGACCCGCTTCGAAGCGCGCCGGCTCGCTTTCCTTCCCTTGACGAACCGGACCTGGTCCGGGACGGAGTGTGACGAGCGGGTGGGACGCATGTGCCTCCGGTTCGGATCGGGCTCTGACTGGGAGCCTCCTCCCGAGAGAGAAGAGATCCAGGCCCTCCGGGGCGAGCTGTTGGAGACCCTGGCCGACATCGGGTCGGAGGTTCCCGGGGACGACTGGGTCCTGGGGCAGCGGGTCTACTACCTGGGAGAAGCGGGGCTCTGGGACCAGGCAGAAGGCCTGGCCCGTGGCTGCGGAGGAGCCACCTCCTGGTGGTGCAACGCCCTCCTGGGCTACGTCCTCCATCACCAGGAGAGGTTCCCGGAAGCTGAGCGAGCGTTCCAGGTGGCATTGGAGGGGATGCCGGAAGAGTCCGCCGAAGGCTGGAGGGACCTGGAGCGACTTCTCGATACCGATGGGTCCCGGCTGTACCGGAGACTGAGGGGAGAGGAGCGGCGGGTCGTGGAAGAGCGGGTGTGGACTCTGGCCAACCCTCTACTCCTGGTCCCGGGCAACGACAGGAGGACAGAGCATTTCGCTCGCCATGTGGAGAGCGGAATTCGTGCCGATGCCCGGAACCCCTATAACTTGCGCTGGAGATGGGATCTGGCCGAGATCACCGTCCGGTACGGTCCCGAGTACGGATGGGAACGGGAGTGGCCTGTTTGGCACCGTATGGAAGCGCCTCAGGTGGTGGGCCGGTTCCACCCCAGGAGCCGCGGGTTCATGCCGCCGGGGAAGTACCTGGAGGACCCCTCCAGCCTCCCACTGGGCGACTGGACCGTGGACGAGCGGCGAACCCGAGCCCGGCACGCGCCCTCCTACGCCCCGCGGATCCATGCCCTGGATCCCCAGGTGGCCCGCTTCCGGAGGGGCGACTCGGTCCAGGTGGTGGCGTCGTGGCAGCTCGCAGCGGTCCAGGACTACGAGGACGGGCCGTGGCATAACCCCCCGGAGGGCGAGTACCATTCGGGCCTCTTCCTGATTCCCGTGGATCCGGAATCCATCCTGGAACCGCCCCCCCACGTTCCGGTCCAGGCGGCCCGGACCGGCCCTCGAGATCGGCTCACCCTCACCGCTCCGCAGGGGGACTGGGTGCTGAGCCTGGAGACCTGGCATCCTGAAGCCAAGCGGGCCTGGAGGGCTCGCATGGGTGTCCCCGCCGAGGCCCTCCCCGAGGGTGTGGCGGCCCTCTCCGACCTTCTGCTGACCGAACCCCTGGCCGAGGACTCGGTCCGGGAGTTGAAGGATGTGGTGCCTGACGCCCTCCCCGGGCTCCAGGTCTCCCGGGGGGGGAGCGTGGGCGTGGCCTGGGAGGTCTACGGCCTGACCCGACGCGACGGCGAGCTCCGGTTCAAGGTCACCCTGGACCGGGCGGACCGGGGCCTGGTACGTAGGGCTGGAGAGTGGCTTCGGCTCCTGGAGCCCGAGCCACCCCTGGTCATCACCTGGTCCGAGGCGGGGATGGATCCACCTGGCCCCCTGTTCCGGACCGTGAACCTGGATCTGGAGGCCCTGGATCCGGGGGAGTATGAGCTTCGGCTGGAGCTCCATCTCCGGGACAGGACCCCGGCACTGGCGCGGCGACTGATCCGGATCGGAGAGGCCGAATTCTAGTCAGTTCCAGACCTGTTCGGGATCCCTGTGTGCCGCCATGAAGGTCTCGATCTCGTCCACCTCCCGAGGTGTGCGGGATATGCGCTCCACTCCGCGAGGCGTGACGAAGTAGTCGTCCTCGATCCGGACGCCGATGCCGCTGTAACGCTGGAAGGCCGGCCCCATGCGCCGGATGTACTCCCGGTTCCGGGGCGTGTCGGGAATGTGGTCCATGAGGTTCGGCCGCACGTAGATCCCCGGTTCGATGGTGTAGGCCGAGCCCACCTCCAGGGTGCCGGGCCTGCTGTCGTGGACCGCCAGGCCGATGCCGTGGCCCAGGCCGTGGAAGAAGAAGAGACGTAGCTGGGGGCACTCGGCCATCTCGCCATCCCGGTCGAGGCAATCGTAGCTCGCTTGCGGACCATCCATCAGGCCGATGCGGGTGAGGCCTTCGCTGAGGGCTCGGTCTGCCGCCGCCGAAAGGGTCTCGTGGCTCGCCCGCGGGGTACCGGCATCCTCAGCCGCCACCAGGGCTTCCAGAACGATCTGGTAGATGTCCCGCTGTGCCGGGGAGAAGGTGCCGTTCACCGGATAGGTCCGGGTGATGTCCGCCGCATAGCCGTGAAAAGCCGCGCCGATGTCGATCTTCACATGGTCGCCGTCCTCCATGAGCCGATCGCCCCCCCGGTAGTGAAGCACCACCGAGTTGGCGCCGGAAGCCACGATGTGGCCGAATGCAGGGCGGGGATCTGCGCCGAGCCGATGATAGATGCCGTCGATGACCTCCTTGATGTCGTCCTCCGTGAGGCCGGGCCGCAGATTGCGCATGATCTCCCGGTGTGCCTCGGCAGTGATGTTGATGGCCCGCTCGATGAGGGCCAGCTCCGCTTCACTCTTGATGGCCCGCATGGCTGTGATAACATGGCTCGCGTCCCTCACCGCCACGCCCGCCTCTTCAGCCAGCACGGCTTCGATCTGCAGGGTGGCAGGATTGGCCCGGAGGCCTGGGTTGTAGGCGCCCACCGTGGCCAGGGAGCGGTGCTGGGCCAGCAGCGGTCGCAGCACCTGCTCCAACTCGGCCAGGTCCCGGCGGTTCAGCCCCGATTCGGCGGGAGCGTGCCGGGCCCGATTCTCTTCCTCCGGGGCCACGACCGGTGTGGGGTCCGTGGCCGGATCCCCCGCGTCCTCCGGGGGGTCCTGTGTGGGGTCCGGGGCCGGTAGGAAGATGGTTTCGGTGATCCGGCCATCCTCCCTGACCATGAGCAGCACGGCGTCCGGTTCTCGTAAGCCCGTGAGATAGGCGATATCCTGATCGCGAGCGGCGCCCACGCCCAGGATGACGGGCTCTGCTATCTGCGAGACGAGGTGGGCCCGACGCTCCGCGTATTCCTGCTCAGTGATCTGTGCCGCGAGCTGGGACGGGGCGATGAGGAGGGCGAGCGTCAGGGCCCGGCTGTATGGTCTCATGGATGTCCTCTTGGTGGCTGGGTGTGGCCGGCCCCCGTTTGGCAGGCCTGCCTCTGGTGGGCTCTGAGTTGGCAGGCTTCCGTCAACCTGGAACCCGTTCAAAGCGGGTCACCCGGATGTAACCGCTGGGCGGTGGGCGAAGGTTCCACTCCACATTAAGCTCGGCGACCCGGCCGCCCTTGTCGAGGTTGAACCAGACGAACTTCTCGCCATGGAAGGGGTTGGGCCAGAGGGCTCGGAAGGTGTCGAAATGCCAATGGTGAAGGTCCAGGACGGAGCCTTCGTCCTCCCAGAAGCGAAGCTGAAGGTGCCCGTTCACCATCCGGATCTCGGCCCTTCCGTACAGATCGTCCTCATAGGCTCCCACATAAAGGTCCAGGGGCAGGGACGGTGCAGAACCCGCCGCCCGGGCGACCTCCATGTCGGCTCGCAGGGCATGGGCACGGGCCTGGGACGTGCGGCTCTGGGCCAGCATCTCGGCGCTCCAATCCCGGGGGGGCAGATCCAGGTAGGCGTCCACCACCCGCCGGGCCACGGCGCTGGCCAGGGAATGGGGCAGCATGTTCGAGAGGACCACCACACCGATTTGCTCCTGGGGCACCAGCATGAGCGCCGTGGTCATCCCATCGATGCCGCCGCCGTGCTGTGAGATCATCCGGCCATGGTACTGGCTCAGCCGCCAGCCCATCCCATAGGCGGCCAGCCCATCCTCCGGGCTGGAGGGAAGGGTGATCTGGGCACGGTGCATCTCCTGCATCACTTCCTGGCTCAGGAGGCGGCGGCCCTCGTAGACGCCGCCGCCAAGCTGGAGCCGCATCCACTGGGCCATCTCAGCGGCGCTGGAGTTCACCGAGCCGGCGGGGCCGATGTTATCGCAATCCCGGGGTGGGATCACCACCAGCTCGCCGTCGGCCACGTTGTGGGGCGAGGCGACGGGGTCATGGGGGCGGAACTGATGGATGCTGGTGTTGGTGGACCGCATGCCCAGGGGGTGGAAGATCTGGTTGCGGACGAAATCGTCCCAGCTCACCCCGGTGACGGCGGGGATGATCTCCCCGGCCGTCATGTACATGACATTCTGGTACACATGGCCAGACCGGAAGGGACGTTCCGGCGGCAGGTAGCGCATCCGGTAGATGAGCTCGCTCCGGGGCTCCCTGGTCATGTACTGGATCCGATTGCCGATCATGCGGCCGATTCCCACGCGGTGGGCCAGGAGATCACGAATCGTGGCCTGCTCCGTAACCCAGGGGTCGTAGAGGGCGAAATCGGGGAGGTGCTTGGCCACGGGGTCGTCCCAGCGAATCCTGCCTTCATCCACGAGCATACCCAGGGCGGCAGCGGTCATGGCCTTGGTGGTGGAGCCGATGCCGAAGAGGGTGTGCTCCGTGACCGGCACCGGGTTCGCCGCTCCCATCTCGTGGACGCCATAACCTTTGGCGAGGACGACCCGGTCGTCCTTGACCACGGCCACTGCCAGACCAGGAACCTCCCAGACCGCCATTGCCTGCTGGATGTACTGGTCCAGCCCCTGGAGGGGGCTCGTCTGGGCCGCAGTGGGTGCTGCCCACAGGAGCAGGGCGAGCCAGCAAAGGAGGAGTCGACCGCTTGGACCGGGATAGACGGCGTGCCGCGGGGAGATGGGATTCATGGTGTCCCCCTTCTGGTTGGTTCCGTGGATCTCCGGGCAAAGGCGATCTCCGACGGCATACGTAGGCGCTCGCCTCGGCACTGTCAACCTCGACACCGGCGAGTCCGGGTTCTGGACGTTGGCCGTATTGTGCGCGAGCTTGTGGGCGGTTGGGGTCAGCCCCAAGGAGACGAAGAGGGTAGGGCCGGGCTCCCGGCGCCGTTGCCGTTCGCGGCCTGGTGCCCTCAAAGCGGGAGGATGGAAAGATGAAACGAGCCCATGGGACCATGGCCCTGCTGCTGGCTGTTTTGGTGGCAGGGGTGGCCTGCGAGAGCGACCCCAAGGGAGTCGACCCGCGGGACGTCACGTTCGCTCCCGAGTTGGGCATCAATCTGGACGACATGACGCTTACCAGCAGCGGGCTCTATTACCAGGACGTGGAGGTGGGGACGGGGGCCACCGCCGTGGCCGGGAGCCGGGTCCACGTGCTTTACCGGGGCTGGTTGCCCAACGGCACCCTGTTCGACGAGGCCCAGGACTCGGCTGACCCCTTTTCTTTTCAGCTCGGGGTCGGGAGGGTGATCGCCGGTTGGGATGAGGGTGTAGAGGGGATGAAGGTCGGAGGGCTACGGAAACTCGTGATCCCGCCCTCCCTGGGCTACGGAAACCGGCCCGTGGGCCCCATCCCGGCGAACTCGGTGCTGGTATTCGAGGTCAGGCTCCTGGCGGTGGAGTAGCTTCAGCCCCCAGGGCTCACTCCGGGGCCGGCCCGGGCCAGTGTCCGCCGACCCCGGCAACGAGGCAGGCAATCGCTTTCGGTCGGGAGGTTTCCATGGCCACACACGTGAAGATCCTGGGTGTGATCCACATCGCCTTCGGCGCCCTCGGAGCCGGCTTCGCTCTCCTCATCCTCCTGATCTTCGGCGGTGCAGCCGGGCTCGTGGGCGCCAGCGGCGAGGAGGGGGCCCACATCGCCGCACCCTTGCTGGGAATGATCGGTACGCTGCTCTTCCTGGTGATCGGGATCCTGTCACTCCCCGGGATCGTGGCCGGAATCGGGCTCTTGGGGTTCAGGCCCTGGGCCCGCATTCTGGCCATCGTTCTCTCCGCCCTCCACCTCGTCAATATCCCGTTGGGCACGTTGCTGGGAGTCTACGGTCTGTGGGCGCTCCTGAACCGAGAGACGGAGGAGTTGTTTGCGCGTGCGGGGGCGTGGTAACCCGCCGGGCGTCCTCAGGTCTCCCACTTCAGCTCCCTTATCTTGCTCTCGATCTTGCCGCGGTGCTCCAGCAGGAGTTCGTGGTCCACAGCCTTGGTGGTGAGGAGGAACAACGTTTCCTGGTACCGATCAAGGGCCCTCTCCCGGTTGCCCTTGAACTCTTCCTTCTCGGCTTCTCGCAGATAGCTGTTCAGCAACAATCTTCTGCCGCTCAGCTTCGTAGGCGGCCTTCAGCTCGGCGGCCGAGGGCTCCGCCACACTGATCCCCTTGAGCTCATAGGGGATCAGCTCCTCCGCGGTCCTGATGATGTCGTCGCAGCTCTCAATGCGGGCCTGGAAGGTCCTGGCAGAATCCACGACGCTCTTAGATTCCTGAATGGCCTCCACCCGCCGGACGATCAACGGCACCTCAGTCACCTCACAGGTGTCGCACATGCCGTTGGCGGAGAGACTCAACAGCCAGCCTGACCGTTCGCACCATTTGCAGGTCGCCATGGGAACTCCCTCCTCGTCCCGAAGAGTCGCCGCTGTGTTCAGTGGGGGGACGAAGAACCTAGTCGAGCCCCACAGTGCTGGGCAAATGCGCCCTGGGGAGAAGGGGGAGCTCATCCTCACGGGTCGCCGCGCTCCGGCAGAGATTATGGAGCGGGCGGACCTGGTAACGGAAATGCGACAGGTGAAGCACTACTACGACCAGGGCGTGCCGGCCCGGGACGGGATCGAACGATAGGAGCGAGCCTGTCCCCTCAAGGAAACTCTACGTGGAGATAACCCCTTAGGCCGAACACCAGGGCGTTGGCCACACCCGGGTCCATGCCCGGATTCACAACCCACTGCAGGTCCGGCTGCACCACGAAGAACCGGCCCAGTTGGGCCCTGTAGGTCAGCTCGAGGACGGTCTCGGCTCCCTTTCTGGGAAACCCCGCCTCCCGCTGCGCCCGCCGGAAGGGAGAGCCATTGCGCGCATGAGCCATGCCGAGCCCGGCCACATCATCAGGGCGGCCGGGCAAGGCGCCGCGATAGGTGAGTCCTCCCCCCAGGAAGAGGTCCAGCTGATTCACGGCATCCGACGCAGTCCCCACGCGGGCGAAGCCCGACAGACCCCCGGCTCCGTCCCGGTTTAGGTGGAGGAGCTGTTCTCCCAGGACGTAGAGTCCCCAGCTCCGGCCCGCTGGCTGGTCGGGTGTCCAGGCCTGGAATCGCTCAGTGTAGGCCCAGGCGCCTATGGCCACCTTCGTGCTCATCTCCTCGATGAGACTCCCCCGGCCGATCCGGCCCCGCTGGCGCCTGTGCAGCCCGCGGTCCATGCCCCGTCCCCCTCTCCGCGGTTCGGGCCGCTGAGGTACCACATGGGGCGCCGGGAAGAACGCGGACAGAAGCCGGGTGTAGCCCGCCTCGAAGGAGAGGAGGGCTCCCGCCCAGTCGTCCAGCGAGAAACGCGACGCTCCGGGTCTGTCGGGGGCGCCGTCGCTCACGCCGAAGAGCCCGTAAAGGGAGGGAGTGAGTCGCACCTTGATCCGGGCTGCCAGACTGGTGGCAGGGTAGGTGGAGGGTCCAACGTCCCCGCTCAGGGCGTACTCCGGGCCGAAGCCGAAGGAGCCGTTGAGGAAATCCCCAGCGGCGGGAATCACGTCGAACTCGCTGTTGATGTCGTAGACGCCGGCCAGGATCGAGAGTCGGGGCCCGATCTGCTGCTCGATCCATGCTTCATATAGCCTCCACTCCGCAGGGGCCTCAATGTTGCTGATACCCTGCAGATCACCGACCTCGGAGCTTACCGAGCCTCCACGGTTCGACTGGACGTGAAGCCGCAGCGACGTACCCCGCAAACCGAGGAGGGCACCCAGGTTCAGGTGCAGCAGGAGGTCGAGGTTGTCCAGGGCGATGGAGTTGCCGGACCACCCTCCCTGGGCCGGCAAGAAGGCATCTGCCGCATAGCCGAGCTCCACATGAGCCGGCGGTGGCTGGGTCGGTGCCTCCCACCTCAATCCTCCCCGCTGCTGTCCAGAAAGGGCCTCCGCCCCGATCCCCACCAACGCCGCCGTCAGGAGGAGGCATGGCAGGTGCTTGGAGCTCCGGAGCCCCATGGCCCCGAAGAGCGCCATGGTCCCAACCGGGAGCGGGGTGGAAGAGAAGGCACCATTCTTCATGAAGAGGAGTCTCTTGCCATGGTAGAAGGGACGCAAGGGGGCGACTGGAACCCGGGAGGTGTGCCTCCGGTGGGGGCGGCCCCGAGCCAGGCTCATGGGACATCCGGTTCTGGCCGACAGCAGCATCCTGTGTTAAGTAGCATGGCCCTGGCGAGCTCGAGGGGCGACCAGGCCGGGTGTAGACCGTCAAACAGAGGAGGTCCGCTCATGAACATGGCAGCCGTCTCAGGCGTGCTCCCCAGTTCCGGATCCCGCACCGTTCTTCGGAGATCCGCAATCGTCTCCGTTCTTCTGCTGGTTCCTCTCGCGCCGGCGGCGACGCCGAGCGCGGCGCAAGTGGCCGAACGGCAAGCCCTGGTGGTGGCCCTGGACTCAGCCTCCCGAGCCCATGCGGACCACCCCATGGTGGCGGGGATCTCGGTGGCGGTGGTGAGGGGTGGAGACACCCTCCTCATGAGGGGATACGGAAAGGTAGACCTGGAATGGAACGTGGCCAGCCCGGCCGATGGCGGGGCCAGCTATGAAATCGGCTCCATGACCAAGCAGTTCACGGCGGCGGCCCTTCTCCAACTGGCGGAGGAAGGGAAGGTGGACCTGGACGCAGACATCACCGCCTACCTCCCTGACTACGATACACAAGGGCGCCGCATCCCGGTGCGACGCCTCCTGGATCACACCTCGGGCATCAAGGGCTACACGGAAATGCCCGTCTTCGGCGAGCTCAGGATGCGGAGGTTCCCCCGGGACACTCTGGTGACACTCGTGCAGGCGGAGCCCCTGGAGTTCGAGCCCGGCAACGCCCTCATCTACAACAACTCGGCCTACTTTCTCCTGGGGCTCATCATCGAGAAGGTGTCGGGCCAGAGCTACGAGGAGTATGTGGCCGAGCACCTCTTCCAACCCCTGGGCATGGAGGGATCCTATTACTGCAGCGAGAGGGCCATCAGGGAAGGGCGGGCCCACGGGTACGACGCCACACTGACGGGGTTGGAGCGAGCGGCGTACCTGGACCACACCTGGCCTT
>PXFI01000085.1 GCA_003564295.1 Gemmatimonadota bacterium | reverse complement strand
GGAGTTCGACGAGGCCAACGAGGATGGCTCTCTGTTCGAGGCCGGGAGCCCCCTGCCGCGGGAGCCGGCGCCGGTGGTCTACAACCCGGCCCTGCCCCCTGAGACCTTCGACTTCGTCATCGTGGACGAATGCCACCGCTCCATCTACAACGTGTGGCGGCAGGTGCTGGAGTACTTCGACGCCTTCCTGGTGGGCCTCACCGCCACTCCCACGCCCCAGACCCTGGGGTTCTTCAGGGGGAACCTGGTCCAGGACTATTCCCACGAGAAGGCCGTAGCCGACGGGGTGAACGTGGGCTACAGCGTCTACCGCATCCGGACCCGGGTGTCGGAGGAGGGGAGTAGCTTGAAGGCCGAGGCGGGGGTCTTCGTCCCCCACCGGGACAAGCGCACCCGGGAGAAGACGTTGAGGGAGCTGGAGGACGACCTGACCTACACGGCCAACCAACTCGACCGGGACGTGGTGGCGGAGGACCAGATCCGCCTGGTGGTACGAACGTTCCGGGACCGCCTCTTCAAGGACATCTTCCCGGGCCGCACCGAGGTGCCCAAGACGCTGGTGTTCGCCAAGCAGGACACCCACGCCGACGACATCGTGAGGGTCATGAGGGAGGAGTTCGGCAAGGGAAACGAGTTCTGCCAGAAGATCACCAGCAAGACCACGGGGGTGGCTCCCGAGGACCTCCTGGCCCAGTTCAGGAACTCCTACCACCCCCGCATCGCCGTCACCGTGGACATGATCGCAACGGGCACCGACGTGAAGCCCCTGGAGTGCCTCCTCTTCATGCGAAACGTCAGCTCCGCCAGCTACTTCGAGCAGATGAAGGGGAGGGGCGTGCGGATCATCGGCTCCCATGACCTCCGGGGCGTCACCCCCGATGCCCTCACCAAGACCCACTTCGTCATCGTGGACGCCGTGGGGGTGTGCGAGCGGGACAAGACCACCTCCCGGCCCCTGGACCGGAGGCCCGGCGTCCCCCTGGACAGGCTCCTCCAGACGGTGGCCCAGGGGATCGTGGACGCCGACGTGGTCTCCGCATTGGGGGCCCGCATGGCCCGCCTGGAGCGGGGGCTGGGGGAGGAGGAGAAGGCCCGCATCGCCCAGGCTGCGGGAGGGAAGGGGCCCTCGGCCCTGGCGGGAGCCCTCCTCTCCAGCCTGGACCCGGACCAGGTGCGGGAAGAGGCGGCGGCCCGCTTTGAACTCGGCCCGGAAGCGGAGCCCACGGAGGAGCAGTGGGAGGCGGTGGAGCGGGGGCGGATGGCGGCGGCCCTGCGGCCGTTCCTGGATCCCGGGCTCAGGGAGGCCGTCCTGGAGGCCCGCCGCTCCCTGGAGCAGGTCCTGGACGAGAGCACCCGGGACGAGCTCCTCCTGGCGGGCTACGACGCCGAAGCCCTCCGGAAGGCTCAGACCAAGCTGGCCGAGTTCCGGGAGTTCATCGAGGAGAACAAGGAAGAGATCGAGGCGCTCCAGATCCTCTACAGCCGCCCCTACCGGGCCGGGCTCCGGTTCTACCAGATCCGGGCCCTGGAGGAGGCCCTGAAGCGGCCCCCCCTGGCGGTGCACGAGCCGGCGTCGGGGATCTGGTCCCTGTACCAGGCCGTGGAGCCCGAGAAGGTGAAGGGAAGGGGAGGGAAGGCCCTGGTGGACCTGGTGGCCCTGGTGCGCCACGCCCTGGAGCCGGAAGGAGACCTGGTCCCCCTGGCCCAGCAGGTGGAGGACCGCTACCAGGAGTGGCTGGCGGAGAAGGAGTCCCTGGGGATCCGATTCACGCCGGAGCAGCGGGCCTGGCTCGACGCCATCAAGGACCACATCGCCAGCAGCCTCTCCATGGAGCGGGACGACTTCGACCAGGTCCCCTTCAACCAGATGGGGGGTCTGGGAAAGGCCTACAAGACGTTCGGGGAAAAGCTGTGGAGCCTCATGGATGAACTGAACCGGAGGTTGGTGGCGTGAGGGGGAAGCTGCCAGAGGGGTGGGTGGAGGTGGAAGTCGGGGAGGCCTTCAAAGTCGTCGGGGGAGGAACGCCAAGCCGAGGGAGCCCGAAATTTTGGAACGGAGACATCCCATGGGTCACCAGTGCAGACCTGGAAGAGGACCTGGGGATCAGAATTCGTAGGTTCGTGACAACGCTCGGGATCGAGGAGTCAGCCGCATCTGTGGTTCCAGCCGGTTCTGTGATAGTCGCGACGCGGGTTGGGCTCGGGAAGGTCGGCCTTGCGGTCCAGCCGATGACCTTCAGCCAAGACTGTCAGGCTTTGATCCCTCCGACGGGAATCGATGCGGCCTTCGCCGCCCATCAATTGAAGCGGCTCTCTCGGCGTTTCCGGGGCCAGGCCCGCGGAACCACCATCAGCGGGATTACGAAGAAACAGCTTCTTTCCACAGACTTCTCGATCGCTCCCCTCCCCGAACAACGCCGCATCGTCGCCAAGATCGAGGAGCTATTCTCGGAGCTGGATGCCGGGGTCGCCGCCCTGGAGCGCGCCCGGGCCAAGCTGGAGCGGTACCGCGCCTC
>PXFI01000282.1 GCA_003564295.1 Gemmatimonadota bacterium | reverse complement strand
GAACCGGTCCGGGAAGAGCGCCGCCGTGTCCGCGTCCATCCCGAACGGCACCCGCCCTTCTGCTTTCGCCACCACAGGGTCGAAGTCCACGAACCACGACCGGAAGATGGCCTGGGGCAGGGCCTCCAGCGTCCGGTTCATCTCGCGGTTGAGCTCGATCTTGTCGTCGAGGGAGGAGAGGACATGGATGATCGAATCCTGGACCTCAAGTGGTGGGAGGCAGACCGCGAGCTGGCGCTGAGCGGTCAGGCTCACATAGTCCGCCATGTCCGTCTCTCCCTTTCGCGCCTGCCATTGAGATCGGAAAGCCCAGGAGAGCATGTAGTAATAGAGGAACCGGCACCTCAGTCTTTCATGGTCCAGGACTCTCCAAAACGTCGTTTGCGGTGAGCACACAAAAGGAGGGGCGGCATCGCGAACGAAAGCCAACTTCCCCACCGTTCCTTTGTGGGAGAACAGGATATCCCCTGTAGCCCCGACACCCTTTCTGACCCGGTCTCTAGCGATATCCGAGATCCGGCTGGACTTCTCAAACAGGACTCTGCCCTGATCCAGGTCTGCGGCGCGAATGAAACGGGTCTCGCCCTCCCCGAACTCGTGGGGCCGTGGACGGCATTCTCCGTGGTTACCATCTTCGACCAGAAGAACTCCCGCTTCTTGGAGCTCTTCGACCCGATGAGCCGGCCAGGAGAGTGTCATGGTGCTAGTTCCTCGAGGATCTCCCGCACGGTTTGGGCCTGGGATTGACTTCGAGCCAACTGGTCCAGAAGGGTCTCTTTCAACTCCCCAAACCTCTCCTCAAACGCCCCCTCCTCCTCCAACACATCCTCCGCCCCCACGTACCGCCCGGGTGTCAGAGCATACTCATGCCCTCTGACATCCTCCACCGATGCCACCGCCGAGAACCCGGGCCGGGCCTCGGGGGCGGCCGTCTGTTTGAACTCACGGTAGACAGCGGCGATGCGCTCCACCTCCTCCTCCGAGAGCTCCTTCTGCTTCCGGGATCCCGGGATGAGGGTGCCGAGCTTTCGTGCATCGATGAAGAGGATCTCGTCCATCCGCTTCCGGAAGCCCTTCGACCCGTCCCGGTTCCGGGAGAGGAACCAGAGGCTGCAGGGAATCTGGGTGTTGGCGAAGAGCTGGCCTGTGAACTGGACGATGCAGTCCACGTACCCTCCGTCCACCAGGGCTTTGCGGACAGCCAACCGGGCGTTCTCACGGTTGGAAAGCTCGCCGGTAGCCATGACGAACCCGGCGGCGCCCCCGGGAGCCAGGTGGTGCAGGAAGTGGAGCATCCACAGTGTGTTGGCATTGCGGGTGGCCAGGGGCATGGGCCGCCCGTTCACCACCAACCGGGGATCCTTGTCGGGGATCCGGTTCGCTCCCCACCCGTTCTCGCCCTTGGAGCCGTCGTTGAAGGGAGGATTGGCCAGGACTACGTCCGCCTTCAGGTCAGGGTGGAGGTCGTTGAAGTAGGAGTTCCCCAGCTCGATGGCGCCGCCAAGCCCGTGGATGAAAAGGTTCATACGGCAGAGCTGGTAGGTGAACTCCTTCGACTCCTGCCCGTAGAACGACAAATCGTGGGACCGGCCGGTGAAGATATCAGACTGGACGAACATTCCGCCGGACCCGCAGCAGGGATCGAAGACCTTGTCGCCGGGGGAGGGCTCCAGCATCCGCACCAGGGTCCTCACGATAGACACCGGGGTGAAGTACTCCCCGCCCCGTCTCCCTTCCGAGTCGGCGAACTCCCCGATGAAGTACTCGTAGACCTTGCCGATGAGATCCGCCCCGCCGTGATCGGCCCGGAATACGTCCTTGGAGAAGAGGTTGATGAGGCCCGTGACGTTCTCCCGGGAGAGGTTGGAACCGGCGAAGACCCTGGGCAGGAGCCCCTTCAGCTCCGTCGGGTAGGCGTCTTCCACCGCCTGCAGGGCGTCGTCCACGATGACCTTGATGTCGTCGGATTGGGCCCGCTCCCGCAGGTACTCCCAGCGAGCCTTGGCCGGGACCATGAACACGCCGGCGGCCCGGTACTCGTCGGGGTCCTCCAATGTCTCCCGGACGGAAGCGGGATCGGTGGTGTACAGCTCGCTCCCCGGCTCCCTCAGAAGCGTCTGGATCTCCCCCCGCCTCTGGTCGAAGCGCAGGGAGAGGAACCGGAGAAACACCAGGGGCAGGACGTACTTCTTGTAGTCCGAGGGCTCGATGGAGCCCCGTAGCTGCACGGCCGCCTGGAAGAGCTCCCGGAGGAGCTCGCTGTGGTTGTTGTTGGATTTCCTGGCCATGGGTCCGGGCAGCCGGCTCCTGGGTGAGCGAGTGGCAGTGGATGAGCTGGGCGACGGCTTGAGGTTAGGCTCCACCGCGGCGGGTCGCAACACGACCGGTTCCGCTACCTGCGATCCTGGCCCAACGCTCCATCACCGCCGTCCTGAGAGGCCGGTACTCCACCCTTTCCATCCAGGCCTCCATCTCTTCCACCGAGAACTCCTTTGACAGCTCCAACTCCGGCAGGTG
>PXFI01000303.1 GCA_003564295.1 Gemmatimonadota bacterium | reverse complement strand
TAGCCTCCCAACTGGGCCCGCGTAAGATCACCCACCCGGGGCGGAGCCTTGGGACAGCAGAAGTTCCGGCCGGACCGGGTGATCTCGTCCGCCGTCTCCCCGTTGATGTATCCTAGTTGCCAGAGGGCGATGGAGAGGGCAAAGCTTGCTCCCTGGACCACCGCGTTGTGGGCGCCGGGCTCGTTGAGCTGCGGGTCGTCAACGGGTCCCGGGTTCGACACTTCGAAGTCACACGCGGCCAAAGCCAGGAGCAGGACCATGAGAATGGCCACCCCCCTGGCCGCCGCGCCGCCGATTGGATTTCTTATGTCCTTCATCACGAGCCTCCGAGTACCTTGGGTCGTCGTTGCCTTGTCCGGTATCATGATGTCCTCCACTGTCAGAAGACGACCCGGAGGGACGCCGTGAACTGCATGGGCGATGGGACGGCTTCAGCGATGCCCGAGAACACCGAACCGATGGGCCACCGGCTCCAGATCATCTCCGGGTCGAAGGCCGTGAACTCCTCGTGAGTCCACACCCGGAGGTTCCGGGCCGAGAGGGACATGACGGCGGAGTTGGCCATGGGAATGACGAAGTCCACCGGGACCGCGACGCTGATCTCCCGGATCTTGAAGAAGTCGGCGGGCTCGATCCACATGCCGGTCTGCAAGTTGTCGTTGTAGCAATGGCCTCGCTGGTGGGCGGTGAGCTGGCCGATGCTCTCCGGCGAGGCGAACCTGTACCCCCGGTGGGGCACGATCAGGTACGCGTCGGCGCACCCGGGGGCTCCGCCGCCCCGGTTGGCCATGGCCCACTGGGAGCTCTGGGTGATGTAGTTTCCGCCCTGGTAGTCGGCCCGGGCCGAGACCCGGATGCCCCAGGGGAGCCCCAGGTCCGTGGAGATGCCCACGATGCGGGTGGGAGCGTTGGGCCCGAAGATATAATCCCGCTCAGTGATGGGATCCGCGTACTCGTTCGGGTTCAGGACCTTCGTTCCCCGGTTCGCGCCGATGGGGTGACCCACCTGGTAGTTGTAGTATTCCTGTCCGTGGGTGTCCAACATCTCGCTCTTGTTGGTGGTGAGGTTCAAGCCCAGGTCCCACGTGAACTCCCGCCGGGAGACGAGGGTGGCGTTGACGCTGAGCTCCATCCCCTGGTTGGAGTACTCTCCGATGTTCTCCAGCTGGCTTCCGATGAAGCCGCCGGAGGGTACCTGCGGCACGAAGAGCATGCCGTCCCTGGTGGTCTGGTGGTAGTAGGTGAAGTCCACCGTCAGCCGGTCGTCCAGGAGAGAGCTCTCGAAGCCCCCCTCCATCTCCAGGGTGCGCTCGGGGCCCAGCTCCGGGTTGCCCATGTTCCCGGGAAGGAAGGCCGCCTGGCCGGCGAAGGCCTGGGGACTCCAGGTACGCTGGGCGTCGAAGGGTCCGGGGGCACGGCCCGCCTCGCCCAGGGCTGCCCGAAGGCGGAGGTCACCGAACCGCGCCGGCCAGAAGTCCTCTTCCGAGATTACGTACGACACGGAGGACTTCGGGTAAACCAGCAGCCCCATGTCTTCTCCGAAGGTGGAGTTTCCGTCCACCCGGGCGCCTACGGTGAAATAGATCTTGTCCCGGATGCTGAAGCGGTTCTCGGCAAAGACGCCTGCGTCGATGATCCGCTGACCGGAGCTGGCGGAGAGCTTGCTGGCCGCGGCGGTGATGGTGTGGTTGCCCGGGCCCGGCAGGCCAAGGCCGAACGCGTCAACGCGCTTCGACTCGGTGGTGACGTTCTGGCCGCCCCAGGACAGGGTGGAGCCGATGGCCTCGGAGATGCGGAAGGTGTAGCTCCCGGTGTAGTAGAGGCTCACGGCCTGGTTTCGCCACCACTGCTCGGCCAGGGAGCCCTGAGGCAGGAGGATGTAATCGAAGGGGGTTAGATGGAAGCCCCGCATGGTGGCCCGATCCACCCCCACGGTGAGCCGGTTGGAGAACTCGGCTGTGGGCGCGTAGGTGGCCGTGACCCCGGTGTTGAAACGAGTGTTTTCCTGCTCTGCCCACGCGTCCAGGAGTCGTCCGATGACGTCGGGATCAGTGGAGCCCACCGTGTTACCGGGGGTCCTCATGGCGTTGAAATGGATGCCGTAGAGGTTGTTGCCCGAGTGGGTGATGATGAAGTCGTGGTTCGTGTATGCCGTGTTCCAGTCGATGGAAAGGCCCGCCAGAGGCTGGAACGTGATGTTTCCGCGAACGGTCACCCGCCTCTCTTCGTCGTTGGGGTGGACGCCTTCGCCGTCGTCCAGGGCCGCGGAGAGGAAGTAGCGGGCCGCCTGGGTGCCTCCGGTGACGGAGAGGTTGTGCTGCTGGGTCCAGCCCGTCCGGAGGAATGGGTCCATCTGCACGTACTTCCAGTTGTCGGCGGGCATGGGAGTCCCGGCCGGGTAGGGGGTGCCGTCGGTCCGGTAGTGCTGGATAGGCACATCGGGGCCGAAGGCCTGCACCTTGCTGAAGAGCTGGTTCGTCTGGTAGGTCCAGGTGGCCCGCCCTTCCCGGCCCCGGCGGG
>PXFI01000290.1 GCA_003564295.1 Gemmatimonadota bacterium | reverse complement strand
GTGATGATGGCCGCAGAATGCTCACGGACAGCGTGAGGTTTTTCCTCATGGCTTGATCATGCTGCTCCAAGAAGAATACCCGTATTGTTCGACAGGCCTTTTTTCAATTCCTGCTTGACGCGCGGAAAGGCCAGCACTTTTTCCACATCACAAAACCTGTTTCGAACAAAGCAAAGCCAGGAGAAGGGCCGCAGGAGAGATTGACATATTTTGGCGTTACCCTCTTCCTACATGGTACCCTGCCCGATTATTTGCCCGGGGGAAAGGATTCATGGGTTTCCCGGAGAATATTGAGATTGTGTGGGAAATACAGTCGGGCGGTTCGTGCCCGCAGGGAAAGAGGAACAAGATGGAGGACATGTGGCTGTGGAATTCCATTGCAACGCGGAAACGCTCTCCCAGCGATGGATTTTTAGAAAACGGGCTTACCTTGCTGAAAGGCCATCTGCAATCCCGGAGCTACCGGGTGAAAGTCATAGACTGGCAGAAAAACCAGTTTTACAGGAAACTATGCCCAACCGCGCTGCTCAAACTCAACCGGGCCTGCACCCGTTTGATTTTTTTCCTGGGCAAACGAAATAGAACATCTGCGAAAGCTTTTTTCCCGGTTTTCCTCACCGTGCAGAACGCGGTGGTCTTCTTCCAGCACCGCAGGATGAAACGCCACTTGCGGCAGCTTGCTGAAGATGTTGTCAAAAGCGGGATCAAAGTCTTCGGCGTGAAAGTGTGGTACGGGGAGGCGTTCACCTGGGCGGATCAGCTGGCCAGGGAGATCATCAAGAAAGATCCTTCTGTGCTGATTGTGGCGGGAGGATTTCACGTCACCCTCTACGAAAAAGATTTTCTGAAACATTCGTCCTTTGATCTGGGTGTCATTTCCGAAGGAGAAATCCCCCTGGAGATCATCTTATCCATCGCCCGGAAACATGCGGAACACTGGGACAAGGAGGCGGTCTGTCGCGATATCCTGCTGCGTGTCCAGTCGGGGGAATTGAAAAACCTGCTTTATCGCCAAAACGGAGCGATTCACCTCACCCCCAAATACACGCCCCGGGGGGAAGAAAAAAGCTACCCGCTATACGATGAAGGTACCCGTGAAGACAAGCTGGCCATTCACCTGGTGCTGGACTCGTTAGGCTGTCCCTGGGGAAAATGCAATTTCTGCGTTCACCCGCATTTCTATGCCCGGCACTATCCGCGTCCCGTAGAGCACATCGTCGGTGAAATGGAACATATGATTCAAGAGGGCATCGGCCTCTTTAAATTTGCCGGGTCCGAAACTCCACCGGACTTCGGAAAAAAAATTGCGCAGCAGCTTTTAGACAGGCAACTGCAGGTGCAATATTCCATGGGGTGCAGACCCATCAGGGGAATCGCCGGATCGGAAGCGCGTTACGCGGAAGTGGTGGAAGCCTTTGCCGTGATGCTGCGGTCAGGACTGAGGGCTATCTTCATGGGCGGTGAGTCGGGAAACGACATCATCAATGAGCACGTGATGCGAAAAGGGGTTAACCGGGCAGATATTTTGACCACCGTGCGGGCGTACAGGGAAGCCCAGCAAAAAGTCGGTGTGCAGGCCTATGTCAGTTTGGCCCTGATCTATCCTTCCCCCCTAACAGCGGGGATCAGCCTGGAGCAGGTCTTTCGCGACAATATTACCCTGGTGGAGGAGATGCAGCCCGATTCCGTGATCGTGAGCCCCTGCATGCCTTTTAAAAACAGCCAGTGGTACAAGCGGGCCGAGGAATTCGATTTTCACATCCCCCATGACTTTATCGAGCGGGTGATGACCTACGAATATGTGCTGTACAAACCGCTCTCCCTCTGGCCTTCCTTTGGAAACGCCCGGGTGGGCAACCTGGACTTCCAGGGATGGCTTTCCGAGTGTGAGCGCTTGCGGAGAGAAATCGAACTCCGGGATATCCCCACCGACCTGACCGATGAATACATCCTGATGGCGGAAGCAGCGGGATACCGGGGGAAAGAAAGCATGAAGCGCTTCAAGAGGGACACCTTGATCGACCTGGTTTCTTCCGATTACCGGAACATTGATCGCATTACCGCGGCGGTGAACCGCTTGAGTCTAGAGCTGTCCCGAGAAAACAAGCACCGATAATGGACTTGATTCCCTGGTCCCGGCCCCGCCCATCCCAAAAAGGCGGGGCGCGGAGAACTGGATAAAAGCATGCGGCCCAACACGGGGGGTGCCCCGCAGCGGGCCGCAGCATTTTTTGCGCTAGAGGCTGTGAGATTTCTAGAATGCATCAACGCCCCTGGAACCGGGGCTGGCGTTTTTCCAGGAACGCGCCCGCCCCTTCACGGTGGTCTTCCGTCTGGAAGCAGGTCGCCGCCGGAACTAAAGGCCTTTCCCTCGCCTGTCAAAACCAGGGCGCCCACGTCATCCCGGCCACTGAGCTCATCCATGGCTGCATTTAATTCTTTGACCATTTCCAGGTGCAGGGAGTTCCGCGTCTGGGGACTGCGCAGGGTCAAGAGCGCCACGTGCTGCGCCTGCAGCTCCAGGTTGATGT
>PXFI01000175.1 GCA_003564295.1 Gemmatimonadota bacterium | reverse complement strand
TCACGAATGTAGCGTGGGCTCGGCATGGTCAGACTCCCTGGAAGATGTGAACGACGGAGCTTGCACCCGAGCCCCCCATGTTCTGGGCCAGCCCGATCCTGGCCCCCTCCACCTGAGACTCGCCGGCTTCGCCCCTGAGCTGCTCGACAAGGGTCACGGCCTGGGCGATCCCCGTGGCACCCACAGGATGCCCCTTCGCCTTGAGTCCTCCGCTGATGTTCACCGGGATCTTCCCGCCCAGGTCGGTGACACCGTCCCGGGCCGCGTCCTTCCCCTTGCCCGGCTCCACGAACCCGAGAGCCTCGTAGCAGCAGATCTCGGCGATGGCGAAGCAGTCATGGACCTCGGCCACCTGGATGTCGTCCGGTGTGACACCGGCCATCTCGTAGGCCCGCCGGCCCGACAGTTCCACCACGTCCAGGTCTGCCGGGTCCTTCCTGTGGGTCAGGGAGAGGGTGGAAGTGGCTGCCCCGCTGCCCAGGATCTTCACGGGCCGGTCCGTGAACTCCTTCGCTCGTTCGAGGGGACATAGGAGGACGGCCGCCGCCCCGTCCGTCACCGGGGAGCAATGGAGCATCCGCAGGGGCTCGGCCACCATGGTGGAGGTCATGACGTCCTCCAATGAAATGAGCCTCCTGAACTGGGCATTCGGATTCCTGGCCCCGTTCCTGTGGGCCTTCACCGACACCCAGGAGAGATCTTCTTCCGTAGTGCCGTATTTCTCCATGTGGGCCCGGGCGACCATGGCGTAGAGTCCCGGGAAGGTCACCCCGTAGTAGACCTCCAACTCCTGGTCGGAGGCCGTTGCCAGGACTCCCGTCACGTCGGCCCCGTCGTTCATCTTCTCCACGCCGGCCGCCAGGACCAGGTCGCTCATCCCGGAGGCCACCTCCAGGAAGGCCGATCGGAGGGCCATACCTCCCGAGGCACAAGCCGACTCCACCCGCGTCGCCGGTACCCCTCCGAGCCCAAGGTAATCGGCCATCAGGGGGGCCAGGTGCTCCTGGCCCACGAAAAGGCCGGCGGACATGTTTCCGACATAGATGGAATCGAGGGTATCGGCTCCCGCACTCGTGAGCGCTCCAAGGGCCGCTTCCACACAGAGGTCTCGGAGGCTCGCCTCCCACAGCTCTCCGAACCTGGTGATCCCCGTTCCGATGACTGCCACCTCTCGCATCCGTTCCTCCTGCCGCGATATCCCGGCTTTCGAAGGACCGATATCTCCCCTCTGGGCGGGATCCGGTCAGTCGTTGACGATGATTTTCCGACGAACCTTGGCGTACTCGCCGTACGTCAGGTACTTCCTCGGATTGTCCAGCATGGACCGGACGGTGGGCGCAAGACCCTGGCGCTCCGGAAGAAGGTCCGTAGCCCTCAGGATGAAGGAATCGCTCCCGGCGCCGCTCCCGAAGGACGTGATGAGGATCAAATCGCCCGGGTCGGCTATGTCCAGAATGGCCGCCAAGCCTGTGGGAGAGGACCCGGAATAGGTGTTCCCCATGAGGTTCACCACCCATCCCGTCTCCAGCTGTTTGTCGGTGAACCCCAGCTGCTTGCCCGCCGCCAGGGGGAACTTCCCGTTGGGCATGTGGAAGACGACATGCCTGAAGTCCGAAGGCTTGAAGCCCGATCGGTCCAGGATCCCTTTCGTGGCGGAGAGGACGTGCCGGAAGTAGGCCGGTTCCCCGGTGAACCTCCCTGCGTGGCGGGGATAGAACTCCCCTTCCCTCCTCCAGAAGTCGGGGGTGTCGGAGGTGAAGCTGTAGGTTTCCAGGACCTCAGCCAGAAGGTCCGTCTTCCCGAAGATGAAGGCGGCGCCACCCGCCGAAGCCGAGAACTCCAACGCGTCGTTGGGGGCTCCCTGGGAGGTGTCCGCACCGATTCCCATGGCATACTCCGCCCGCCCCGACTCCACCATGGCAAGAGCCACCGACATGGCCTCGGTTCCGGCCTTGCAGGCGAACTCGAAGTCGGCAACGTGGATCTCGTGACCCAGGCCGAGAGCCTCGAGAACCACGGTTCCGCTGGGCTTCACGGCATACGGATGGGATTCGGAGCCGATGTAGAGAGCGCCTACCTTCTTGGGATCGATCCCGGCCCTGGCCAGTGCCCCTCGACCCGCGGCCACCGAGATGGTGATGGTGTCCTCGTCGAGGCCCGGGACGGATTTCTCCGTCAGGAGCAGCCCCCGTTCGATGGCGGCCGCGTCCTTGCCCCATTGGCGTGCGATCTCCTCGCTCCGAATCCGGTTTCGAGGAATGAAGGCCCCATACCCTACGATTCCTGGCATTTCCGCCTCCTGGCGCCGGCTACGATGGACAATGTGTCACACGGGAGGGACATACCGGCAGCATTCGTATGCCTCGATTGCACCACCCCGCAAGAGAAGACTGGTTCCCTGTACCTCCAGCCGATGAGCCGAGCTTTGGCCACCTGATCCCGGGGGACGGAGGCCGACGCTGGAGGAAGCCGAGTAAGATATTGCAAAGATTGTTCCCGAAGCGACAGGGGGGTGTTGAATCGGCCCCCGGCCACGGTTGCAGAAGTCGGATTCGTTCGCCATTTTTCCGTCGTTTCAGGGGGCCAGTGGAACCGTCCGGTGGTCCCCCTTTTTTCCACCCCTGGACCTTGAGAGGATCATGATGAGGGATTCCGTAGAGCGCCTGTGGCCGGAGTTGGAGTGGATCTCGGATGAAGAGCTTCGCGAGCAGGTCACCCAGACCTGGATGGTGGCTATGGAGCGGAGCCCCCTGGACCCCCAGGACCTGGAGCAGATCCCCTTTACCCTCCTCATCCCCGACTGCCCGGCCACCTTCATGGAGCACAAGCGCTGCGTGGTCCACATCGCCCGTCGGAGCGCCGAGGCCATGGACGAATTCATGGGAAGGGCCCTTCCCATCGACATGGACGTTGTGATCGCCGGTGCCATCCTGGCGGACGTGGGCAAGGTGCTGGAGTACGAGCGCGTGGAGGGAGTGGCGGTGCAGAGCGCCAGGGGTCAGGCTCTCCGGCACCCCTTCACGGGCGTGGCCGTGGCCATGGAGTGCGGAGTGCCGGACCCGGTGTGCCACATCATCGCCACCCACGCCGCCGAGGGGAACCTGGTGAGGCGCTCCACGGAGGCCTGGATCGTTCACCACGCCGACTTCATGAGCTACGAGCCCTTCAAGACCCTGGGAAAGTGAATGGTTGATCCCATGAGCCAGACCGTCGTCGAGAAGATCGCGCAGGCCCACATGACCGAAGGTCCCGGACGTCCCCTCCGGACCGGCGACGTGGTGAGCCTCAGACCCAGACACATCCTGACCCACGACAACACCGCTGCGGTGATTTCGAAGTTCAAGTCCCTGGGCGCTTCATCCATACTGGACCCGAGCCAGCCCGTCTTCGTCCTGGACCACGACATCCAGAACCGATCCGAGGAGAACCTGGCCAAGTACGACCAGATCCAGGAGTTCGCCCGGGTGCAGGGTGTGGATTTCTACCCCGCCGGCTCGGGCATCGGCCACCAGGTCATGGTCTCCATGGGCTACGTGGTGCCCGGGTCCCTGGTGGTGGCCTCCGACTCCCACGCCAACATGTACGGGGCCCTTGGGGCTCTGGGCACGCCTGTGGTTCGCACCGACGCCGCGGCCGTCTGGGCCACGGGAGAATTCTGGTGGCAGATCCCCCGGACCGTGGAGGTGGTGCTGGAGGGAGAACTGCCGCCCGGATCCACCGGCAAGGACGTCATCATCACCCTCTGCGGCCTGTACAACCGGGGAGAGGTCCTGAACGCCGTGGTGGAGTTCGCCGGCCCCGGCGTGTCCTCCCTTTCCATGGACGCCCGGTTTGCCATCAGCAACATGACCACCGAATGGGGAGCCCTGGCAGGCTGGTTTCCCACCGACGAGGTCACTGTCCGGTACCTCCGGCTCCGGAGGGAGAGGCTGGAGGCCCAAGGAATCACCAGGATCAGGGAAGCGGATCTGGCGGCCTGGGCCACGGACCCGGTCCTGCCGGACCCGGGGGCTTCCTACGCCGCCCGCATCCGTTTCGATCTGGCGAAGGCAAGCCCCCACGTGGCCGGGCCCGCCACGGTCCAAGTCATGAGGTCCCTGGCCGAGATGGAGCGGGAGAAGATCGCCATCCACAAGGCCTACCTGGTCTCGTGCGTGAACAGCCGGCTGGATGACCTGGAGACGGCAGCCAACGTGATCCGGGGCCAGAGGGTTGCGGAGGGGGTCGAGCTCTACGTGGCCGCCGCCAGCGCCGAGATCCAGGCCGATGCCGAGGCCTCCGGCGCCTGGAGCACCCTCCTGGAAGCCGGAGCCATACCCCTGCCCCCGAGCTGCGGCCCCTGCATCGGCCTGGGTACCGGCCTCCTGGAGGCCGGCGAGGTGGGGATCAGCGCCACGAACCGGAACTTCAAGGGGCGCATGGGATCCCGTGACGCCCAGGCCTATTTGGCCAGCCCGGAGGTGGTGGCGGCCTCCGCCGTGGCCGGGTATATCAAGGGCCCCGTGGCCTCGGCCGGGACACGCCCGGAGCTGGATTTCCAGGACCTGGGGGCACCGGTGGCAGAATCGGAGGAGGTGGAGATCCTGGCCGGGTTCCCCAACCGGCACGCGGGCCGCCTCGTCTTCGTCCCCGCCGACAACCTGAATACCGACGGCATCTACTCCAAGGACTACACCTACAGGGAGGGGGTATCCAAGGAGGAGATGGCCCGGGTGGTCATGGCGAATTACGATCCCACCTTTTCCGAGCGGACCCGTCCCGGCGACGTGCTGGTGGGCGGGCTGAACTTCGGGACCGGTTCCAGCCGGGAGCAGGCCGCCACGGCCCTCCAGGCCAAGGGAATCGCACTGGTCCTGGCCGCCAGCTTCTCCCAGACCTATCTCCGGAACGCCTACAACAACGGGTTCCTCTGCATCGAATGCCCACCCCTGGTGAACCACCTGAAGGAGCGGTACCGGGAGGACATGGAATCCGGCACCGCCACTGTGATTCCCGGGGACGAGGTGGAGGTGGACTTCTCCCGTGGGGCCGTCACATTCCTCGGAGAGACCTTCAGGTTCCCTCCTCTGGGATCGGTGCCCCAGAGCCTGGTCGTGGCGGGAGGCAGCGAGAACTTGATCCGAAAGAAGCTGGGCCTTGGCAGTTGAGCAGTGGCAGGACGTCCTCCCTGGGGAGAGGGAGCCGATCCGTCCCCCATGGAGACATGGAAGTCGGCCTTATGGGGTCCCCTTTGGGACCCGGCCCCGGGAGACTCTCGTGAGTCTCGTAACTATCCACACGGAGTGAAGCCGAGATGGCGACTCGTAAGATCGTTTCAATGCCTGGAGACGGGATCGGGAAGGTGGTATTGCCCGAGTCCATTCGTGTGCTCGAAGCTGTCGGGTTTGACGCGGAGTACATCCACGCCGATATCGGGTGGGATTTCTGGGTTCAGCAGGGGAACCCCCTTCCCCAGCGGACCATCGACCTTCTCACCGAGCACCGCCTCGGTCTGTTCGGAGCCATCACCTCCAAGCCCAAGAAGGAGGCCGCCGAAGAGCTGTCCCCGGAGCTCCAGGGCAAGGGTTTCGTCTACTACAGCCCCATCGTGGGCCTGAGGCAGATCTTCAACCTTGACATCATCGTCCGTCCCTGCCGCTCCTTTCCCGGCAACCCCCTGAACTTCATCCGCAAGAGCGCTGATGGGGGTTGGGAGGAGCCCATGGTGGACGCCGTGGTCTTCCGGCAGGGCACGGAGGGTCTCTACGTGGGCCTGGAGTGGACGAATCCCCCGGACCACGTACGGGAAGCCCTGGCCACCCATCCCAAGTTCAAGCCCTTCGCCCACGTGCCGAGCCCGGAGATGGCCATCAGCATGCGGCTCTTCACCCTCAAGGCCACCCGGCGCATCGTGAAGGCCGCCTTCGAGTACGCCGAGAAGTTCGGCTACAAGTCGGTGACGGTCTGCGAGAAGCCCAACGTCCTGAGGGAGACGTCCGGCATGATGGAGGACGTGGCCCGGGAGGTTCAGAAGGAACACCCCTCCATCCAGCTCTGGTCCACCAACATCGACGCCCAGATGATGTGGCTCACCAAGAACCCCGAGGACTACGGGGTCCTGGTGTCGGGCAACATGTTCGGCGACATCGTGTCCGATGGCTACGCCGGACTGGTGGGAGGGCTGGGGTTCGCCTGCTCCGCCAACATCGGTGACAAGGTGGCCGTGTTCGAGCCCACCCACGGCTCTGCGCCCAAGTACGAGGACCTCGATCCTCCCATCGTGAACCCCATCGCCATGATCCTTTCCGGAGCCATGCTCCTGGACCACGTGGGAGAGCGGGAGAAGGCCGACCGCATCCGGGATGCAGTGGCCGCCGTGGTGCAGGAAGGAAAGGTCCGCACCTACGACATGCTCAAGTTGACGGGCGGTCCCGGCGTGGTGGAGAAGGGTGCCGCCACCACCTTCCAGGTCACCGACGCCATTCTCGAGAAGCTCGGTTAGGGAGGCACGCCATGGAGGGCACGACAATTGGAGGCGGGGCCGGACGCCGTGGAGACGACGTCCGGTCCGACTGCTGGGTTGCCGTGGAGCTCACCGACTCCGGTGGACTCCAGCTGGAGGTGAAGTCCAGGGTGGGCACCCTCTATGGCCCTTCCATCACCAAGGGCCTGGAGGACACCCTCCGGGCCCTTGGGATCGAGAACGCCAGGGTCGAAGTGGAGGACCAGGGCGCCCTCCCATGGGTGATCCAGGCCCGCCTCGAAGCAGCACTCTCGAGGGCGGGGGCACCCCACACCACCCGATCCCACCTTCCCCCGGCCAGGGTCCTGCCCCCTCCGGGGGGAACGCCCCGGGACCGGCTCCGCCGGTCCCGGCTCTACCTGCCGGGCAACGAGCCCAAGTTCATGCTCAACGCCGGGCTCCATGGGCCCGACGGGGTCATCCTGGACCTGGAGGACTCGGTCCACCCGGACCAGAAGGACGCGGCCCGGTTCCTGGTCCTGCATGCCCTGCGCAACGTGGACTTCGGGGGCGCCGAGCGCATGGTCCGTATCAACCAGGGCTCCCTTGGGCTCCAGGACCTGGATGCCGTGGTCCCGGAGGGCCCCGAGATGATTCTCCTTCCCAAGGTGGAGACCGCGGACCAGGTGCGGACCGTCCACGAGCGGATCCTGGAGATCCAGGAGCGCTGGGGGCTCCATCATCCCGTCTGGCTCATGCCCATCCTGGAGTCGGCCCTGGGGGTGGAGAACGCCTTCGCCAGCGCCGCGGCAGCGCCTACGGTGGCAGCCCTGACCATCGGGATCGAGGACTACACGGCCGACCTGGGCGTGGTGAAGACCACCGATGGCAGCGAGTCCCTCTGGGCCCGAAGCCGTCTGGTGAACGCCGCCAGGGCCGGGGGAGTCCAGGCCATCGACTCAGTCTACGGGGACGTGGCCGACGAAGAGGGGCTGCTGGCCTGGGGCCGACGGGCCCGGGCCATGGGCTTCCAGGGCATGGGGTGCATCCACCCCAGGCAGATCCGCATCATCCATGAGGCTTTCGCCCCCAGCCGCGAGGAGCTGGCAAGAGCCCTCAGGATCGTGGCCGCTTTCGAGGAAGCCCAGAAGAAGGGGTTGGGCGTGGTGAGCCTGGGTACGAAGATGATCGACCGGCCCGTGGTCTTGAGGGCCCGGAGCCTGGTGGAGCGGGCCCGGGAAGCGGGGATGATTCCACAGACCGACAAAGACCTCCCGGCCGGAGAGGGAGACGGCAGCCCGGAAGGGGGAGAGGAATCGAGATGAGCGACGGCAAGCTCGTGAAGAACGCCGCCGGACGGCCAGTACCTACGCTGGTAAACGGCAAGGAACAGGTCCCATACCTGGGCGTCGGGGCCTACCAGCCCACCGGCGCCAAAGCCGCCCCTCCCATCCGTTCCTGCAAGGATTATCCTCCCGACGGTGACAAGCGGGTCCCGGACCTGCGAACGGCCCTGGAGAAGTGTGGGCTCAGGAGCGGCATGACCATCTCCTCCCATCACCACCTCCGCAACGGGGACAAGGTGGGCCTGTTGGCCCTGCGGACCGCCGCAGAGATGGGGGCAAAGGACCTCATGTGGCTCCCCTCCGCCTCCTTCCCCTGCCACGAGCCCGTCATCGAGCTCATGGAACAGGGCGTGGTCCATCACATCGAAGGGAGCATGAACGGGCCCCTGGGACGCTACACCTCCGAGGGGAAGATGCGGGGGATGGGAGTCCTCCGCTCCCACGGAGGCCGGTACCAGGCCATCCAGGACGGCGACGTCCACATCGACATCGCCGTCATCGCGGCCCCCTCCGCCGATCCCTTCGGCAACGCCAACGGATCCCATGGCCCTTCGGCCTGCGGTTCCCTGGGATTCGCCCTGGCGGACTCCATTTACGCCGACCACGTCATCGTGGTCACCGACAACCTGGTTCCCTTCCCCTGCATCCCCTGGCAGATCCAGGGAAACAACGTGGATTACGTGGTGGAGGTGGAGTCCATCGGCGATCCCTCCAAGATCGTGAGCGGCACCACCCAGATCACCAGGAGCCCCGACCGGCTCCTCATCGCCGAGTACGTGGCCCGCTTCGTCCGGGAAGCGGGCATCATGAGGGACGGCTTCTCCTTCCAGGCCGGCGCCGGCGGTATCGCCCTGGCCTTCGTCCAGTTCCTGAAGGAGATGATGAAGGAGGCGGGGGTGAAGGCCCGCTTCGTCCGGGGCGGCTCCACCCAGTACCTGGTGGACCTCCTGAACGAGGGGCTCACGGACTACATTCTGGACGGCCAGACCTTCGATCTGGCCGCCGTGGCCTCCATTGCCTCCAACCCCCGGCACGTGGCCACATCCCCCTTCACCTCCTACAACTATCACGGCAAGGGGAACTTCGCGTCCCTGGTGGACGCGGTGGTCCTGGGAGCCACGGAGGTGGATGTGGGCTTCAACGCCAACGTCAACACCCATTCGGATGGTATCCTTCTGCACGGCATCGGGGGGTGGCAGAACTGCCTCTTCAGCCGGTGCACCATCCTTGCCGTCCCTGCGGTCCGAGACCGGGTCCCCGTACTGGTGGACGAGGTCACGACCATCACCGGAACCGGTGAGCTCATCGACGTGGTAGTGACGGAGCGGGGGATCGCCATCAATCCCCGGCGCACCGATCTCCTGGAGGCGGTGAAGGGTTCCAACCTGCCCATTCGGCCCATGGAGGCCATCAAGGAAGAGGTAGAGGGGATCATCGGCGGGAAACCCGAACCGCCCCGGCTCACGGATCGGCCTGTGGCCGTGATCAAGTGGGTGGACGGTACGGTGTTGGATTCCGTCTGGCAGGTGGAGGGCTGACCTCCGCCTGCCGGGACCCGGAAGTAAGGTCCTGACTTCGTTCTTCTGGCTGGAGGTCAAAAGGCATGGAAGGCATCGTAGAGTGCGTCCCGAACTTCTCCGAGGGCCGCAACCCCATCGTCATCAAGGAAATCACCGGGGCCATCGAGGCTGCCGCCGAGGTGCGCCTCCTGGACGTGGATCCGGGAGAGAAGACCAACCGGACCGTGGTCACCTTCATCGGCTCCCCCGAAGCCGTCGAAGAGGCAGCCTTCCAGGGAGTGCGAAGGGCCGCGAAGGTCATCGACATGGCCAAGCACAGGGGCGAGCACCCCCGTATGGGAGCCACCGACGTCCTTCCCCTCGTTCCCGTGGCGGGCGTCACCATGGACGAGTGCGTGGAGATGGCCCGGCGGTTGGGCAAGCGCATCGGCGAGGAGCTGGAGATTCCCGTTTACCTCTACGAGCACGCTGCCGCACGTCCAGAGCGCCGGAACCTGGCCCGCATCCGGTCGGGGGAGTACGAGGGGCTCCAGGAGAAGCTCCAGGACCCGGCGTGGGCGCCTGACTTCGGACCAGCCACCTTCAACGCCCGGGCCGGGGCCACCGCCGTGGGGGCCAGGGAGTTCCTCATCGCCTACAACATCAACCTGAACTCCACAGACCGGCGCTATGCCAACGACATCGGCTATGTCCTGAGGGAAAGGGGTCGGTGGAAGCGAAGGGGAAACACGGACCCCTTCTACTACAAAGGGGAGGTGGTGGACTTCCCCGGAGACGGGACCTATCCCTGCGGCCCCTGCGAGTTCGTGGCGTCCTCTTTCCAGGAGCTAAAGGAGCACTATGCCCTGATCCACGGCGGAGACCTGAGGGCCCGTTACGAGTCCCTGGACATGGATCCGGACGACCCCCGGGGGCATGTCTTCACGGACGGGCTCTTCCGGGAGGTGAAGGCCATCGGCTGGGTCATCGACGAGTACAAGCGTGCCCAGATCAGCATGAACCTCACGAACTTCAAGGTCTCCCCACCTCACGAGGTCCTGGAGGCCGCCCGGGAAGAGGCCCGTAAGCGGGGCATCGTCATCACCGGTTCCGAGATCGTCGGCCTGATACCATGGGAGGCCATCCAGGGGGCCGGAAGGTTCTACCGGAGGCGCATGATGAAATCCACCGGGATTCCCGTCCCCGACCTGGTGGAGACCGCCGTCCAGTCCATGGGCCTCCGGGACGTGGCTCCCTTCGAGCCCGAGGAGAAGATTCTCGCACTGCCGAAGGTGGAAGGCCCCCTGGCACAGAAGACCACCTACGACTTCGTGGACGAGGTCTCCAGGGACACACCGGCCCCCGGAGGAGGCTCGGTGGCGGCCCTGGCGGGCGCCCTGGGAGCGGCCCTGGGAGGAATGGTGGCCAACCTCTCCATCGGAAAAGGGGAGTACGACGACCGGTACGAGGAGCTCTGTGCTTTGGCCGAGGGGGCCCAGGAGCTCAAGGACGCCCTGGTGCGGGGCGTGGACGAAGACACCCAGGCCTTCGACGCCGTCATCGCCGGGATGAGGATGCCCCAGGACACGCCGGAGGAGCAGGCGGCCCGAGCTGAGGCCATCCAGGAAGGCTACAAGGCCGCCACCAGGGTCCCCCTTGCCACGGTGGAGCAGTGCCGGGACGCCCTGAAGCTCTGCCTGGAGATGGCCCAGATGGCTCCTGAAGACATGATGAGCGATGTGGGCATGGGAGCCCTGGCAGCCAGGGCGGGACTGGTGGGAGCCGCCTACAACGTCCGCATCAATCTCAAGAGCATCTCCGACGAAGCCTTCCGCAAGGAGATGCGGGACGAGCTGAAGGAGCTTTTGAAGGAGGGAGAGGGACTGGCCCGGGAGGTGGAGGCGTTGATGGAGAAGAGCCTTTCACCAACAATGCGCGAGAAGCCCGGGGCTTCAGCCCCGGGAGGGATAGGGCGAGCCCCGGCAGGCGCGCAAGGGGGTTGCCATCGACAGCGAAGTTCAATAGACTGAGACCATGCCGAACAAAGCCCGAAGCCACGCGTACGCCGCCAACCGAGTGCGGGCCATCCCGGGCCCGGCCGAGGAGGGAGACCTCCGGGTCGTGGCCCGACGCGTGAGCGCACTCTGGAACGTCGGCAACTACGAGTGCCGTC
>PXFI01000082.1 GCA_003564295.1 Gemmatimonadota bacterium | reverse complement strand
GCTACACCCAGGGCGAGCTCTACCTGCGGACGAACTGGGGGGCGGACCTGAACCGCCTGTTCGCCGTGGACCTGGCCAATCCCGCTCCCGAGCACTGGCGGGAGGTGATCGGGGAAGGAGAGGACGTGTTGGAGGACTTCACCGTCCTGGACGGCCGGCTCTACGTCACCTACCTCCACCACGCCGCCCACCGCATCGCCGTCTTCGAGATGGACGGGAGCCCGGTTGGGGAGATCCCGGTGCCCGAGCTTCACAGCGCGTCGATTCGGCCGCACCAGGAGGGAGAAGCCCTCCTCACCCTCTCCTCTTTCCACAAGCCCTCCACCGTCTACCGGGTGGACCTGGAGACGGGGGAGCGCACCCTCCACGAGCCGCCGGACGTGGAGTGGGACGGGAGCGGCATGGTGGTTCGGCAGATCTGGCGCCCCGGCCAGGAGGGGGAGCGGGCCCTCCTGTTCCTGGTCCATCACGAAGATGTGGAACTGGACGGAAACAACCCCCCCCTCCTCACCGGGTATGGGGGCTTCTACTCGCCCCGGCGACCCTCCTTCGGATCCTTCGCCGCCATCTGGCTCGAGATGGGAGGGGTCTACGCCGTGGCCACCCTCCGGGGAGGGAGCGAGTACGGCGAGTCATGGCACCGGGACGGGTGGCGCGAGAACAAGCAGAACGTGTTCGACGACTTCCTTATGGCCGCCGAGTGGCTGGTGGAGAACGGCTACACGAATCCCGAGCGGCTGGCCATCCAGGGGGGGAGCAATGGGGGCCTCCTGGTGGGGGCGGCCCTCACCCAGCGGCCGGACCTCTTCCGGGCCGTGCTCTGCGGGTTCCCGGACGTGGACATCCTGCGCTTCCCCTTCTATACGGAGCACAACAGTCCTCCGGCCCTCTTGGAGTATGGGGACTCGCGCATACCGGAGCACTTCGAGGCCATCCGGCAGTACTCGCCCTATCAGAACGTGAGGGACGGCACTTCCTATCCCGCCATCATGTTCACCGGGGGAGACCTGGACACCCGGGTTCCTCCCCAGGGTGTTCTCAAGTTCACGGCGGCCCTGCAGGCGGCCACCACCTCGGACCGGCCCATCATCCTCCGCTACCACGAGAAGGCCGGACACTCGGCGGGCCGGGGCCTGCCCTTCAGCCGCCGCTTCGCCGACCAAGCCATGGAGCTGACCTTCCTGGCCCAGGAACTGGGGGTGGGATTGGAGGTGGGCAGGGAGTGATGGGTGCCCACAGACCGATTCACCGATTCCGACCCCGTGGCCTTATGGCCGGACTGGGAGCCGTGCTCCTGGGCCTCTGCGTTCTACCACATACCCTGGCATCCCAGGCCGCGGGGACCGTGGCCTTCGTCGGTGCCACCATCATCGACGGCAACGGGGGCCCGCCGCTGGAGGATGGTACCCTGTTGGTGGTGGGAAGCCAGATCCAGGCGGTGGGCCCCCGGGCCCAGGTCTCGGTTCCGCCCGGCGCACGAACCATCGATGTGAGCGGGAAGTTCCTGGTCCCGGGGTTCATCGATATCAATACCCACACCTCCCTCTACCGGGCCGGTGAAACCCTGGAGCTCTATGAGCACCTCCAGTCGGACCTTGTGAAGGAGGCGGCTCAGCTCCACCTCAAGCATGGCGTAACCACGATCCGCGACAGCTACGGCGCCCTGATCCCCCTGAAGGAGATTCGTGACGCCATCGAGGCAGGGGAGATCGTGGGTCCACGCATGCGGGTGGCCGGCAACATCGTGGGATGGGGAGGTCCCTGCTCGGTCAGCTTCTCCATGATTCGCCCGGAAACCTGCGATGAACGGGAGCTGGAGTTCAACCAGGCCATCACCCAGGGTGTGTCGGGCGAGGAACTGCTTCAACTGACGCCTCATGAGCTCCGGGTCGCCCTCCAGGACTATCTCGCCCTGGGCCCGGATCACATCCGTTACGGCGCAACGACCCACTTCACCCCTGCTTTCATTGCCTTTTCGCCGGACGCACAGCGGGTGATCGTGGAGGAAGCCCATGGGCGCGGGCTGCCGGTGGAAACCCACTCCACCACCGTGGAGGGCATGCGGATCCCCGTGCTGGCGGGGGTGGATATCCTCCAGCACCCGGAGGTGCTCGCACGGGAGTTCCCCGAAGAGCTGGTGAGCCTGATCCGCGAGCACCAGATCATCTGCGGGATTCGGGCAAGCGTCATCACCGGCGAAGCCTGGCAGCGCCACCTGGAGACGGAGGGCGGCCAGGCGGACATGACCCAGGGGCTTGGCCTGCAGCGGAGCAACGCCCAAAGACTGCTGGAGGGCGGCTGCATCCCTGCGGTGGGTAACGACAACTTCCTGGGCCAGGCGCCCGAGCTCCGGATCCGGCCGAAGCCGGAAGACCAGGAGCCGGGGATCGGTACCATCCTGGCCATTGAAGGTTTGGTGGAGCTGGGCCTCTCGCCTGCCGAGGCCATGGTGGCTGCCACGCGAAACGGGGCCATGGCGGCGCGCAGCCTCCACATGTTTGGGACTCTGGAGCCAGGCAAGCTGGCGGACCTCCTGGTTCTGGACCACAACCCCCTCGAG
>PXFI01000232.1 GCA_003564295.1 Gemmatimonadota bacterium | reverse complement strand
CTCACCCCTCGCCCAGCACTTCCAGCTCGCGGCCGCGGCATGAACACTCGGCCTCAACACCCGACCCCCTTGACCTCAACGGAGGGGCTCAGATATCTCGCCTTCAAGGCGAGGGTCCGTTCAGTTCAACCCGCCCGGGGACCCGCAGGGAAGAAGAGCCCTGTCAGTTTGAGGGTCTATTTGACCCCCAGTCCGGCTCGCGATTCCCAGCGTTGCCCAGCGCGTCAGATTGGGGGTGAGAATTCTCTGGCTTTCCTTCCCTATCGGCCTGATGCCTGCTGGCAGAATCTCCGCAAGAGGCGGGGCGGAATCTCCGGGGCTCTCAGGCCTTAAGGGAACTCAAGTTTGCGTTTTGGGAAGAGTCCTGCGCTAACCCCCCTTCCGGGGCGAAGCTGGCCCGGGAGCCGATCCTGTGGCATGATGACGTGGGCCGGAAGAACCCTGATACCACGTCCGACGCAGGAGAACGCTCCATGAGAACGCTCGTCCTCCCCCATGCCAAGCCGTACGCCAGCCGCCGGTACAGGAATGTTCTGGCGGTGGCGATCCTGTTCGCTCTCCCGGCGGGCTTTCCCCTCCCCGCGGAAGCCCAGCTTCGGAGCTACTCGGAAGTAGTCCCGGCCGCGGCCGAGAGCCGTGCCGGGCTCTTCCACGTGCACCGGGTGGACGGGAAGCTCCTCTTCGAGATTCCCGACTCCATCCTGGGGCGCGACATGCTCATCATGAGCCGCTTCGACAAGACCCAGGACGGGTTCGCCGACGTGGGGGCCATGATGGCGCCCAACATCATGGTGCGATGGGAGCGCCGGGACGATCGTATCCTGTTGCGGGGGGTGTCGGCCTCCATGACCGCCGATCCCGCGGACCGGGTGAGCCTGGCAGTCGAGAACTCCACCTTTCCCAGTGTGATCCAGGCCCTTCCCATCCAGGCCCGGGGAAGTGGAACCTCGGTGGTGGATGTGACCGACATGTACCTGGGCGACCACCCCACCTTCTCCCTCCCGCAGCAGCGGCGCGGCCAGTTCCAGGTCCGGAGCTTCGACCGGGAGCGGAGCTGGCTCGAGTTCGCCAAGTCGTTCCCCATCAACGTGGAGGTGCGGGTGGTGCGGACCTACGCCGCAGGCCAGCCACCCTCCGCACCCCGGGGCGGGGCCGTGTCCTTCGAGGTGAACCACTCCATGATCCTCCTTCCGGAGGAGCCCATGATGCCCCGTCTCGCCGACGAACGGGTGACCTACATCACGGTGAGGCGGACCGACTACTCCCGGGATTTCCAGGGTGTAAGGCCCGAGAGGTACCTGCGCCGCTACCGGATGGAGCCGTCGGACCCGGAGGCATGGGCCCGGGGGGAGCTGGTGGAGCCGGTGCGTCCCTGGGTCTGGTACATCGACCCCGCCACCCCGGAGGAGTGGATCCCCTACTACATCGCCGGCGTGGAGGAGTGGAACGAGGCCTTCGAGCTGGCGGGCTTCAAGAACGCCATCCTGGCTCGCCTGGCCCCCACCGCCGAGGAGGACCCGGATTTCTCGTTGCTGGACGCCCGTTACTCCGTGATCCGGTATGTGCCCACCATGGTCCGCTCCGCCAACTCGGGGGGTGACGTGGTGGACCCCCGATCAGGGGAGGTGATCCGGGCCCACACCAACATGTACCAGGGGCTCGACGAGCGCCTCCGCTGGTGGCTCGTCTCACAGGTGGCCACGGCCAACCCGGAGTTCCGCACCAGCAAGATGTCGGAGGCCGACATGGGGGAGGCGATCCGCTACGTGATCTCTCATGAGACGGCCCACTCGGTGGGGCTGCCCCACAACCAGCGGGCCAACTTCGTCTTCCCCATCGACTCCATCCGAAGCCGGGATTTCGTGGAGCGTGTGGGGCACGCAGCGTCGTCGGTGGGGCGGACACGGTACAACTACGCCGCCCAGCCCGGCGACGAGGTGCCGCCGGAGCGGCGCATCGGCGTCTGGGACAGGTTCGCGGTCATGTGGGGGTACCGGCCCATTCCCGAGGCATCGAACCCCCAGGAGGAATTGGAGACCCTGAACGAGTGGATCGTAGAGCGGGCCCACCTCCCCTGGTTCCGCTCCGCCGAGGCCCTGGTGGGGGTGGACAACGAGTGGGATCCCTACAGGATGACCGAGGGAATCTCCGAGGATCCCATCGGAGCGGCGGAGCTGGGTATGCGCAACCTGCGCTACGCTGCCGACCACCTCATGGACTGGGTGCTGGAGCCCGGGGACGACTTCTACGAGCTCGAGACCCACTACCTCCAGCTCCTGACCCAGTGGAACCGGTATGCGGAGCATGCCGCCTCGGCCGTGGGCGGGTCCTGGACCCACTTCAAGCGCCACGGCGAAGAGGGGTGGGTCTACACCCCCGTGGAGCGGGACTACCAGTTGAAGGCCATGGGCTTCCTCGATGAGCACGTGCTCCAGACGCCGGCCTGGGCGCTGAACCTGGAGCAGCTCCGGCGGCTCGAGCACGCCGGTGCCGTGGAGAGGATCCGGGCTTACCAGGAGCTGGCCGTCCAGCGCCTCTTGAACCACGCTCGCCTGGCCCGCATGATCGAGT
>PXFI01000025.1 GCA_003564295.1 Gemmatimonadota bacterium | reverse complement strand
GCGGCGGCGCCGGATCAGGCCTGGATTGGCGGCTCTCAGTCCCAGCCCGACCGATGGGTCGTGGTCTTCGCCGACCAGAGCCGGGATCCCGATGACCTCCCGGATCGCCTGGTCCGGGACGCCGGTGGTGTGCTGCACTTCACCTTCCGCTATGCCATCAAGGGGTTCGCTGCTACCCTCCCGGCCCCGGCGGTGGAGGCCCTCCGGCAGAATCCGCTGGTAGACTACGTAGAGCCTGACGCCGACGTGATCCTCTTCGGGACCCAGACCGACGCCACCTGGGGGCTGGACCGGGTGGACCAGCGTGACCTTCCCCTGGACGGCAAGTACCACTACGAGAACGAGGGTGCGGGAGCGAACGTCTACATCCTGGACACCGGCGTACGGGAGGACCACGTGGACTTCGGAGGCCGGGTGAAGTTCGTCCCGAACGGCGCCGCCGGGGATTTCGTGGGTGACGGGCACGGTAGTGCCGAGGACTGCCACGGGCACGGCACCCACGTGGCGGGCACCGCCGCCGGCGCCACCTGGGGCGTCGCCAAAGAAGCACCCATCTGGGCGGCCCGGGTGGTGAACTGCAGCGGGGGCGGGCAGGTCTCCATGGCCATCGCCGCCGTGGATTGGGTCACCGCCAACGGAATCCGGCCGGCGGTGGTCAACATGAGCCTGGGCTACGGTGACGTCCAGTCCCTGCGGGACGCCGTGGAAACCTCCATCCTTGCGGGGGTGAATTACGCCGTGGCCGCCGGAAACGGCAACTTCGCCGGCATTCCCCAGGACGCGTGCAAACAGAGCCCCGCCGGGGCCCCGAATGCGGTCACGGTGGGGGCCACCAACATCAACGACGCGGAGGCTTCCTTTTCCAACTACGGGCCCTGCGTGAACATCCTGGCCCCGGGGGTGAGCATCACCTCGGCCTGGCACACCAGCAACACGGCCACCAACACCATCAGCGGCACCTCCATGGCCACCCCCCACGTGGCCGGGGCCGTGGCCCTCTATCTCACCGCCAACCCCTCCGCCACACCGGCGCAGGTGGCCCAGGCCCTGGTGGAAAACGCCTCAGCGAACAAGATCTCCCTGCACAGGCGAAGCAGGGACAACGGCACGCCCAACCTCCTCCTCTACACACTCTTCGATGGAGTAGAGCCGCCACCGCCAGAAAACCAGCCACCTACCGCCGATTTCAGCTACACGACGGACGAGCTGACTGCCTATTTCACGGACGAAAGCTACGACCCCGACGGCAGCGTGGTGGCGTGGAACTGGAACTTCGGCGACGGGGAAACTTCCACTGCTCAGAACCCCACGCATACCTACGCCGCCGGCGGCACCTACACCGTGAGCCTCACCGTCACCGACGACGAGGGCGCCACGGGCTCCACCTCGAATAACGTGACGGTGTCCAGCGAGCCATCACCCGATGACTTCAACCTCTCCGCCGTGGGCTACAAGATCCGGGGCGTGAAGCACGCCGATCTGACCTGGACCGGTGCCACGTCGGCAACAATCGACATCTTCCGCGACGGGGTCGGGATCGCGACGGTCGACAACACCGGATCCTACACCGACAACACCGGAATGCGCGGTGGCGGATCCCACACCTATCAGGTCTGCGAGGCCGGCACCTCAGTGTGCTCCAACACCGTCACGGTGAACTTCTGACCCTGGAATCCCCTCCCGGGAGGGGGGGATCCCCAGCGCCTGAGACCGAAGGGGGGCGGCAACCAGCCGCCCCCCTTCCCATTCCTTCGTCTCCTCCACCGGCCGCCACCCCACCCGCACGAGGGGTCCCAGGCCCACCCCCCACACAGCAGACCGGAGAACCGGCCGGAAGTTCCGGGACCTGGAAAGCAATCCTTCCCTCAATACCAACGCCGGAGATCCATGCCCTCGTACAGGTGCGCCACTTCTTCGGCGTACCCGTTGAACATGAGGGTGGGACGCTGGCCCGTCTCACCAATGCGCCGTTCCCTGGCCTGGCTCCACCGGGGGTGATCCACCTGGGGGTTTACGTTGGCGTAGAAGCCGTATTCGTTGCCGGAACTATCGATCAGTTGCATATTCGGGTTCTATTCGGTAAGTTCCGGCATGAAACTCAAGACGCTCATGCGGCGCTATCCAACTGAGGCGGCGGCCCGGCGGTGGTTCGAGGAAGCGCGGTGGCCCGACGGGCCGGTCTGCCCGCGGTGCGGGGTTGAGGAGCGGGCATCGAGGCTACGGACGAGACGAGGCCAGTTCACCTGCCTGGACTGCCGCTACCGGTACTCTGTGACTTCGGGAACGGCGCTTCACAACACGAAGCTACCGCTACGGACCTGGCTGATCGCCATGTACATGATCACCACCAGCTCTAAGGGGATCAGCGCCATGAAGCTGGCCGACTGGCTCGGCGTGAGCTACAAGACGGCCTGGCACATGGGTCACCGGATTCGGGCCATGATGGCCGCTGAGGCCATACTCCTCGAGGGCGTCGTCGAGCTGGACGAGACCTACGTGGGCGGCAAGCCCAGGAAGGTCCACCGGGAGAAGCTCCTGCCCAAGGATCAGCGACCGAAGCGAAAGCAGGGTCGCG
>PXFI01000309.1 GCA_003564295.1 Gemmatimonadota bacterium | reverse complement strand
GTAAGAGGTGCGGGGACCCTGAGCTTCCAATATGGTGGACGGGATCATCAGGGCACAGGCCAGGATCAGCGATGCAATGCCGTATGTGTTCGTCTTCCTTTTCATTGGGACTCCTCACTTCTTTTCAGATTTGCCTTCCAGCCCCCGGATGACGCGAAGGGCCGCCTCGGATAACGGTGGCGCCTCCGGGGCCTGCCGAAGGAGGGCGGCCTCGTGATAGAGCCCCAGGAAGGCGAAGGGCTTGCCACCTTCCCTGCGACGACTCCAACAGTCGGAAGGTTGGAAGGGTCCAGGCAGCTCTGAGCCGCCCAGGGCAAGGGGCTCTGGCGCCCATTCCTGCCGCATCACCCGCTCGAGGCCGACTCGGCCATGGCTCTCGATACGGACGCCGGCGTCGAGGCTGAGCCCCGGCGCCCTTGAGGCATCGAAGAGCCACTGGGTGTTCGCCGGGCTCGCGGGGTAACCTGCGCGACTATTCGTCCAAGCGTAGGCTGGTGCGCATCGATACGGCCTTGAAGTACCGGTCCCAGGCCAGCACGGAGAGGTTCTCCCGGATGGCCACTGCGGCCACAAGGCAGTCCATGAGAGACCGAACGGTCGCCCCGGCACCTCGGCAGGTGCGATGGATGCGGGCTGCTTCCTGGAAATCCTCCGGAAGCACGGTCCGGTGCTCCAGGGCGTGGAGCATCCGCTTGAGCCGGGTGGCGTGAGTGTCGTCCCTGGCTCCCGCCAGGATCTCCATCACAACGGGATCGGTTGTCGCAAGGGGGATGCCCTGCTCTAGCAGAGACCGCAGTCTGCGGTGCGGCGGGCTCCCGGTCCCCCGGAGGTACTCGACCCATGCGGACGTGTCTACCAGGATCACGGGAGGGTCTCCGGCGTCTCAGAGGGACGAAGCGCAGCCATGTCGCCCTCCCAGCCCGTTCCCTCCATGGCCAGGATATCCTCCCTGCTCAGGGGTGGGTCGGCAGCCCGCCGGAGGGCGAACCAGACGGCGGCCTCCGCATCCGGCAGCCCGTACCGCTGCATCACCCGTTCCAGGAGATCGCCATAGGCCGGCCCCACCTCCCGAACGGCGGCACCAGCCCTTCCTTGCCTGCGCCGCCTCAGGCGCTCCTCTTCTCCCGACGTCTCATCCGCCTGGGGGCGTCGGGCCTCTCTGAGGGCCCGTCGTACCCATTCGGACAGGGTCATGCGTGCGGCAGCGGCGGCTTCTTGGACCTCCGCGTACTCCGCCTGGTCCATCACCACCTGCAATCGTTTGCTCATGCTTTGAGTATAGTATACTCAACAAATGGGAGCAATGTGCGACGGATCCTGCTGGGGGAAGGTACACAAACCACGCATCTTATGCCGGAGAAGCGAAGAAGCGAGGGTTCTCTACCGCCTTCCAGAGGACTGTCGCGGTCAGGTGGCGTAGAGGTCCGCCAGATCCGTCGCACCCAGGATTCGTGCAGGTGCTCCAGGTCCGTGGAGGTCAGGATTCGTACAGCTCCTCCAGCTCCGCTGCGGCCAGCTCCATCAGGAAGCCGGCGATGCGCTCGGTCAACGCCCTGAAGAACGCCTGCCCCGAATCCCCGGTAGCTTCGGCGGGATCCCCCACCCCCGTATCGGCGGTGACCTGGATCCAGTTCCGGGGGGCCCAGGCCCATCCTTCCCGCAGGGCCACCAGCCTGAAGGGTCGAGCCGCCCCGGGTCCTGCCTCCTGAAGCGGAAGGACCAACTCCGGGTGGAGGTGGAGCATGAGGCTCGTCTCCATCATCCCGGCGTGGTCTCCCGGGTCCCGGAAGAACTCCCTCGGGTCCAGGGCCCCATACCAATTCAGGAGACAGAGGAAGACATCGGTCCGGGCCTGGAGCTCCCGGATGATCCCCCGGAACTCGTTCCCGCCGTGCCCGTTCAGGAGGACGAGCTTGGTGATGCCCTGGGCCTCGAGGCTTTCCACCAGGTCCGCAAGGACGTAGGCCTGGGTGCTGGGGTTCAGGTTCAGGGTGTGGGGGATGTCCACCTGCTGGGCATTGGCCCCGAAGGGGACCGCTGGCAGTACAAGAGGGCGGGTGCCGCCCTCCCAGGCCAGGCGGGCTGCCTCGACGGCCACCGCCTCCACCTCGAAGGTGTCGGTCCCATACGGGAGATGGAAATTGTGGGGCTCCGTGGCCCCCCAAGGGAGCACCGCCAGCTGGTATTCGGTCTCACGAACGGTCTTCCAGTTAGTCTCGGACAGGATGTAGGGCCGGCCGGGCATTGGCGTCTCCCCTGGTAGGGTGGGAAGCAAAACGATCGGTGCAACGTAACCTCACGGGAGACCGCGTGCCCATACTCCGGCAGGGCCCACGCCCGACGCGGTTACCCAAGCCATTTCGTGAGCCATACCCGGTTCCGGAGAGCCGGTGGTTGGGCGGGATCTACCTCTCGCAATTCGCCGGGGCCAGCCGTGGCATGGGCTAGCCCTACTCATGACCCACAAGATGTACATAGCCAGCGAAAGAGGACAGCGTGGGTGGGGGTAGCGGGGGCTGGGGACCGCTGCGACGTGTAGGGCAACCAGCAGGGCGCCGTGGACGCGGGGGGGCGCC
>PXFI01000169.1 GCA_003564295.1 Gemmatimonadota bacterium | reverse complement strand
AGGGGGTTTTCATGTTTTTAGAGGTAAATCAGGCAGCAGAATAAGGCCGAATTTACACCTTGGCACACCTTTCTGCCAAAAAATATGCACCCTGGATGTGCAAAATTTATGGTGAGGGGTGCATTTATGGTTTGGGGGTGTGCAAACAATTTGGTTTAGCAGAATTAAATGATTTACGGTTAGTGTTTCCCCATTGGCAATACAAATAAACGCAGAAGATTATCAAATAGATTGAAGTAAAATCAATTATGAGGCTTGTACGACTGATGTTGACCACGAGAACGGTGACAACGAGAACCGTGATGGCAAAGAAGCAACTGATGATGAAGAGGAGATATCGAATAGCGCTAAATTTTATCAATATTTAAGTCATTAGACATTTACCATATATAACATTGGTAATAAATAACAAAAGCCCAGATGCTTTTTATCTCGTCCGGGCTTTATATTTTTTGATCTTTTTTTTTCAAAACACAGAGGCCTTAGCGGTTGGCTACGGAAGATTACTAACATATTGATTTAATTCTTATATGTCGTGGGAACCCAGATATTGAAAAGATAAGACATTCTTGAATTAGGTTGGGTCTGGTGAAATATTCCAATGCGTCATTGTTATTAGCGATAACTAAAATCCTTTTGAATTTGACGAAGCCGAAAACCTTTCATAATATCAGAACGTGTAATGATTCCAACAAGATTTCCATTTTCAACCACCATAAGGCGACCGATATCAAAACCGGACAGTATTTTCAAGGCCTGGTAAACATTATCATCAGGCGAAACCTTTTTTATATTTCTAGACATGATATCTTTCACACGATACTCATGATGCTTTTCAGGAGCCACATTGCTAATATCTCCTATAGTAACACAGCCCTTGAGCTCTCCATCTGAAAATACGGGGTAACCGGAATGTAGTTCAGTAAGTATTCGCTGTAATAATTCTTTCACAGTGGCATCTTCATCGATTATGGAAACATTTTTTGTCATAAGATCCTTCACTTTAAAATCTGTTAGGGTTATTCGTTGCAGAGTCTGCCGGTACTCCTGTGAAGCTCCGAAGAAGATAAATATTGCAATAAATATTAGAATGAAATTGCCTAAAAGCAATCCCAGCAAGGCAAATAAAAAAGCAAAAACCTGCCCTACAGTGGTAGCAATCCGCGTGGCATCAAGATATGAAGATCGTCGTGCAAGAAGGGATCTCATGATCCTGCCGCCGTCAGTTGGAAACGCAGGTATCAGATTAAAAAAAGCAAGAAAGATATTGATCTGTCCAAGGTAAAAACCCATAACTCTCATATCCGGAAATAATTGAAGAGGATAGATAGAAAGAGCTATCAATAGAGTAACTCCAATTAGCAGGCTGGTAAGAGGACCGGCCATGGCAATCCAAACCTCTTTTTTCGGATCTTCCAATCCTTCTTCTATATGGGCCACACCGCCGAAAAGCATTAATGTTATGCTGTTGATCGCTATACCCTGGTTTTGCGCTACACGAGAATGGGCCAGCTCATGGAGGAGTACACTTATGAAAAGTGCCAGAGCCATTATCAGACCGGAGAGATAGGGGTTTAGTAGAAGATTTTCCAGAGGCACCCCCGCTCTCTCGGCAAATGAACTGAAATTACTCCCGAATACCCAGGCCAGGAAAGGAATAATTAGTAGAAAGGTGTAATGAATTTTTACTGGGATCCCGTAGATTCTGCCAACAACCATCGCTTCTTTGAACATCAACATTGTCTCCTATCTTTTAGCTCTTAGCTTATCCTTTGGATGGATTCTTGCGGCCGAGGGGGAGGGAGCGAGGGCTTCGGCAAGTCCTCCGGCGATACCACCGCTCATGCTGGCTACCCCTTCAACTTTCGTGGCTGCCAGGCCGGTAATGATGGACAAATCTTTGTTGGCGATGAGAATCTCACCGAGATCAGAAGGTACAGTACGATCTTTAGCCATTAAAATCATCCCTCTCCATAATTGAGTTTGGGACCGGATCATCAAGTATTTTCGCGCGCGATGTCCTTTTTTTTATTCTAGCTGGATCCGAATTTTATCAACCTGGCAACATATAGCACTAATGCTGCACCCAGGAAAGCCACGATGAAGGTAGTAAGGTTGAAACCACTGATTGGGTTGTGGATATTCAAAACAACACTGGCCAGCCAACCGCCGACCAGGGCTCCAATTACGCCGATTACAATATTACCGATCAGCCCAAAACCTTTCCCTTTTATTACTATACCGGCCAGCCAACCGACAACTCCACCAACGATTATCCAGGTTAACAATCCCATTTAAGTCACTCCTTTAAACATGTTTTGTTGAATATTAATAACACCGCCTTCGAAATCTTCAATCAGCTAATAACGCTCTACAGTATCATCCCAAGCCAAGCATCCCCGTTGACGGTTTTACAGGTAAGCTTGCTTTGCCTCTACGCTATCTACCTGGACGATGAGCGCTTATCTTGCTACTTCTACTATTTCTATTTGGCCATACTCAAAAGCTTCCCATTTAATGAAAGCATCGTCAGTAGGACAATTCATGCAAACTGCAGAAAAACTTAGAAAAGCTTCT
>PXFI01000249.1 GCA_003564295.1 Gemmatimonadota bacterium | reverse complement strand
GGTACGCTCTGGACCGACGGGATCGAGGTTGACCTGAAGCCTGGAAGAACGGGCAACGGGTGGGGTTAGAGTCGCGCGGAGCTCAGCTTCCAGCGCCCCGCCACGAACTCATCTGCGCACCTCCCACCCCCCGTCCACCTTTTTTCCGTGGTAGATGGTTGACAAGCGCACATACCAGCCCCCTTGGAGCCGGCGCTGGGGGCCTTCCCCTGGACCGGGGCACCCGGGAGTGAGCACCGGCTTTGCCCACAGCCCATCCCTCCAAGGATTGTGTAGTGAACCTTAAGCATTGTCAGGCCTACTACACTGTCCCTTCCTCATCTTGCTACTCGGCGTGTGGCGTAATATACTATACCTGACAGACACTACAGCATAGTAGACTCTACCTGACGGCCATCATGAAATCCGAGGCATACGAGATCCTGCCGACTCCGGTCCGGCGGTCACTGCGCAAACTGGGACGGGACATCCGCGTGGCGCGCAAGAAGCGTCGACTCACCGTGGCCATGATGATGGAGCGGGTGGGTGTATCGAAGGTCACCTACCTGAAGGTGGAAAAGGGAGACCCGCGAGTAGGGATCGGGATCTACGGAACGACACTGATGGCCCTCGGCCTCGGAACTCCGTTGGCGGACATGGCCGACCCGGCAGAGGACGACGAGGGTCTCGCCCTGGAAGAAGCCCGCCTTCCACAACGTGTACGGTCCCGGGGCGCGAGGACAGGTCTATGAACCGCACCATCGCGGTTCACATGGGAGAGGAGGGCCACCTCGTCGGTCACCTCCACTACAACCTTGAAGGGGCGCGGGAGAGCGCATCCTTTGAGTATGATGCGAGCTGGCTGAAGTCCCCTCAACGATTCGCCATCGACCCAGTCCTCCTGCGCCTGGTAACTGGACCCCAGTTCCACAAGCGCATGCACCGGGACGATACGGTCTTCCACGGTGCGATTGCGGATACGAAACCGGATGGATGGGGGAAGCGGGTCATACTGCGTGACCATGCGAAGAAGCGAGCGGAAGGTAGGACCACGAAAGCCCGGTCCGGCGAGCCACTGAATCAACTGGACTTCCTCCTTGCCGTGGACGATGAGAGCCGGGTCGGGGCACTTCGCTTCCGCGACGAATCCGGCGAATTCCAGGGTGCCCGGCAGGGTGAGGGTCGGCGTACGCCACCGAGCGTCAGCCTCGCCCAACTGGTCGCCTCGTCCCATGCCGTTGAAATGGGTCAAGAAACCATGGCCGACCTCGATTACCTCCGGGGTCGAGGGACCTCTCTGGGCGGCCTTCGCCCCAAGTGCTCCATCGTCGCCCCGGATGGCCACCTGGCCATCGGCAAGTTCCCCAGTGTCGGTGACCAGCGGCCGGTGCCAAAGGGAGAGGTGCTGGCGCTCCGGATCGCGAAGGACGCTGGCTTGCGGGCAGCAGAAGCCTCTCTCCTGGAGAGTGAGGGGCTCCCCGTGGCCGTCGTGAGACGATTCGACAGGGATGGGAGACTGAGGATCCCTTACGTATCGGCGGCCACCCTGCTCGGCGTGTCGCCGCGTGATCCAGAGCCGCACACCTACATGGAGTTCGTCGATGCCCTTCGCACTCACGGCGAGAATCTGACCCAGGAGCTTGAGGAGCTGTGGCGAAGGGTTGCGTTCTCAATCCTGATCACGAACCTGGACGACCATCTTCTCAATCATGGGTTTCTGCACCAGGGCCATGGACGGTGGATTATGTCGCCAGCCTTCGACGTGAATCCGTTTCCCGATCGGGTGCGGGAGTTGAAGACGTGGATCTCTGAGAGCTCCGGACCCGTCGCCTCCCTCGATCCACTGATGGAGGTGGCCCCCTACTTCCAGATCAAGCCGGCTCGTGCGCGTCAGATCGTCGGCGAGGTGGATCGCGCGGTATCGAACTGGCGAACAAGGGGACGAGAGATTGGGATGTCGGAACTCGAACTCGACCAGTTCGCCGATGCCTTCGAGCATTCCGAACGAGTTGCGGCACATCGCTTGGGCATGTAGGGCCTCACGCTGTTCCCGGCCTTCTTCAGCACTTCTCCTCCCTCCCTCTTTCGCGAGCTGTCGGCTCAAGCCCGACACCGCGTGTCCGATCGCCCTTCCTTATAGACGCCCTTTCCCCCGAAAAGGTGTAGTGGAACATGAACACCGGGGCTCGAGGCTCCCTTCGTGGACGTCCGGGACCTGGCCGTGGGCCCAGAGTCCATATGGGTCCTGGAAGCAGATTGGTTCCGAGTGAGGGCGGTGGGCAGTAGCGTGGTGCTCGCCACCTTTCCGGCCTGGATGGACTCACCGGAGCTCGCGTTTCGCCGAGGGGCCCACACGACTATGTTTTGAAGAGGACACTGGGCTTAGCAACCTACGCCTTCGCTCTCGCCTGGCGGAGGGAGAAGCTCCAGGTAGCGTGAAGTAGACCGGGTAGACACCGGAACGAACGCATGACTGAGCGGGAACGGGAGGAATTCGAACGGGTTGTTGCGGAGGAAACGCTCCGGATCAAGGCGTTTCTTTGCACGGATCGGCAAGCGCTTCGGGACTACGTGGACCTGGCGGCGCTGACAGATAGGGTCGGCCACGAGGGTGCTCTT
>PXFI01000009.1 GCA_003564295.1 Gemmatimonadota bacterium | reverse complement strand
CGGGTATCCCCCTGAGGATGGGGGTAGCGGGAACCGGGAGCTTGGGCTTCCATCACGCCAGGATCCTGCGGGACCTCCCAAAGGTCCGCATGCAGGGGTTCTTCGAGATCCGTCCGGAGCGTGCCAGGGAGGTGGCCGGGGAGTTGGGAGTCGAGGCGCGAGAGAGCCTTGAGGCCCTCCTGGACATCATCGACGCCCTGGTGGTAGCCGTGCCCACTTCGGCCCACGAAGAGGTGGCCATGGCGGCGGCGGAGCGGGGCATCCATGTCCTGGTGGAGAAGCCCATGGCCCCGGATCTGACGGCCGCGGACCGGATCCTGGCCGCCGCCGAAGCATCGGGAGCCAAGATCCAGATCGGGCACGTGGAGCGATTCAACCCAGCTATCCTGGCGGCGGAACCCTACCTGGATGGCCCCCTGTTCATCGAGTCCCACCGCATCGCCCCCTTCGTCCCCCGAAGCACTGATGTGGCCGTGGTTCTGGACCTCATGATCCACGACGTGGACCTCGTTCTCAGCCTGGTGAAGGATTCCATCCAGGACATCGCCGCAGTGGGTGTCCCGGTCCTTACACCCAACGTGGACATTGCCAATGCGCGGCTGACCTTCCAGGGGGGAGCCGTAGCGAACCTGACCGCCAGTCGTGTGTCGGTGGAACGCATGAGGAAGCTGCGGATCTTCCAGCGATCCGGCTACCTGAGCTTGAACCTGGCCGATGGGACCGGGGAGTTCCTGCGCTTGAGAGAGTCCCTGCCGGCTCTCTCGGGCCATGGGAAGGTCAGGGCCGCCATACTTGAGGAAGGGCTGGGAGCCCTTGTGGACCGGATCCCATTGGAAGGAGAGCGGCAAGAGCCCCTGCGAAGGGAGCTTGAAAACTTCCGTGATGCATGCCTGGGCTGGGGAGAATCTGCCGTAACCGGAAGGGACGGCCGACAGGCCCTGGCCGTCACGCTTTCCATCGAGGAAAGGATACGATCCCATGTCGCTCATTCGCATCCGCCGCAAGCGTAAGCGGGAATGGATCGACGCCCAGAAGGGAAAGTCGCCCCGGGCCCTCTTCTTCCTTCTGGCTCTGGTGATCCTGATCATCTGGTACCTCAGCTATCGCTTCTGACCGGGTGACGATCATGCCGGGCCGTCCGGTGGTCCTGATGCTGGCCGGCGAGGCCTCGGGAGATCTTCACGGTGCCCGGGTCGCCCGGGCTCTCCGGAGGAGGTGGCCCGACGTCACCCTTCTGGGCCTCGGTGGAACCCACATGGCGGAGGCCGGGGTCCGCCTGGTGGCGGATCTGGACCGCCTGGCCGTCATGGGCTTCGTGGAGGTGGTCCGCCACCTGCCCTTCTTCCTCCGGCTCGAGAGACGTCTGGAGAAGCTCATGGTGGAGACGCCCGTGGATCTGGTCCTCCCCATCGACTACCCCGGCTTCAATCTGCGAATCGCGGCTCGAGCGAAGGCAAGGGGAATTCCGGTCCTCTATTACATTGCCCCCCAGGTCTGGGCCTGGAAGGCCCGCCGGGCACGGAAGCTGGCGGAGTACGCCGCCCGGATCGCCGTCATCCTTCCCTTCGAAGAGGAAATCTTCCGAGCTGCCGGAGGAGAGGGGATCTTCGTGGGCCACCCGCTCCTCGAGGAGGAGAAACGCCTCCCCAGCCGGGAGGCCTTCGCCGAAGCCCACGGGCTGGATCCGGGGCGTCCCATCCTTGGCCTGTTCCCGGGCTCACGACGGCAGGAGATCCAGAGGCATTGGGGACTCTTCCTCGCCACTGGACGCCGTGTGACAGAGGTCCGTCCCGAGGTCCAGCTTGCCGTGTCTCGGGCTGCCCCCATCCCGCCCGAGAAGCTCCAGGCCCCTGAAGTGTGCCAGGTGGAGGATTCCGGTTCACTGCTGGCCCACGCCTCTGCGGCGCTGGTGAAGTCGGGGACCACCACCCTGGAGGCCGCCCTGTCGGGAACTCCGTTCGTTACCGTGTACCGGACGCATCCTTTGACCTTCCTCCTGGCCAAGCGTCTGGTCCGGGTGCCCCATGTGTCACTGGCCAACCTGGTGGTTGGGGAGCGGGTCGTGCCGGAGCTCCTCCAGGGCGAGGCGACCCCCCAGCGCATCTTCGAGCTCCTGGATCCTCTCCTCGACCCCAGCTCATCCCTTCGGGCGACCATGCTGGCCGGACTGGCGCGTGCCCGGCAGGCCCTGGGGACCCCGGGAGCCTCGGGCCGGGTGGCGAGCCTGGCGGTAGACATCCTCCGAGGAAAGCCGGGGATACCCAGCCCCCAGGGTATCGGCTCCTCCGGCTCGAGCGGGTAGAACAGACATGGTGGACTGGCAGGAGCTCCGCTTCCAGGCGGCGGGTCACCTGGGACGATGCCTGCTGGCCTCCTATTTCCCCCTCGTCCGTTGTGAGCGCGAAGGCATCGAGCATCTTCAGCAATTCCGGCGGCAGGGAAAGCCCGTCATCTTCGTATTCTGGCATGGACATCTCCTCCCCCTGGTGCACTACCACAGGAACGAGGGGGTCGTGGTCCTGGTGAGCGAACACAAGGACGGGGAGTACATCGCCCGGGTGATCCTCCGGCATGGGTTCGGAACGGCCCGGGGATCCAGCACCAGGGGCGGGGTGAAGGGGTTAAAGGCCATACTTCGGGCCGCTCGAGAAGAGCGGGATATGGCTTTCACGCCTGACGGTCCGAAAGGGCCTCGGCACGAGTTCAAGCGGGGTGCTCTGCTGGCCGCCCAGCTCACGGGCCTGCCCCTCATTCCCGTTGCGGTGGGCGCCGATCGGGCCTGGTACCTGAAGAGCTGGGACCGGTTCATGATTCCGAAACCCTTCTCCGCCCTCCGGATCCGCTACGGGGAGCCGCGGTGGATTACCCGGGATGCTACGGAGGAGGTTCTGGAGGCTGTGGCCAGGGAGTTGGGGGACCAGCTGAGGGAGTTCACGCTGGAATTGAACCCGGGGGAGGCCGCCATTCGAGAGGAGCTCCATGCCCAGGGCTGAGCTGACATCGCACGGAGGAGGCGCGGTTCGGAGAAGGGCTTCAGACAGCTGGAGCGTTTCCTCCGCCTCCTCCGCTGCCCGGGAATGGATCGTGGGGTGGTGGGGCGGGGGAGGCGGAGCCATGGGGGGCCTGCTCCGGCTCCTGACCCTGCCGATGGAGATCGGTTTCCGTGGGGCATCCAGTCTGCGCAATCGCCTTTACGACGGAGGGGTGCTCCCGGTTCAGAGAATTCCGGTGCCCGTCATCTCCGTGGGAAACCTCTCCGTGGGGGGGAGCGGCAAGACCCCCCTTTCCGCGTGGCTGGTCCGGGGCCTAAGGGCCAGGGGAGAGACCCCGGCACTCATCGTTCACGGGTACGGGAAGGACGAGCTGATCCTCCACCGCAGGTGGAACCCGGACTGCATGGTCATGGCCGAACAGGACCGGTCATTCGGCGCCTGGAAGGCGGCCAGGAGGGGCGCCACGGTGGTGGTACTGGACGACGGGTTCCAACACCGTCGCCTGGCCCGGGACCTGGATCTGGTCCTGATCCCCTCCCACACACCCACCAGGACCCGCCTCCTTCCCAGAGGGCCCTTTCGTGAGCCCCTGTCGGCCGTGTCTCGAGCCGACCTGGTGGCCATCACCCAGAAGGAGAGCGGGCAACCGGTGCTCAGGCTGGAGGAACGCCTGGCCACTTTGCTGAATGAGCCTCCCTTGAGAATCGCTTTCCTTCCCGATTGCTGGACGGAGCTCACCGGAAGGCCTGCAGCGGCCCCGGACAGAGACTTCCTGGCCATATGCGGGATCGGCGATCCGGACGCTTTCGCCCGGACCCTCCGGGAGGCCACGGGACGGGACGGAGAGATGCTGGCTTTCCCGGACCATCACGAATACGCCGGGGGAGACATCACGGAGATCTCCCGTCGTCTCCGGGACCGAGCCCTGGTCACCACAGAGAAGGACGCCGTGAAACTGGAGGAGTTCGCCGACGAACTCCCAGCTACCCTCGTCCTCCACCTCCGTGTCGAGGTCCTGGAAGGAGAAGAGCGCTTCTGGAGCAAGGTGGAGGGTATACTGGCATCTCAGGGCAGATCGAGATGAAGGTGAACCTCCTGTGCGTGGGTCACTCCCGGGGCGTGGTAGGCCCTGCGATTGCGGAGTACGAGGAACGGGCCCGCAGGTACTGGCGCCTCCAGGTCTGGGAAGTCGAAGCCGGAGCCGGAAGGAGCGGGAAGACGGACCCGGAACGGGTTCGCAAGGTAGAGGAGGAGCGCCTCCTGGCACGGCTTCCCGAAAGGAGCCAGATCGTGGCCCTGTCCAGGGAGGGAGAGAGCCTGAGCTCCAGGGATCTGGCCCGATTCCTGGAGGAGAGGGCTCTCCGATCAGTGGAGGCGGTCACCTTCGTCATCGGGGGAGCGTTCGGCCTGGGAAGAGGAATCCTTGAACGGTCTACCCTGGTGCTCTCCCTCTCCGCCATGACGCTCCCCCACGACATCGCCAGGCTGGTCCTGGTGGAGCAGCTCTATCGGGCCGGCACCATCGGGAGAAACGAACCCTATCACAAGGGCCCGTGAAACCGGCCCTGCAAAGGAGCCCATTCCTGACACCCGAGATCCTGATCCGTGAACCGGCGGGTCCGCCCCTGATCCGAGCTTACCTGGAGGGTGAACCCCGCATGGCGGCCTTCTTCACCGGGGGTCATGGAGACCCGGCGTCCTACCTGGAGAAGGCACGGGAGGTGGACCGGCGCTTTCCTGGGTCTGCCCGGGGACGCGCCGCCTCTCTTCTCCATCCTGCCACGGGCCCGGCGGCCCTTCGCCTTCGCCGGATGGTGGAGGAGGGAGGTTATTTCGTCACTACAGGCCAACAACCCGGTCTGTTCACGGGCCCCCTCTACAGCCTGTACAAGGCCCTCACGGCCATCCGCCTGGCGGGCGCCCTGGAACCTCTTCTTGGCCGTCCCGTTCTCGCCCTCTTCTGGATCGCCTCGGAGGACCACGACTGGGGGGAGGCTGCCCACACGCATCTTCTGGATGTCCGGAACGACCTCAGGACCCTCCGTCTCCCTGCCCCCGGCGGGGCCCTCAGGCGTCCCCTCCACCGGATCCGGTTGGGAGAGAGCATCCGGGAAGCCCTGGACTCATTCCTGAGCTTCCTTCCGGAGAGCGATTTTGCCCCACCCTTCCGGGAGCTCCTCCGGGAGGGATACCCCCCGGGGCGGACCCTGCCGGAAGGGTTTCACACCGTCCTGGCGGGGGTATTGCGGGACCTCCCCATTCTGTTCGTGGATGCGGCCAACCCGGAGTTGAAGGCAGCTTCACTTCCGGTCCTCTTCCGGGAGATGGAGGAGGCCCGGCGGCATGAGAGACTCCTGGCCGGGACGGTTTCACGCCTCGCAATGGCCGGATATGATGCCCCGGTCTCCGTCTTGAAAGGCGGCGTCAATCTCTTTTTCGAAGGTGAAGAGGGACGGGAACGTCTGTACCAGGAGGGGAAGGGCTTTCGGCTGCAACGGTCCGGCGTGCATCTTCAGCATGAGGAGCTCAGGTCCAGGGCAGAGGATGATCCCACGCTACTGAGTCCGAACGTCCTCTTGCGGCCGGTGGTGGAGAGCAGCCTCCTTCCTACGGTGGCCTACGTGGGGGGCCCGGGGGAGGTGAGCTATCTTGCCCAGCTCAAGGAGCTGTTCCAAGCCCACGGCCTTTGCATGCCCATCGTTCATCCCAGGAACTCCGCCACCCTCGTGGAGGCCAAGATCCGGAAGGTCCTGGACAAGTCGGGCCTGACATTGGAATCCCTGGAACGTCCGCACCACGAGCTGGCCTCGGACATTGCCCGTGGGGAGCTTCCCCAGGAGGTCCGCCGTGCCCTGGGAGAGCTGCGGGCAGCCATCGGGAAGGGAGGAGAGGCCCTGTCCAGGGCCGCCCAGGAAATCGATACCACCCTGAGAGGTCCCATCACCCGGGCTTGCAACACATCGTTCGCGGCCCTGGACGACGCGGAACGGAAGATCCTTCAGGCTTTGAAGCGGGAGAACGAGATCACCCTGATGCAGGTTGAGAAGGCCCAGCGCCATCTCTTCCCCCTGGGCAAGCCCCAGGAGCGGATCATCAACATGTTCTACTATCTTATCCGGTACGGACCGGAGATCATTCCTGCCATCCTGAACGAGTTCCATGTGGCTCTCGACGACGATTCTGCATAAGTTGGCGGCATGATGTGGCAAATCATCTTCCTTCTGGTACTGTTGATTCCAATCCTGGCCATCATCCTGGACTCCCAGGTGGGCCGGGCCCTGGCCTCTCGTCTGGAACGAAATACCCTGGACCGCTCGGACAATATCCTCCTGGAAAGGTTGGGGTACCTGGAAGGCGAGGTGGAGCGTCTTTCCGAGGAGGTGTGCCGCCTGGAAGAGGAGAGCCGGTTCCTGCACCAGCTGCTGGAAGAGCGCCCTGGAGGGAAGGGAGCGTTGCCCCCCGGTGACGACGAAGGCTGACGCCGGACTCGGAGATGTCCCCCAGGCCCGCGCCGCCATCTGGGTGGGCGCGGGCATTTTCTTGAGCCGCGTCGCCGGCTTCCTCCGGGACGCCACGCTGAACTTCTACCTGGGCAACTCCCGGGAAGCGGATGTGTGGCGGGCCGCTCTCCGAACCCCCAATGTGATCCAGAACCTGCTGGGAGAGGGGACCCTCAGTGCTTCCTTCATTCCCGTCTACGCCGAGTTCCTGGAGGAGGGAAGGGAAGAGGAGGCGGGTCGGTTCGCCGGTGCCGCTCTGGGCATCCTCACGGTGGTGGCCTTCACGGCCGCACTGGTGGGGATGGCCCTGGCCCCCTTTCTGATCGGAATCCTCTTCCACCGGTGGGATCCCGAAAAACAAGCCCTTACGGCACATCTGGTCCGGATCCTCTTCCCCATGACCGCCACCCTGGCCATTTCGGCCTGGGCCCTGGGAATCCTCAACAGCCACAGGCGTTTCTTCGTTTCCTACGTGGCTCCCGTGGCCTGGAATGCGGCCATAGTCGGGACCATGGTGGCTTTCGGCACCTTCCTGGGCTGGGGCGCCGTGGGCCGCCGTCCGGATCTGGTGACGGCCATGGCATGGGGCGCCCTGGCCGGCGGTTTCCTGCAGCTCCTGGTCCAGCTGCCCTGGGTGCTCCCGGTCCTCAGGCACTTCCGTGTCTCCCTGGGAAGGAGGGTGGAGGGGGTTCGGGAGGCCCTCCGGAACTTCCTGCCGGTGGTGGCAGCCCGGGGAGTGGTGAACGTAAGCGGGCTCCTGGACGCAGTCCTGGCCGGCCTCCTGGCGGAGGCCGCACTGGCGATCCTGGCCAACGCCCAAACCCTCTACCTTCTTCCCATTTCCCTGTTCGGGATGGCCATCGCCGCGTCCGAGCTCCCGGAGCTCTCTCGGCACCGGCTGGCGGCAAGGGAAGCTCTGGCGGCGAGGGTTCGCCAGGCCCTTCAGAGGATGGCCTTTCTCCTGGTGCCCTCGGCCCTGGCCTACATCTTTCTGGGCAACGTCATCACGGCGGCCTTGTTCCAACGCGGCGAGTTCGGCCCCATGGACACGGCTGCGGTGTATTTCGTCCTGGCAGCCTACGCCCTGGGACTTCCTGCCTCCGCATCCTCCCGGGTCCTCTCCTCGGCCTTCTACGCTCTCAGGGATACCCGGACGCCGGCCCTCGTGGCCACCGGGCGAGTGCTGCTGTCCCTGGCCGTGGGCGCCAGCCTCATGTTCCCCATGGACCGGTTCGCCGTGGGCGATCTGAGACTGGGTGCAATGGGACTGGCCTTCGGATCCGCAGTGGGAGCCTGGATGGAGTACGCCGTCCTGCGGCGGCGCTTGGCCGGGCACCTGGGGCCCCACGGGCCCGAGGGAGGATCCCTGGCTCGCATTCTCGTGGCAGGTGTGGTGGCTGCGGCCGCCGGCCTGGGTGCGAAGAAGGTGCTGGGGTTCTCCTCGGCTCCGGGGTATCTGCCGGGCCTCCTGGGGGAGGCCTCCGCCTGGCTCGACCCACTGGCCGCATTGGGAACCGTGGGTGTCTTCGGGGTAGTCTACGTGGGGGTGGCCTCCCTTCTGGGAGTGGGGGTTCCGCTCCGACGGAAACCGCCCCCGGCCCGCTGAGTCTGGGCGGCTCTCATGGCATCATCCTACCCCATCACAGCCAAGTTCCTGGGCAGTCTACCCACGGCCCCGGGCGTCTACCTCTTCAGGGATCAGAGGGGTGAGATCCTCTACGTGGGCAAAGCCAAGGCCCTCCGGCCCCGAGTCAAGAGCTATTTCCGGAAAGACCCTTCCCACTCGGTGAAGACCCGGGAGCTGATCCGCCGAGTCACCTCTGTGGACACCATCGTGGTGGGCTCGGAGGCCGAAGCCCTGATCCTTGAAGCCAACCTCATCAAGGAGCATCATCCTCGGTTCAACATCCAGCTCCGGGACGACAAGAGGTACCCGTACCTCAAGGTCACCACCCAGGAGCCCTTTCCCCGAGTCATGGTCACCCGGGAGGTGCGCGACGACGGCGCCCGCTACTTCGGCCCATACACCTCCGTGGGGCCCCTGAGGCAAGCACTGGAGCTGGTGATGCGCCTCTACCCCCTCCGGTCGTGCCGGTACGACCTCCCCCGGCAGGCCCCGGACCGCCCCTGCCTGGACCACCACATCGGACGTTGTCTCGCTCCCTGCGTGGGCCTGCAGAGCCAGGAATCCTACGGCGCCATGGTCCGGGAGGTCCTCCGGATCCTGGACGGCGACACGGAAGCTTTAGCGGAGGAGGTGAGGGAGAGAATGGGGGCTGCGGCCAGGGAGCTTCGCTTCGAGGAGGCAGCACGGCTCAGGGACGTGACCCGTGGTCTGGACACCATTGCCCGGCAACAGCTCGTCCACAAGGTGAAGGGGGGAGATCAGGACGTTCTGGCTGTGGCCAGGGACGGACAGTTGGCCGTGGCCCTGGCCCTCAGAATTCGGAGGGGGCTGCTCCTGGGGCGTGATGCTCAGCGGTTTTCCGACCTTGTCGACGAGGATGACTCGGCGCTTCTCTCGGTCTTCGCCACCCGTTACTACCTGGGCAGGGGAGAGGAGGGAACCCTGGACCTTCCCCGGGAGGTTCTCGTGCCCAGGGAGTTTCCCGACCAGATGCTCCTGGAAGAGGTCCTGTCGGAGCGGGCCGGACGGAAATTGCGGGTGCGGGTACCCCGACGGGGCGACGCACGCCGGCTCTTGGATCTGGCGGCCGCCAACGCCCGGAGCGCAATGGAGGACCGGGTCGCCGCCCAGGCCCTGGCTACCAACCGGGCCGACGAGACCCTCTACGAGCTCCAAGATCGCCTGGACCTCAACGTCGTTCCCCGGGTCATGGTCTGCTTCGATATTTCCCATCTCCAGGGAACGGACACGGTAGCCAGCGCCGTGGTCTTCCAGAACGGCGTTGCCAGGAAGTCCGGCTACCGGCGTATGAAGATCCGGGGGGATTGGGGCAACGACGACGTGCGTTCCATGTCTGAAGCAGTGACCCGTTTCTTCAGGCGTGGACTGGAGGAAGGGACCCAACTACCGGATCTGGTGGTAATGGATGGAGGGAGGGGCCAACTCGACGCCGCTCGGGATAGCTTGAGAGCCCTGGGGCTCGAGGAGGTGGCAGTCGTGGCTCTGGCGAAGAGGGAAGAGGAGATCCATTTATCGGGGAGGGCGGAGCCGTTGTCACTGCCTCGCCGAAATCAGGCCCTCCGCCTTCTCCAGAGAATTCGCAACGAGGCTCATCGATTCGCCAGTTCGTACAACCGGAAGCTCCGCTCCAGGAATACGTTGCGAAGCCAGTTGGATGATATCCCCGGCGTTGGCCCGGCCAGGCGGGAGGCCCTCATCAGCCACTTCGGATCGGTCCGGGCCCTCCGGGCTGCCGGGCCGGAGCAGATCGCCCGGCTCCCCGGATTCGGCCACGAGCTCGCCCGGCGGATCTCGCGAGTACTCGGGAGGCATTCGGTTTGACGTGATCCTTCCGTGGCTCTAGATTTTTCGAGAAGAATAACCTAGGGGCTCCGGGCGTATGAACCGGGCCCCTTTTGACCAGCCAAGAGGAGGAAAACGGGATGAAAGTCCGACTCGGACTCGTCCTCGCCGCCATTGCTCTCATCTCCGGGACTGGATGTGCACCCGGAGTCGGCGAGCCAGGAGTCTCCCCAGCCGCACCCGTCACGCTTGAGGGGGAGGTTCTTCCCGAGGGAATTCGTCCCCGGGACAACTCCCACACCCGGGCCGCCGACCTTTTCCTGCTCCAAGCCCAGGAGGCCGCCACCGACGAGGATGCCGAGCAGCGTTTCCTCGAGGCCTTGGAGGCTGCCCATGCGGGCATCGAGGCCGACCCCCAGAACCCCAAATCCTACTTCCAGGCCGCCCAGGCTAATGTCGGACTGAACGATTTCGCCGGCGCCGACAGCATGTTCACCAAGGCCGAGGAGCTTCACCCCAGGTACATCCTGGAGACTGAGGCCTGGAGGGAGCAGGGTTGGGTAAACGCTTACAATGAAGCCATCGAGCCCCTGAACGCGGGAGACCTGGAGACGGCCGTGGAGTTTTTTGAGCTCGGAAACCAGCTCTACTCCGAGCGTCCGGAGGGCTTTCTCCAAATGGGCTCCATCTATGCTCGTCTGGGCGAGATGTCCGAGTCCGTGGATGCCTTCCGCAAGGCCATGGAAATCCTTGAGGAAACCAGGCTTGTACAGATGGAGGATCCTGAGATGGCCGAGGTGTGGAAACAGCACTGGGAGATCGCCACCACAGGTCTCGGTCAGGCTCTCACCTTGTCCGGGCGGTACCAGGAGGCAGCAGAGTTCTACGGGTTGATGTTGGAGGAGAACCCCCAGGACACCCAGCTCCTGGGAGCCCTTGCCGTGGTGCTTACCGAGCTGGAGCAAGCCGATTCCGTCCGGGTTCTGTATGATCAGCTCCTCAGCCGGCCGGACCTGACGGAGCGGGACCTGTTCAACGCCGGTGTGGGGCTCTACCAGATCGAGGATTACGAGCAGGCAGCCGAGGCCTTCCGAACAGCTGCCGACATGAATCCCTTCAACCGGGATGCTCGGGTGAACCTGGCCCAGACGCTCCACATTGCCCGGGAGTATGAGGCACTTATCCCGGCAGCCCGTGAGCTTCTGGAAATGGATCCCCTCAACGGACTTGCTTGGATCTTCCTCGCTCGGGCCTACTCGGAGCTGGACCGGGTCGAAGAAGCCAACGAGGTGTTCCACCAGTACCAGGCCATCGGGTATGAGGTCGAGAACCTGCGGCTGGACGGCGAGCCGGAGGGCGGAGGACGAATCGTTGGTCAGCTGAAGAATACGTCGGCCGAGCCCGGCACCACCGTCACTCTGCGCTTCTACTTCGGAGGGGAGGACGGACAGGAGATCGGCTCCCTGGACATCGAGGTGGAGATGCCGGAGGTGGAGGAGCTCCAGTTCTTCCAGGGGCATTTCTCCTCGCCCCATTTCGTGACCGGTTATCGCTACGAGGTTGTTTCATGAGTTGAGGAGGAACCATCCTCCTCTGCGGGAGCACCGTGGCCCTGAAGGGGCCGCAGCTGGGAGGGGCCGGTCAACCTTGAGAGGTTGGCCGGCCCTTCGTACATTTAGCGATCATGCGGGCGTAGCTCAGTCGGTAGAGCATCAGCTTCCCAAGCTGAGGGTCGCCGGTTCGATCCCGGTCGCCCGCTCTGAGG
>PXFI01000250.1 GCA_003564295.1 Gemmatimonadota bacterium | reverse complement strand
GGACGACCACCGGGCCGGAGTAATGGTAGCTGGCCTGAGGTGTCCGGACATAGGAGCCGAAGTCCAGGGTATGGGGCCAGGGTCCCCTGGCCTGATAGAGCCCCACATGCTCCCGGGCCCAACTCCTCCCGGCCACATAGGGACCCTCCGTCAGATAATCCAGGATGCGAAGGCCGTAGATGGTATTCCCCCCACCGTTGAAGCGCACGTCGATGATGAGACCCCGGGTGTCCGCCAGGCGGTCCATGGCGGCTGGGATGTACTCGTCCAGCTCGGTTCGGTCGAAGCCGTCGATCCGCAGGTACCCGATCCCCCCGGCCAGGATTGTGTCGGTGGTGTGCGGGGCAGAGCGGACGGAGGCGTACCCCCCACGGGGCACCTCCCCCACCCGGACGTTCCCTGCTTCGTCCCTCAGGGTCAGGCGCACCGGACGGTCAACGTCCCCCGCCAGGAGAGCGTACCTGTAGGCCCGCACCAGGAGATCCTGAGGCGTGGAGCTGCTCTGGTACGGGATGACCTCACGAGCGGCGTACTCGTCCACGTCCATCCCATCGATCTGGAGGATCTCCATTCCAACGCCGATGCCCAGGGCTTCCAACTCCGGGCTAAGGACGGCCGTCACCACCACCCGGTCTTCCACCCGCTGGGTCCGGAGGGGGGGACGAGCGTTCTTCCGCTGGGCAAGCTCCGGGGGGAAATAGACGTTCGTGTGGGCGTCCCGCAGCTCCGCCGTGAAACGCCGCAGGACGCGGTAGTAGTCGTAGGTCGTCTCGGCCCGACGGACCCGGGGCAGGTAGGCCAGGTAGAGGGAGTCCAGGTCCAGGCCCGGCGCCGTCTGGAAGTTCGGCAGGCTCGTGGCCACCCGGGACCAGAGGAGCGACAGCCCTGCGATGGCCTCGTCCACATCCAGGGCGTCCCGGTACGGGGTTGCCAGGACCTCACTTCTTCCCCGGCGGGCCTCGGAGCGCCATAGGGAGAGGACGTGCTGGTACTCGGGCATCTCCCGGAGAGCATGCAGATCGGGACAGATCTGATCCACGGCCTGAGCCAATTCCGGCGGGGCGCCCCGCTCGTGGATGGTCTTGAAGGCCCGGAGGGCGGCAGCCGTGTCGGCCCGGATGGCGTGGGCACACGCTGTCTCGATGGCCAGGTTGAAGATCCGGACCCGAAGCTCCCGGGATCCCCGGGCGAGGTCGGCCACCGCCGTGGACTCGACGAAAGACCACGCCTCTTCCAGGATGCGGAGCCCCTCCGGATCGCCGGTCCGCCACAAGGGCCGAGCCCGGCCCCGGATGGCCTCCAGGGAGTCCTTGGCCTGCTGGGCGGTAAGGGCGGTCCGTTCCTGGCCGTTGGCGCCTGGGGTCAGGGCCCGTGGAAGGGGGGCCGAAGCATGCGCCGCTGATTCCGATGCTGGGGCCTGAGCCCGGGGATGAGGTGCCGAAGCATGCGCCGCTGTCCCCGATGCCGGGGTCTGGGCCCGGGCGCTGGGCGCCAGGACCATGGTCAACGCGAGAACCGGGAGGAGTAGAGTGCGGATAGTAGACACCATGACCCCCTTCGTTTTGAGAAGCACCCGACCCACGAAGTTACCTGCCCGTTCGTATTGAAGAGCACGTAGCCCACGGAGTTGCGTGCCCTTTCGTTTCGAAAAGCACATGACCTACGGAGTTCTCTGCCCGGTCGAGATGCCTCTCCCCACACTCCTCCTGGGTATCACCACATCCCTGGCCTTCGGGGCTCCCATCTCATGGGATGCGCCGCGGATCGAACATGTTTGAATCAACACGACTTTCGCCAGCGCGACTCGCGTGGGATCTTGCGGGAATCGAGGCCGGGGGACAATGCCCCTGTTTCTCAACCGTCACGCCATGTTCGGAGGTTGCCATGAGAGCCCTGCTGTTCGCCGTCGCCGTCGCCCTCGCCGCATGCGTTCCTGGCCCAGAAGCGACCCAGGAGGTTCGGCTGGAAGCGGACCCTGCCGACGTGGGCACGCTGGACGACATCATCAGGGCCTACTACGAAGTCATTTCCGGACCGGCCGGGGAGAGTCCCGACCGCCTTCGGGACCAGACCCTGCACCTGCCCAATGCCCTCGTGGGAGTCCCGGGACTGAACGAGGCTGGTGAGCCCCAGCTGGTGACCATGACCCTGGACGAGTATCACGACCGCTTCGGTGGGCCCAGGGCCGAGGGATTCTTTGAAGAGGAGATCCACCGGGTGGTGCAGCGGTTCGGGAACATCGCCCATGTCATGAGCACCTATTCCGCATCCACAACTCCCGAAGGTGAGCCCTTCGTCCGGGGCATCAACAGCATCCAACTCACCTGGGACGGACAACGGTGGTGGATCGTGAGCTGGATCTTCGACGAGGAAGGGCCGGACAACCCTATCCCGGCGGAATTCCTGCCGGGAAGTGGCGGAGTCCCGGAGGAGAGCCCTTCCCCATGAAACCAATCTTCTTCCTGCCTCATCGCCAGGTTCGATCCCAGTTCCTGCTCAACGGCCGGCCCGCTGCTCTTCCCCACGCACCAGCCCGGTTCCTCCCCGACAGCCGGTCCTGTGCTCCTTCTCAGGCACTATCCCGAGTCTATCTCGCCGGCCGGTC
>PXFI01000299.1 GCA_003564295.1 Gemmatimonadota bacterium | reverse complement strand
GGCCTGGTTGCGTTGGCCCTCCTGGGTAGCCTGCACGCCTGCCACGACAGCGACACCACGGGGCCGGAGCCGTCGGACCTGCTGGATCGGCTCAACGCTCTCCCGGGGGTGACAGCCGCGGAAACCGCACCGCAAGCCGGATACCAGCGGGCTTTCCGGATCGACGTGACGCAGCCGGTTGATCACGACCGCCCGCAAGGGGCCACATTCACACAGCGAGCCTACCTGTCCCACGTGGACGAAGACGCGCCAATGGTCTTCGGCCCCTCGGGCTACGGTGCCTCCGAGCGTTCCAGCAGCGAACTCGCCGGGATCCTCCAGGGGAACGGCCTCTACGTCGTTCACCGGCACTTTCCCGATGCGCGACCGGAGCCGTTCGACTGGCAGTACCTCAATGTCCGACAAGCGGCCGCGGATCATCACAGGATCGTCCACCTCTTCCGCCGGATCTACGGGGGGCCATGGGTGAGCACTGGCGGGAGCAAGGGGGGCATGACGGCGGTCTTCCACCGCCGCTTCTATCCGGACGATGTGGATGCTACCGTGGCCTATGTGGCTCCCTTCTCGCTCGCGCTGGGTGATGAGCGTTATGTCACCCATCTGGCGTCGGTGGGCACGGCAGAGGAAAGGGCAGCCATCCACGCCTTCCAGCGCCGGCTCCTCGAGCACAGAGACAGCCTGCTGTGGCGCTACGAGAGATGGTTCGTCCGGAACGACTTGGACTTCTCTCTTCCCCTGGGTCCGGCGTTCGAGGCCAGGGTACAGAGCTACCAGTGGGGCTTCTGGCAAAACCGCAGATTCGACTATCGTGACATTCCCGGCCGGGGTGCTTCCTACGACGCCTGGCTGGAGCACCTGGTTGTTGCCGCGTGGGCCAGCTTGGACTCTGACCAGCTGCGGGCGTACTATAACCCGTACTACTACCAGGCACTGACGGAACTAGGCCACCCGGCCATGGACACGGACCACCTCGCCGACCTCCTGGTGGAGGAGCCCATCACAGTCCAGGAGAGGTTCAGCCTCCCCGAGGTTCTGCCTCCCTACAGCCCCTCAACGATACAGGACGTGCTCCAGTGGCTCGCTACGAAGGGGGACCGGATCATCTACATCTACGGAGGCATGGACCCCTGGACCGGTGGGGCCGTTGAGCTCACGGGCGGGGCCGATGCCCTCAAGATCGTCCAGCCCGAGGCGGACCACCGGGTGAGGATCAAAGATCTGGACCAGCGAGACCTGGTGCTCGCGACCCTGGGGAGATGGCTCGGGTTCGATGTCACCCAGGTGCCTGCGAGAGGGTTGGTCTTCCCGGCCCCGCGCATCTCGCCCGACCTGGTGGTGCACATGATTCCGAGCCCCATCCCTGAGACCTTACCCTCTCGGCCGTGACCTTGCTTGGCCTCGCGCTTTTCACCCCCCTCCCCGCAAGATTGGCCCACCGGACGACTCCGGTTGATTACGCAACGGAGACTGATTAGCCGATGTCTGGAGTTCTGAGACCGGCCTAACGTCCGTGACCCACGCTAAGAGCGGTGGTGGGGCGGAAAGTGGTTGACGGACGAGGGCGGGGTGAATACCCTGTTCCGGTTCGTTGGACGGCATGGATCCCCGACCTCTCGGGCATCCCGGGGATCCGCCGGGAAGAGGGATGACAGCTCAAGGCACCAGTGCACCCCAGAGGAGAACCCATGTCGCAAGAGAATGCTGGGAAGAAGGACCCGACCCCCCGCGGGCCGACTCCGGAGATGCCGGGCGGACTGGAGGGCATGGGTGGTGGGGGGGGTGGGACGGCCCCCAAGGGATTCGTGCAGCGCGCCTTGGACAAGGTGGAGGTGGTCGGCAACAAGCTGCCCCAGCCGGTGACGCTCTTTGCCATCCTCATGGTGTTGGTCCTGCTGGCCTCCTGGATTGCCGGGGTGATGAGGATCTCGGCGGTGCATCCCGGGACGGGCCAGGAGATCACGGCCGTGAACCTCCTGAGTGCCGAGGGGATCCGTCGGATCTTCACGGAGATGGTGGACGTGTTCGCCAACTTCCCGCCCCTGGGGCTCGTGCTGGTGGTCATGCTGGGCATCGGGGTTTCGGAGCGGTCGGGGTTCATCGCGGCGGCCCTGAAGTCCTTCGTCAGCGGCGTGCCGAAGATGGCCATCACCTTCTCCATCGTCACTGCGGGGATGCTCTCCTCGGTGGCGGCGGACGCCGGCTACGTGGTGCTGATTCCTCTTGGTGCTGCCATCTTCGCCAGCATGGGGCGTCACCCCCTGGCAGGGCTGGCGGCGGCCTTCGCAGGGGTCTCGGGAGGCTTCGGCGCCAACATCTTCCCTACGGGCCTGGACCCGTTGATGGCGGCCTTCACCGAGCCCGCGTCCCAGATCGTCGATCCGGGCTACTCGGTCAACCCGCTCTGTAACTGGTGGATCATGGCGGCGTCGGTGCCGATCGTGGCCATCGCAGGCACCTTCGTCACCGAGAGGATCATCGAGCCCCGGTTGGGGAAGTGGGACGCCACGGGCTTCGAGGTGGTGGAAGATGAGGAGCTTTCCAGCGCCGAGAAGAAGGGCCTTTTCTGGGCAATGATCTCGGTAGTGGTGTTCCTGGGGATCTTCACGGT
>PXFI01000130.1 GCA_003564295.1 Gemmatimonadota bacterium | reverse complement strand
TCTCGATGACGGGCTGGCGCTTGTGGGCTTCCAGGACCTGGCGGGGCGTGAGGGAGAGGTCGTTGGACAGCAGGGGGTACATGCCGTCGCTCTTGAGATCGTAGGCGATGGCCTCCTCGTCCACCTGCGACCGGATCTGCCACCGCTCCTTGGTAACCCGCCGGGCTTCCAGGATAGAGGTGACCTTGATCCACTCTTCGGCCCGCGCCCGATTCCGGGGCCGGCCGCAGAGGTGGTGTTGGGTCAGGTCGCCGAGCTCCTGCACCGCCCGGGCGATCCGCTCCCGCCGTGACTGGCCCTGCTTGTGACGCAGCAGGTGGCTGAAGACCCAGATCACCGGCCACCCTTCCTGGGACGGGAGGTGGTGTTTCCTCCCCGGCCCGGATGTGCTCCATGGCGTCGGCCCCGCACAGCTTGCTGTCGGCCACGTAGAGGAAGTCACTTCGGCCCACGACCCCCCGTAGCGCCTCCCAACTCTCCTCGTGGGTGCGGGCCTCGTTCTGGTTGCCGGCCTCGGAGCGGAACTGCACCGGAACCCCTCCGTCCTGGGTGGAGGTCAGGATGAAGAGCAGCTGTTTGAGGTCGTGCCGGTGGTCCTTGGAGTAGCCATAGGTGATGAAGGGGGCCTTCTTGCCCCTCAGGCGTGGGGACGAACCGTTCCAGGAGTTCAGCCAGGCCCAACCGATCCAGATAGTGGTTGACCAGCGGCAGGGGTCCGAGGCGCTGGGCCCTGAGCTCGAAGGCTTGAGGCTTCATCTTGACCTCCTGAGTGTCTGGCGACATAGAACTGCCCGGACACCCTGCCTCCGAGGAAACCATGGCACCAAAGAAGAAGAACTTCGGCCCCTCTGAGAAGCAGCCTATCTGAGCCTGAGCCCTTGTGGACCAGTTCGCCGGGCTCGGCCTCATCTGTTCTGGGACCCTGCTGAAGCGGACCAAGACCTGCGGGAAACCCCACTGTCGGTGTGCCCGCGACCCCAAGGCCCGTCACGGACCCTACCACGAGTGGAGCTGGCGGGAAGAGGGGCGGCTCCGCCACAAGATCGTGCCCCCTGAGAAGGTCGATCTGCTCCGGGAGGCCATCCGAAACTATCGGACCGTTCAGGAGCTCCTGGGCCGGTGGGAGCGGGAAAGTGCCTCGATCATCTTCGGAGAGCCTGAGCGTAAGTCACAGCCAGGCAAGAAGATGAATTAGAAGATAACGCCCACGCGATCTGCGGAATGTGGAGCAGGAGCGAGGGAGCGTTGAACTGAAACTATACGTGGTACCTAGTTTGGGGGCGGCTCAGGGCGTACTATGACTGAGGGCAGAATGAACGCACAGGATGAGAGAGTCGGACGGGAGACCAGGGAGGAGGACCTGGAGATCGGGACCTTCTCCTCCTGGGGCTCCTGAGAAAGAGGCTGAAAACGGAGCGCCCTATCTTCAGAATAGATGAGGCACATAATCATACGGGAGGTTCTAAGAATGAAAGAGCCCACACGCTTACCGCTCACTGCAGCAAGACTTCTGTTGATGTTAGGCATGGTTGTGCTCTTGATGGTGGGAACTGTTTTCTGCACAACTGAGGGAACAGTTGTCAATGGCACCCTCGGCGACGTCCGTCTTATTACCGGCGACGTGCTCGAGCTTGAGTTCTCGAACCCGGTATTGAACGATGCCGACGCGCAGGCAACATTTGCCATTCTTATCGACGGCAAAGAAGTTGAATGGGAGTATCTTTCCTATTTCGCTTTTGGAGAATACGCCGATAACCCTGTTGTTAACGTGCGCCTGACAAACGCGCTGGACATCGGCCAAATCCGCGCCAGATGCCGCGAAAGCGACGCAAACGCTGAATATGACCGTACAGAAGACACAGTCGGCCCTCTTGCCGCGTCAGGAATTGCTGTCAATGCCGGTAACACTACAAGGGTTCCAACATGGCATTCTTTCTATCTTGAAAGATCTCAGGGTTATATGTCCAGATTCTGGACGCATGCTTCGCGTAAGGCCGGACACGGTGATGAAATGTCTGTTCTTGGCGACGAACTTGAGAACTTCGGCAGAGATAAGTACGATTTCACAGATGCCGCACGGCCTAAATATACGGACGAATATGTGGTGAGAATGGTCGGCGAAGGGACAAACAAATTCCTTGGCCGCGCAGAATATTTATCTCTGCCGATGATCTATGCGGGTTACACAGCCTTGATCGTAGGCCCGGCTCAATCAGTTTATGAAGCGCCTGAATACCGCGAACTTTACAAACACGGAGAAACGACGGACATTTTCACCCGTAGAATGATCAAAGCCACCGAAGTTCCCGGTAACTTTAACCCCCAAACGGGCAAATATGTTAAGCCTTACATAGTCGGAACATCCGACGACATTATGCGCCATTACGCACTCATAAAAGCTGACGGCACTCCCGCCGCGAATAACGAAGAATCCGCCCGTCCGAGATCAGACCATTTCTATTTCGCTGAAGCGTTCTTCGACATCGCCTATGAGCTTGCGGTAGTACAGGGCAGTCAGAAATATCCGTTGACGGCGCTCAACAAAGCGGACGATTACCGCTTTGACATTCATCTTCAGGAAGCTTATGACAAAGCTAAAGAAGCTGGGATGTGGCCGGGAACGCAAATGATGAAGAGCGTCAAAGACTATTATGTTTACGGCGCGATGGCGTTCCAGGAATTCATTCCCGAAACTCAGCGATTCGAGTCAAAGTCATTCCCAATCAACACACGTATGGAATTATATGACTATGACTATCCGCTTTATTGGGCGTTGTCCGGTATCCACGGGAAATGGTGCTATTGGGCAGGAAAGGGCGCGGGACAGACCTCAAGCGGCTCGACTGACGGATCGAAAGTCAATACGCCGTGGTGGTGGCGAAATCAGCCAGATAATTTCGGCCTACCCGAAACGCCCGATGGCACAGAGGGTGTAGCTTATGAACCTCTCAAGATTGAGAGAGCTGAAGTAGTATCGAAGAATGAGGTTCATGTTTACTTTAACCGCGAAATTAGCACCATCAACGCGGTAATGCAGAACAGCGGCAGCGACACTGCAGTGACCAGCTCTAACTTCAAGATATATATTGACGGTAAAGAAGTTCCTTTCACATCGGTAGTAACGGAGAGAGGTTATCTCTGGAAGAGCATCCGCTTAGTAGCCGCAGAGAGATATCTGGATGCGAATAATCGTTGGAGTCACAGAAATTATACGGATCTTGACAACGGCAACCCTTATGGTCTCGCGTTCCAAGGCTTTACGCGGAGGGACATTGACGAGCGCAAGATTGACAACGGCGGCTGGATTGCGAACGACCAGCCTGTCGGCGAACACGCCCTTGAAATGGGTACCTACGTTGGTCTTGAAGACGCTATCAGAGATTACGGAGCGGGTCTTGTAGGCAAGGTTGAAGTGGCGTATGTAGGCGGAGGCGACGATGTTCTTGACTGGGACGGCAACGAGCTTGCGGAGGGCAAGGTCAATGCTGTATTCAAACCGTGGATCGGGCATGTTTACAGATCTGCTCTTACAGGAGTCTATGTTTACCTCGACGCCGCGGTAGCCGAAAAGCCTTACTATATGTATACACGCGCAGGCTACGAACAGCCTACCGCGAAAGACGTCGCCATGGCAGCGGGACATCAATTTGAGACCCTCCTGACTAACAACAGCCGAAAGACCTATCCGACCAGCTCAGGCGGAGGGGACTTCGACAGGGCGTTCGCTACGGGCAGCGGTGACAACCCAAGCTTCATCCATACCGTGGGCAACCCAAACAGAGCCACCGCTTATTCTTGGGACAACGGAACGGTAACGGTGGGCGGACAAAGCTTCACTAACGGCCCGGTAACTTATGACAATCCAGGCCAAAGGATCGCTGACGGATTTACACAGCAGGGCGGCGGTATGAAGATCGCCGCGGGCTCTGTGATCGGGCATCATAACGGAAGGCAGCCGGCCTCCAGCTCTTTGGGCGGCAACGACGTGGGCGAAAGCCTTCGTGTCGAAGGCTGGGGCGGACGTCTGTTCCAGTCCGAGGACGTGGGCGTCCTCAGAGACTATAATTTAAGCAGATACAGAAATGAGTCCCTCGTATTTCACGAAGGCGGACACGGCGTAGACAGCGCTTTACGGACATACGCCCAAAACATCTATAATGACGTAACCGCGGCCTACGTGACCGCCATAGCTCCCGAAAACGGACTCAGATATCACAGCGTTGACGGTGTGGCGGTGTATATCGGGCAGAGAGGCGAATACCTCTCAACAGGTAATACGTTCTTCCACGGCACCATGCGTGAACAGTTCGAGGGCAGAATTGACCCGACCTGGACGCCCGTTTCCAACAGGTATGAATGGCACCGCTATGATCCGTACGGTGTTGAGGCGTTTAAGAGAATGTATTACAACGGCGACCTTAACCTCTGGTACGGAGGCAAGGCAAAGATTGGCGACCCGGCTTACAGAGTCATTCTGGAAGACTGGGAGCTCCTCAGAGATCTCGGACAGACCGACCCGGACTACGAATTCGCCAAGGATTGGGACGATGAGAATGACTTGCTTGCGTGGGGCTTGGGCGTACCCGCAATCGCGTTAGAAAATCCTTACACCGGCTGGAATAACCCGTTGGTCAAATGGGTATCCTACAACTCTCCGTCCATCTGGGATATCGAGCCTTATAAAGAGCCAACCAGAACCGACTGGCGCAAGGATATCAGGTTTGACTTTGACGGCGGGCATCCTTATTACCCCGGCCCAGTTAGCGATGAATTCCCGAATGGCGAACAGATGTTTGTGAACCTGATCCATCCGTTCCTTACAGAGGACGGCGTTCCCATGCCCACCAGACCCGCTGAAATTGCGGCTCTCGTTGCTCCGGTTGAGGCCGGGATCATTGCAGGATCCCTCCGGATGGTCAGCAAGGTTATTTTCGAGTTCGAACTTGAAGACGTCAACGGCGAAATAGACATGAATAACGCCATGACCACATTCGGTCTCACGGTTGACGGCGCGAAGACACACTTCTATTTCTGGAAGTTCGATACGCAGCCCGACGGCCACGCCAAAGTTCAGCTTCGTCTCGAGTGGCCTGTTGAAGACCCGACACTCGAACTCACCGTTATTAAGACCGGCCAGACCGTTACCTCTCTCCGACGGGCTCCTGCCCCCGAATCTGATCCACTAGGAGCGCAAGCTTCGAAGCCTCCCAGGCCTGGGGTGTAGGAGGAGGCGGCCCCTGCCTGGGCCGGTTAGTGTGTCGATAAATGACGGCTTAGTCCGGCATGTTTGCCGAAAGAGTACGGCAGATCGTGCGTTCTACCCGTGAAAGTACGGCAAGATGCCGGGATTTTGCCCATTTGACGGGGGCCTGATAAGCGTGAGGTCGGCAGTGGACCTCCGGTCGTCCTGCGGCCGATCCTCAGTCGTCTCCGGCCGCTGAAGCGGCCTCCGGCTCGAGTCTACCCAGGCCCATACTGCGAAGTGACTGCCCCGCTTGGCTTTTCGGCGCCGGGCGGGGCATTCTCCTCCCAGAACCCGTGGACTCCTCGGGGTGTCTGTAGGAGGCGTGAGGTCTCTGTCCAAACCCTTGGCTTGCCGTTGTGTGTTCTTGGGGCCCAACATTCGGGCCTGATGCGCACACTTCATCAGAACCATCTTCTTGACGATGCGTGTTTATAGGGCTTCGATTATGGGTCCTATGAGCACACGGAGTCAAGTGCAGCGCACGACGGGGGAGTTCCTCGACCGGAATCCCGTGTTCTCGGGAGCTATGTTCGCCCAGGTGCACGGTGAGCCCGAGTCTTCCACGGCCCTGGCCAAGCGACTGAAATACCTCCAATCCAGGGAACGCATCGTAAGCCTGGAGCGCGGGCTATATTCGACGGTCAGGCCCGGAGACGATCCGGAGGCGACGGTCCCTGACCCTTACTTGGTGGGTGCGGTCTTGAGACCCGACGGTGTCTTCGCTTACCACTCCGCTCTTACCCTGTTGGGTGCGGGCCATTCGGATTGGGGCGTTGTGACCCTGCTGTCCAACTCTCGGCGGCGCCCCCTCGTGCTTCGTCGGGGAAGAGTCGAGGTACTTCCCCATCCCGCGATCCTGGTGCGAAGGGAGCTGACAGAGGTGGGTGTCCGCTCCGTCCCCTTTCTCGACCGCACTCTCCGTGTGACCGGTCCCGAGAGGACCTTGGTGGACGGGTTCCGCCGGCTTGACCGGGTTGGAGGACTCGAGGAGTTGGTTTCTTCCGCTGCGGGATTCCCGTCCCTGGACTTTGAGGAGATGGATGCGGTTCTTGACGCCTACGGTGTCCGTAACCTCTATGCCGGGGTGGGCTGGTTCCTGGAAGCCCATCAGGAGCATTTCTTCGTCTCGGATGACTATCTGGCACAATTGGAGAAGAGACGACCGGCGGCTCCCCAATATTTCCCGCGCCGTGGACGGGCTGAGGACGGCGGAGGCCGAATGGTGTCACGCTGGAACTTGATCTTGCCCGAAGCTCTCCTGCACGGCGGGCCGGACAATGAACCGTAGCCGCGCCTGGTTTGACTCGGTTGCCCGGGAGTTGGGCTATCGCGCCGATACGCTCGAGGAGGTGGTGCGCCTCGGGGAGCTTGCCGGCGAGGTGGCCCGCCATCCGTTCCTGAGTAGCGTCCTCGCCCTGAAGGGTGGCACTGCCCTCAACCTCTGTTTCGGGCCCCCGCTGATCGGATCGAGGTAGATCTGAACTTCCTCTCCCGGGTCGCCCTTGATCCTCCGTTCGTGGCCCTCGCCGGAACACTCAGCCACCCGGTCTACACCTACAAGCCGGACCGGTGGGAGAGAATCGGTGACCGCGTGGTTAGGGAGCAGCTTCACCCCACGCTTGCCCATCTTGCTCAGCCGGACCAAAACGAGCCCAGGGAGACAGCATGGACCGTGGTCGAGCCCCTGCTCACGTTGACGGCAGCAGAGAGGGAGTACACTGACCTGCTGCAAGTAGGTGATCTCCGCCCGGAGCTTCTGTTCCCTTCGGATCCGGAGACATCGGAGCGGTTGGCGCGGCCTACGGCTCGAGTCTACCCAGGCCCATCCTCAGAAGTGCTTGGCCCGCTTGATCACCCCGCGCTCCAAGCCGCGATCCTCCCTGCGATGCGCGCACGCACAGGCTCGTCCACGTCCACGTGCTCGAGGCGTCCCAACAGCTGCGTGGGATTCACGATGCCCCTTTCCAGCAGCGCCCGGCCAAACTCGAGGTCCTTCGGACGTCCAGCGATCATCTTTGAGATCCAGAGGTCGTGGGGCTCCAGGCACCAGGCGACCACACCCCGAGTTCCCGCTGTCTGGAACCGCACCAGCCGGTCTCGCCAACCCTCCGGAAGCAGGGCTGTGACCGGCTGCACCCCCTGCGCGTAATAGCCGAATGTGGCGTGAAACATGGACGCCTCGCCGATGGCGCCGTCGATGAGATCGGCCTTCTTGCCTTCGGGGTCCTCCAACGCAGAAATGTCAACCTCCACTGAGCGGAGGGCCTCTTCCGGGAGGTCCCCTGCTACCGACCCGTGAAGCGTCTGGCTGCCGATGACGAGCAACTCGTCCACCGCCAGAACCGCTGCTGCTGCACGCACCGCGTGCTCGAATTCTGCTCGCTTCAACGCGACTCCTCCTCTCGGAACGAGTGATAGACTTCGGTTCGCTCCTTGGCGGTTAGCACCCCGGCGAACGGCGTGATCTGCCGCAACTCCCGCCCCCGGGGGCTCGGGTCGATCAGCGCCGGAACCAACTCCGAGACGGGGCGGTCAAGGAGCACCTCCCACTCACGGAAGAGCTGCTCCGCCTCCGGGTGGTTTTCTCGCATCAGCGACAACGTATTCCGGGCCCGGGCCAGCACCACCTCAGGAGTCCGCTCCAGCCGGCGTGCGATGGCGCGATGGAGGTGAAGGCTGCGACGATCCTCTCGCACCATCGGGCGGTGGAAGGCTACAAATGCCTCCAGCCCAGCCGCTTCTGCCAGACGACGCAGCGTCCGAAGCGTCGGGCTCTTTCGGCCAGCTTCATAGGCCGCGATGGTTGGCTGGGAGGTACCGGCCGCTTCGGCCAGCTCGGCTTGAGTCAGGTCACTCAGGTCTCTTAGTGAGCGGATGGCATTCATGCTTCACTATATCCGAGCAGATATATCAAGGCAAGGTCCATTCTTCCTTTGGAGAAGTCGGCTCCTCTGTCCGCCGCGGGCCTGCGCTCGCCCCGTGGACACGCTGGATAGGCGTGAGGGGGCAGCGGGGCTCCGGTGGGCCCTCAGCCGATCCTCCCTCGTCTCCAGCCGCCACAGCGGCCTCCGGCTCGAGTCCACCCCGGTCCATTCCTCCAACTAGTTGACCGGTGCGATTTCACAGGGTCGCCCGGTGCTTTCTGATTCACGCGCTATAGGTCTTGTGTCGATTCAGCCGCTCTGAGACCCCGATGGAGACCAGTTCCCTTGCGTCACGGGCGGCATGCCCCCCGTGGGTACAGTGGCAACGAAAGCGGTAACACAAGCCCTTCGCAATCCGCCTCCTGCGACTGGCGCAATTGGGGATGAGTTCGCATCATTGACGGGGGTGAGCCCCTTCACCCAGGAATGGCGGCACGACGAGGACGTGGTGAGCACACATCCCTCCTCCACCGCATGGGACAGCGGGCTCGCCGACATGCTCCTTCAGCCACTCGGGTCATGAATAGAATCCTTCTCTCCTTCCTGGCCGCCCTTCTTATCCTCCCCTTCTGGGCACCGGCGCCGGCGGAGGCCCAGTACTTCGGGCGGAACAAGGTGCAGTTCGAGACCTTCGACTTCCGGATCCTCGAGACGCTCCACTTCGAGATCTACTTCTACGACGACCTGGAGGATTCCATCGAGGATGTGGCCCGGCTCGCCGACCGGTGGTACGAGCGGGCGGCCCGCATCTTCAGCCGTGAGCTGGACGGGCGGCGTACCCTCATCTTCTACGCCAACCACCCCCACTTCCAGCAGACCAACGTCCTGCCGGGGCAGATCGGCGAGGGGGTGGGCGGGGTGGCAGAGGGGCTCCGGAACCGCATCATCATGCCGATGGGCTCGTCGTGGGGCGATACGGATCACGTGCTTGGCCACGAGATCATCCACGCCTTTCAGTTCGATGTGGCGGGGCGTCGAGCAGGTCTCCAGGGGCTCATGCGCCTCCCCCTCTGGTTCGTGGAGGGGCAGCCCGAATACCTCTCCCTGGGCGGGCACGCGAGCCATACGGCCATGTGGATGCGGGACGCCCTGCTCCGCGACGAGTTCCCCACCATGCGGGACCTGAGCCGGAACCAGATGCGCTACTTCCCCTACCGCTTCGGCCATGCCTGGTGGGCCTGGGTGAGCGGGCGCTGGGGCGATGAGGTGAACGGCAGCCTCCTCCGGGCGGCGGTTGAGTCCAATATCGAGACGGCGGTGCAGCAGGTGTTGGGCATGTCGTCCGACTCCCTCTCGGCCCTCTGGAAGGAAGAGTCGGTGGCCCAGTACGGCCCGCTGATGGAAGGGCGGACTCCGCCGCAGGAGGCGGGCACCCTCCTCCTCTCCCCCGAGACGGGGGCCGGACGGCAGAATCTGGCGCCGGCGCTGAGCCCGGAGGGGCGCTATATCGCTTTCCTCTCGGAGAAGGACCTCTTCACCATCGAGATCTTCCTGGCCGATGCCCGCACCGGCCAGGTCCTGCGGCGCATCACCAGTTCGGTGCGGGATGCCCACCTGGACGCCCTCCGGTTCCTGGACTCGGCGGCGGCGTGGTCGCCGGACGGGGAGCACCTGGCGGTGGTGGTCTTTGCCCAGGGCCGGAACCAGATCCAGCTCTACCGGGCCCGGGACGGGCGGCCGGGCCGGCTCCTCCGGGTGCCTGAGGAGATCGGCGAGGTACGGAGCCCCGCCTTCAGCCCCGACGGCCGGAGCCTGGTCTTCTCCGGGAAGGTGCGGGGAACCACGGACCTCTTCCGGAAGGACCTTGCGTCGGGGGAGGTGACTCGCCTCACCGACACCCGCTACTCGGCCATGCAGCCGGCCTTCTCGCCGGACGGCCGCCTGGTGGCGTTCGTCACCGACGAGGGGCCGGACACGAACTTCGACCGCCTCACCTTCGGACCCCCGGCCCTCATGGTGCTGGACCTGGAGACGGGCGAGCGGAGCCGCCTCGCGCCTCTGGGCCAGGCGGAGCACTGGAACCCGGTCTTCGCCCCTGACGGGCAGAGCCTCTACTTTCTGGCCGACCCCGATGGTTTCCGGGACCTCTACCGCCTGGACCGGAGCTCGGGCGAGCTCCGGCGGGTCACGAACCTGGCCACGGGAGTGAGTGGGATCACCGCCGCCACCCCGGCCCTCAGCGTGGCCCTCGAGACGGAGAGTGTGGCCTTCTCTGTCTTCGACGGCGGGGAGTACCACGTCTTCGGGCTCGACGCCGCCGAGGCGGTGGGTGAGCCGGTGCGCCCCGCCGAGCTCCTGGCGCTGGACGGATCCCGTCTCCCGGGCGCGCCGCCCCGGAGTCAGGGGCAGGTGGGGACCCTCCTGGCCGAGGCCGAGACGGGTCTCGTGGGGCCCGGCGTCCACCGGCCCGCCGAGGCCCGGGCCTTCCAGCCGAGCCTGGGTCTTGAGTGGATCGGCCAGCCCACCATCGGCGCCGGGGTCGACCAGTTCGGCACCTTCATTTCCGGTATGATCGCCGCCCAGTTCGCCGACATGCTGGGGAACCGCCGCCTCTTCACGGCCATCCAGGCCCAGGGCGAGGTCCAGGATGTGGGAGGGCAGGTCTTCTATTCGGACATGGAGCGGCGCTGGAACTGGGGTGTGGGTGCCTCCCACCTGCCCACCCGGTATGTCCAGGGAGGTTTCATCCAGGACGGGGCGCAGACGTTCCTGGTCCAGGACCTTATCCGCATCCGTCAAACCCAGGCACTGGGGCAGATCCAGTACCCCTTCTCCCAGATCCGGCGGGTAGATTTCACCGCCGGGTTCAACCGCTTCGACTACTCGGCCGAGCGGCGTGTCTACCCCCTGGACGCTCTGGGCCGGATCACCGGGGAAGAGCGCCGGTCCCTGGCCTCACCCGACGCCCTGAACCTGGCTCAGGCCTCGGTGGCGTTCGTGGAAGACAACGCCTTCTTCGCTTTCGTCTCTCCCGTCCGGGGATGGCGGGCCCGCTACGAGCTCTCCCAGACGGTGGGGAGCGTGTCGTACACCCAGGCCACCTTGGACCACCGGCGCTACCTGGCGCCGCACCAGAACCTGACCCTGGCGGTCCGGGGCCTCCACCTGGGGCGTTACGGGGTGTCCGAGGCGGACCAGCGGGTGCTTCGCCCCTTCTTCCTGGGGTGGGAGGCCTTCATCCGCGGCTACTCGCCTCAGTCGTTCCAGCCGGGTGAGTGCACGGACGCCGGCCATGACGGCTGCCCCGAGTTCGACCGGCTCCTGGGTCAGCGCATCGGGGTGGTGAACCTGGAGGCCCGGATTCCGCTTCTGGGCCCCGACCGATTCGGCCTCATCAACTTCGGCTACCTCCCCACCGAGCTGGTCTTCTTCACCGACGCCGGGGTGGCGTGGAGCGCCGGGGACGGGGCCGAATTGCGCTTCGAGCGCACCTCCCCGGACCGGATCCCGGTGTTCAGCAGCGGAGTGAGCGCTCGGATGAACATCCTCGGCGCCTTGATCCTGGAGGCCTACTACGCCCAGCCCTGGCAGCGCCCCGGGCGGGGCTGGCACTGGGGGTTCAACCTGGCGCCGGGCTG
>PXFI01000067.1 GCA_003564295.1 Gemmatimonadota bacterium | reverse complement strand
CCTTCTGGTCGGCCTCTGCTCTTTCCATGCCGAGGCATCTGGGCCATGAGGACCATCGTCCACGTCCATGGCCTCAACCTTCGAACCGGCGATCCCCACAAGGCCACCCGCCAGGACACGTAGGCCCGGGCGCTTGGCACGATCCCCTCCACCCGGATCGTCCTGGGTCAGTCCTGACCCACCCCCTCCACCTTCCGCGGGCGGTATGGGGGAGGAAAGGTTCATGACCACGTTCAATGGCCTCTTGGACACGACCTTGTATAACCCAACGCTGGGTTATACCTTCGATCCATGGCGATGGTGCCCGACGAAGGGGGCTTTCAGTCGTGTCTCGCAGAGTGGAGGCGCCTTCATGGCCAGGTCAGGTGAAGCCACCGGGGCAGGTTTTGAGAGGATGAACCGAGTCGCGATTCTGGAGGCACGGGATGCAGACCGAATCGAGCCCCGGGCCATGCATGTCACCTACGATCCGAAGCGGTCCCTGATCCTCGTGAGCCTGCGCGGTGGCTATGCCTTCGGGTTTCCCCCTGAAACCGTGGAGGGTCTCCAGGATGCCACGCCAGAGCAGCTCGGGGCCGTCCGCCTCTCGCCGAGCGGTGACGGGCTCCATTGGGACGACCTGGACGCGGACGTGTCCCTCACGGGTCTCCTATCACGAGCCCTTAACCTTCGGGAATGGGCTCCCCGCATCATGGGCCAGGTCCGCAGTGAAGCCAAGGCCGGCGCCGCCCGCAGGAACGGCTTGAAGGGGGGCCGCCCTCCTGGCCGAGCCAGACCGAAGGAGGAGAAGGCAGGGGTTGCCGGGAGCTGAACGCCGTTCGGCCGTGGTCATCTCCGAAGTCCCCCTGGATGCAGCGATGGCTGGATACCCGCAGGGACACCGCCTCCAGGTCCCTCTCCAACACCCGCACCTTCAGCCCCCCGGGGTTCCGGAAGAAGACCGGCTGGCCTCCGCCTCGGTGAGGGGGACGGGCTCCAGCCTACTGATCTGTCCCAACGAGTCATGGACGAGCCGGCTTCGCTGGCGTATGGTCCGTCCGGAAGAGCCGAATTGCCGATCTTGCCCCAGGCGTTCTTCGATTCAATCCTGAATGGATGGGTGAGCCTATCATGGATTTCAGCAGACTGACGGTGGCGGAGCGCATCCAGCTCGCCGAGGACCTCTGGGATAGCGTCTCCGATGCCCCCGAGGTTCTGGCGCTTACCGAGGCTCAGCGGGAGGAGCTTGACCGTCGCATCGACACTCACGGGGCCAACCCGGAAGCGGCCATTTCCTGGGAGTCGCTTCGCCAAGAGCTTTTCGAAGGCTGATTGAGTGGCTCAGCGCTTCCCCCCGGAAGCTCGCCCCTACTCTCTCCTCTTCATCATCGAGCAGGACGAAGTCGTGGTGTGGGCTTGCTTCCACCATCGCCAGAGGCCCAGAGACCGGGGCCACGAGGAATGACGCCGGTGCCAGCCGGAGGATCACGATCTGAGCGCGGCCGGAGCGGTTGAACGGACCGCGCACCGCCCCAGGAGCTCCCGAACCCCCGGGTGAAGCCCCTCCTCAGGGATCCCGCCGCGCATGGCCTCCCCAAGACACTTACTTTGGAGCCTTTTCCTGAGCCGCTCGGGCTTTCCGGGAAGCCCAGCCCCTCTCTGTGTTGTCGAGCGATAGGACGGGGATCCGACAACCGGGGCGTCCAATTCCGCCATGGGGTTGCCCCCGCCGCACGAGGGTCCAGATGGCCCCAGACCAAGCTGGCTCAGGGAGACATGGAACTGCCCGCTCCAGATCCGGAGCACTCCGTCGGAGAGGCACGATTTGTCCTCCTGGGGTTATCTTATCGAGGTCGCCTCGTCGTCGTGGCCCACGCTGATGCCGGAGACTCCCTGCCGATCATCAGCGCCCGTTTGGCCACCCGAGCCGAGCGGAAGCACTATGAGCAATGAAAACGACCGGGTCCGGGAACCCGACATGCGTGCCGAGTACGACTTCAGCCGCGGTGTTCGCGGGAAGTATGCAGGCCGGTTCGCCGAGGGGCGGGACGTGATCGTCCTGGACCCCGACGTCGCGGAGGTGTTCCCCGACGCCAGGGCCGTGAACGAGGCACTGAGGCTCCTCGCCCGTCTGGCCCGGGAGTCTCAGAAGGCTCCTTGAAGCACGTCCCCCCCCGGTCGATCCGACCTGGGCCTTGCGTCTGCTCCTTGAGCGGATGGAGCTTCTCGAATCCATCGAGCCCCTCCCATAGGGAGACGTCATGTTTCTTCACGTGAATTCTGTGAGGCACCTCAGGGAGTTCGTTCTCCGCGTCGAACTCTCGGATGGATCAGCGGTGATCGTGGACCTCGGCGACGAGCTCGATGGAGAGGTCTTCGAGCCTCTGAGAGATCCGGATCTCTTTGAGAAGGTCCGAGTCAATCCGGAGACGGGCACGATTGAGTGGCCGAACGGTGCAGACCTGGCTCCCGAGTTCCTGCGGAAGATCGGAACGGACGCCGAGCGGGTGGCCTAGACCGAAGTTCGCGCTGAGGAACCGTGGTCATCTCCTGTTGTGAATTACACTTAGATCGGTTTGGGGGGTGCGGCTTCCTGTCTACAGCCTGATGGTGGCGAGGAGGCCGAAGGCTCGTTGCT
>PXFI01000321.1 GCA_003564295.1 Gemmatimonadota bacterium | reverse complement strand
TGGGCGAATCCCGCAGCCCGGACCAGGGACTCCCCCTGACCCCCGTAGCCGATGATGCCCAGGCGGAGCCGATCGCCGGGAGGCCGGGAGACGGCCTCCGGGATGAAGGCCGGCGCGTCGGCCGTGACCCCCAACTCCTCCATGATGGCCTGGCGGCGGGCGTCCTCCTCCAGCTTCTTCTTATACCATCCCACGAAGAAGATCCCCAGGACCGGCACCGAGGCCAGGGCCTTGAGGACGTCCCTCCGGTTGGGATAGGAGCTCGTCCCGGCTTCCTGAACCTTCTCCTTCTCGTCACTCATGATGCAACCTCCCCGGTAGCCAGGCTCGATTCGGCGGGCCCGGCGTGGTGTTTCTTCCATGCGAGGAGCCGGTCCAGCCCGACGCGGTGGGCCGTGGGAAAGCCCAGGATCACCAAAAGGGCCGCCAGCTCAATAAGGACCTTGTTGACGATTAGGTATGCGCCCTCGGCCGGAATGGTGTACTCCATTCCCGGGAACGGTGGGGCCGCCAGGTAGTAGAGGGCCAACAGCACGACTCCGGCCAGGGCTGCCGTCCGCTCAAGGGTTCCTATGAGGAGGGCAAGCCCAATGAGAACCTGTCCCCACTGGTTCAGGGAGTCCACGGCGGCCAGGGCCCCTGGGTTGTTGGCCAGGCTTATGAAATACTCAGAAAACCACCCCTGGGACTCCTGGAGATAGGCCCCGGAGGTCCAGTAGGGGTTGGTGATCTTGGCCACTCCCTCATAGAGAAAATGCCATCCGATGAGCATCCTCATGGTCACCAGAGCCCCGAGCTGGAACCGCCCATACTCGGGCCGTCTTCGAGACGCCTTCTTCGATGCACCGTTCATGGTGTCCCCGACTTGGAGGTGAAAGAGTCCTTGGCGCTCCGCCATCGGGCCGAGGGGAGGGTCCGGCCCCGGTGGTCCACCACCAGGCAGGCGCATTGGGAAAGGGAATCGACGAAGGCCAGGCCAGCCCGGGGTCCCATGACGAAGACCGCCGTGGCCAGGGCATCGGCCTCCATTGCAGTGGGAGCGGTCACCGACACGCTGCGGCTCCCTTGAGGAGAAACGCCGGTCCGGCCGCTGACGATGTGATGGCGGGTCCGGTCCCGGTCGAAGTAGATCTCGTAGCTCCCGGAGGTGGCCACGGCCCCATCGGCCAGGGCCAGGACATCGGGAAAGTCACCACCCTTGCGGGGATCCTGCACCGCCACCCGCCAGGGGCCGCCGTCCTCCCGGCGGCCGGTGCACCGGATGTCGCCGCCGGCATCGATGAGGAAGTCCTTCAGGCCCTGTGCGGCCAGGACCTCCGCCATGCGATCCACCACGTACCCCTTGGCGATCCCGTCCAGGGTGATCCCCATTCCAGGACGGTCGAAGCGGATGGCCCGCCGCCGGAGCTCCACCTTCCGGGCATCTACTAGGCCCAGGACCCGGAGGAGCTCGTGATGGCGGGGGGAGGCCGTCTTCTGCCGGAAGAGATCGACCAGGGGCCGGACCGTGGGGTCGAAGGCCCCCCGGCTGACGGCGTGGAAGCGGAGGGCATCCGACACCACTCGCCGGAGCTCCGGGGGCGGATGCCGGAGGGCGCCCTCCGCGTTCAGGACCGACAGGGCCGAAGCGGGCTCGTACCGGCTCAGGAGAGCCACCACCCGGTCCATCTCCCTGAAGGCCCGCCCCGACGCCTCCTCCGCCAGGTCCCGGGAGGCGTGGATGGCCATGATGGAGACCAGGGTTCCCATGGAGGGTCGGCTGGTGGTCACCCTGTGGCGTCCCCCACCCACGGGAACGGATTGGGCGGTTCCCGGCCCGGGGTCCTCCCTCTGGAATCCCAACTCCGCAAGGGCGGCGGCCATGCGGGCCCCCACCTCCCTCTCCTCACGTCCGATCAGGAGAACTCTCCTTTCAACGTGTCCCGAACCCGCTCCAGGAGGGCCTTGGTAGCCAGGATTCCCTCGGGCTCGCTCAACTCGGTTCCTTCGTACTCGATGCCCACGTATCCCCTGGAGCCGGCCTCCAGGACGATGCGCATGAGACCCTCATAATCCATGTCCCGCTCGTTGCCGTCCTCGTCGAAGGCGTGGGACTTGGCGCTCACGGCCTTGGCAAAGGGCATGAGCTCCCGGACACCCTGGTAGCGGTCGTACCACTCGTCCTCGGCGATGCGGAAGTTGCCGAAGTCCGGCAGGGTCCCGCACCGGGGGTGGTCCACCGCCCGCATCACAGCGGCCAGCCACGACCCGTCCGACGACAGCCCTCCGTGGTTCTCCACCAGGACGTTCATGTCCCGCTCCGCGGCAAACTCGGTGAGGCGGCGCAGACCATCCGCCGCCAGCTCCAGTTGCTCCTCCCGTGTTCCCCGGGACTGGGCGTTCACCCGGACGGAGTGGCACCCCAGGTAGCGGGCCGCTTCCACCCACCGGTAGTGGTTCTCCACGGCCCTGGTGCGGCCCGCCGGATCGGGGTCGCCTATGGCACCCTCGCCATCGCACATGATGAGGAGGCTCCGGACCCCGTGGTCCTGGCAGCGGCCCTTGAGCTCCGCCAGGTAAGCCTCGTCTTCGGCCTTGTCTCTGAAGAAAATGTTCACGTACTCCACGGCGTCAAGGCCGTAG
>PXFI01000200.1 GCA_003564295.1 Gemmatimonadota bacterium | reverse complement strand
TTCTCCAGCTCAATGAGGCGCTGCACCAGGCGCACGGCGTCCTGGAAGTGCACGTTGTCGTCCACCACTCCGTGAACGATGAAGAGGGGGTCCGCCAGGCCGTCGGCGTGGAAGATGGGTGACGAGCGCTCGTACGCCTCCGGGTCGTCCTGGGGCAGGTTGAGGATGCGGCTGGTCCAGCCATCGTTGTAGTGGGCCCAATCCGTCACGGCCACGTTGGCCACGCCTGCGGCGAAAACACCGGGGTGACGGAAGAGGGCCATGAGGGGCAGGAAACCGCCGTAGGATAGCCCATAGAGGCCGACCCTTTCCGGGTCGATGCCCCGTTCCCGGGCGAGCCACTCCACAGCCGTAACGGCGCCGTCCACGTCCTTCCAGCCCATGGACCGATAGATGTCGGTGCGGTAATCGCGACCGAAGCCGGCGCTTCCCCGGTAGTCGAAGTCCAGGACCGTGTAGCCTTGCTGTACGAGCCAGTTGATGAAGCCGATGTGGTAGTCCCAGCCGTAGACGGACCAGCCCCGGTGGGCGAACTGGCGGTAGCCGCCGCCATGGATGTGGAGCACGGCGGGGCGGAGGGGGTGCGGCGTTTCGGGCTCGAACAGCGCGGCCCAAAGGGGCCGGCCGTCGTCGTGCATGAAGCGCACGATCTCCGGCCGCACCAGGGCAGCCCTGTGGAAGGCTTCGGTCCCGCTCACAGTCACCCGGGTGGCGGCTGCGCCTGCCCGGGCATCCTGGAGGTAGAGATCGGGAAGCTGGAGCTGATGGCTGAAGACGACGGCGAGGCGGCGGCCGTCCGGAGAGAAGCTCCCGGCGTGGCGTCCTTCCTCTTCGGTGATTCGGACCAGCTCCCCCCCGGCGGCTGGGAGTAGATATAGGTGGTCATCTGCCGGGTGCTCTCGGCTGCCGGCGATGAGCCACTGGGTACGTTCCCGATCAAGCTCGGCAGCCCGCACCTCCCAGGGGCCCGAGGTGAGGGGGCGCACCTCCCCGTTCGGTTCCACCAGGTGAAGGTGGCTCCAGCCGTCCAATTCGGCAGCGAAGACTAAGCGGCCGCCGGGCAACCATTCCAGCAGCGCCGGCTGAAGCGAGCCGCCGACGGGCGGCGGACCCCCGATCCACGCTTCGTCCCGGTGGTGCGCGCGGACCGTAGTGGTGCCGGTGGCCACGTCCAGCTCCGCGAACCAGATGTCCTTGTGGTCCTGGGAGAGGAGCTGGATTACGGCCCGGTCTCCCTCCAGGCTCCAATACGGACCATGCACCACCACCCCCCGGCCCTCCGCCTCGGGCAGGGTTACCCAGGTGACCTCCACGCTGTCCGGTGCCACGGATGGATCGACGCGTACAACGCCGAAACGGTGCTCGTCTCGTGGGTGGCCCACCTTCGGTCGGGCGTCCAACGCCTTTGCCTGGCCGGACGCAGTGACGTAGTCCATGAACTGCGTGGGTTGCCGTTGGGCGGCACGCACTGCCCGGAAGGTGACGTGTCGGCCGTCGGGGGAGATGCGGATGTTCTCCACCCTGACGCCTGCTTCCGCCGGGATCGCCTGTGGCCCTGGAAGCCAGGCGCGCCGACGGGCTTCCGCGGCTCGCTCCCTGGACTCCCGCTCCCGGAGCACGTCAAACAGCTCCAGCTGCTGCTCGGCCAGCAGCCGGGCAGCCGGCGTCCGTCGGTCCTCCTCCACCCGGTGGGCGTGTGTGAGCTGTCGCACACCGCGGTCTTCCAGATCGAAGGCGTACAGGTCGCCACCCAGATGGAAGTGGGCCGTGCGGCCGTCTGCTGTGATGGTCACGCTGCGGACCGCCTCCGGGCCCGCGAACAGCAGCACGATACCATCGCCGCCGCGACGGGCATCCCATCCGTAGAGCCGGCCCCCATGCGTCCACACGGCCCGGCGCCCGTCTCTGCTCCACGCTGGTGCCGCCGCTGGAATCCGTTCCACATGGGTGTCCGCCACCCTCGTCACCGCCCGTCCAGCCCGGTCCACCCGGTACCACGGGTCCGCCTGGGGGTCATCCTCTGCCCCGGGGTCCTCATTCCATCGGAAGAACACTCCGCTCCCGTCCGGGGCCCAGCGTACGTCCTCCACGCCCACGCCGATCCAGCGTGAGGGGCGCGACACATGGCGCAAAGTGAGGGGCCGCGGCTCAACTTCGCCGGCGGCAAGGGCTGGGGCCTGGTGCACGGGCGTCGGCAGGTCCTGGGAATGGAGGCCTGGCGGCGCCAGGGCCAGGAGCAGAACAGGAGCCAACAGCGGCCTCAGGGCCGCGGCGATGCCTCTCCGGTGTGTCAGGGTTTCGTCGTCATCCCGCGTCAGGTCCGTGTACGACGGGTATCTGGTGGTGGAGCCCATTTCCTGGGAGAGGGTGTCCCACGCTGGGGAGGAGCTGGTTCGGGAGTTTTCGGCGGAATCGTTCATGATGGAGTGTGGTTGAGAGTGGGGAGGAGGCACCGGGCGTACTGGCCACACCAGGCCGCCGGCCTTCTTCTCAAGATCTGGCCCGGTCCTGCCCCTCACAAGGCCCGGTGAGCCGGGCTGTGGGGACGGAAGAGTCTCGAGACAACGGGGAAATATCTCGAGACACACGAGACACAAGAGTCAAGAGTCCTGAAACAGCAACTCGGCCTCGGCCGAGATTG
>PXFI01000242.1 GCA_003564295.1 Gemmatimonadota bacterium | reverse complement strand
GGACGACCACCGGGCCGGAGTAATGGTAGCTGGCCTGAGGTGTCCGGACATAGGAGCCGAAGTCCAGGGTATGGGGCCAGGGTCCCCTGGCCTGATAGAGCCCCACATGCTCCCGGGCCCAGCTCCTCCCGGCCACATAGGGACCCTCCGTCAGATAATCCAGGATGCGAAGGCCGTAGCCGGAGGGCGGCAGCCGTGTCGGCCCGGATAGCGTGGGCGCACGCTGTCTCGATGGCCAGGTTGAAGATCCGGACCCGAAGCTCCCGGGCTCCCCGGGCGAGGTCGGCCACCGCCGTGGACTCGACGAAAGACCACGCCTTCTCCAGGATGCGGAGGCCCTCAGCATCGCCGGTCCGCCACAAGGGCCGAGCTCGGCCCCGGATGGCCTCCAGGGAGTCTTGGGCCTCCTGGGCGGTAAGGGCGGTCCGTTCCTGGCCGGTGGCGCCCGGGGTCAGGGCCCGTGGAAGGGGGGCCGAAGCATGCGCCGCTGATTCTGATGCCGGGGTTTGGACCTGGGTGCTGGGCGCCGGGACCATGGCCAACGCGAGAACTGGTAGGAGGGTACGAATAGGCTGCACGATGATCCCCCCTATTCCGAGAGACAGATGACCCACGGAATCCCCTGCCCGGTCGAGATCCCGATCCCCACATGCCTGCAGGGCGTTTCCTCAGCCATGGCCTCCGGGGCTCCTGTCTCGTGGGATGCGCCGCGGATCGAACAAGTTTGAATCTGAGGTTCCCGAGAGTGCGAAGGGATAGGCGGCCCTGGCTTCAGCCCGGGATAGTGACCACACGCATCCCATTCGCAGTATTCGAGCTGCGGCAGGTAGGGCATCACGCCCTTCCGGATCCGCTGTCCGGGGTGCGGGTCCTGTCTCCCATGCAGCATGAGCACTGGACTCGTGATCGCTGCAAACGACTCTGGGTATACCCCCGCTGCCTGCTGCCGGAGCAGTCCGCCCAGGTTTCCTCGTGCGCTGCTGCGGCGGGACCGATGTGCTTCCGAATCTCCTCGATGACCCAGTCCAGAATCAGCCCCGAGCTGCCGGCGCTCACCGTGAGCTTATGGCCGTAGTGGGTATCGCGTCTGTCCTTGACGATGATTTCGGTGTGGGGCTCGAAGATGGAGGCGATCTTCTCGCTGGCCGAAACCTCGTCCAGAACCCCGATGCCGCAGAACGTCCGGTAGGTCCACGAGTCCGCCAAGTGGAAGCTCAGCTCGGCGTAGGTCCATGTGTTGAGCTGCTTGAGGAGGGCCGCCCGCAGCACCTGTTCTGCCGTCATCCTCTGCCGAACCCACCCGGGACCCCGGACGTGCGCCTCCAGGTCTTGCATTACCAGAGCCGTGATGTCAGGATGATTCCTCAGGATCTGGTCCACGCCGTCCAGCTCACGAGCAGGGGGGTGGTTCACCGATGGACCGGTCAAAGGAAGCGGTTCTTTGGAAGAGCTGGCGCATTCGAGACGCTCCTTTGGTGATGAAGATTCATATTCAGGACATGCAAATCTACATTCACCAAAGACAAAGCGCTATCCACGGATGCCCAGTTCTTCCTTTTCCCACAACGGTTTCGGGTTTTTGAGATCGATACTTTCTACCTGAAAGGAAATTGGCTGGTATGGACAAGATCAGATCAGCTGATGGCACCTATATTGCGTACGAGAAGACAGGGAGCGGTGCTCCTCTGGTGCTTGTTCCCGGGGGTGGAGCCAATGATCACCGGCGTTGGGATCTTGCCGGGATTCGTTCTGCCTTGGAGAAGCATTTCACGGTTTACGCCATGGATGGCCGCGGCCTTGGTGAGAGCGGGGATGCTGCCGAATATGAGCTAGGGCGGGAATTCGAGGATGTAGCGGCTGTGGTTGATGTCAGTGATGAGCCGGTGACTCTGCTCGGCCATTCCCTGGGCGGCCTTCTTGCCCTGGAGGCGGCGCTGCGAACCGACAATTTGCATAGACTCATTCTCTATGAGCCGCCGGTTGCCGTTGGGGGTTCCAAACTGATCTCCGGTGAAACGGTAAACGAAATGAAAAGGCTGCTCGAAGATGGAGAAAATGAGCAGGTGCTCATGCTCTTTCTGAAGGAAGTTGCCAAGATTGCGCCGGCCGAAATAGAAGCGCTTCGCTCTGCTCCCAACTGGCAGGATAGGGTAAAGGCAGCCCATACCCTGCCCCGTGCGCTGGAGGAAGTAGGAGAATATCAATTTGATCCTGAGCGGTTTGAAAGAATAACTGCTCCAACCTTGTTGTTGACCGGCAGTGAAAGCCCACCGCCAATGAAAGAAGCAACGAAGGCGATCAGCAAAGCTCTCCCGAACAGCCGGATCGTTGTTTTTGATGGGCACGGACATGTGGCCATGAACACAGCGCCGGAACTCTTTCTCAAGGAGGTTCTTGCCTTCATCCGGGAGTTTAAATAGAGACTCCACCCTGAGATTAACCGGGAAACAGTGAGCAGTTATCCAAAGAATTTGTGTCTAAATATAAATGGAGAAAATGATATGACCGATTTTATGAGAAAGAGTTTTACCTGAATTGAGCGGTTCCTCGAGATGAGGAGATATTCGGGTGGTCGTGACCCGATATTTCGGCCCGCAGCTCCGGTTTGGATGGGCCCCGGTAGCGAAGGCAGGGTGCGTGAAGGCTGCGG
>PXFI01000187.1 GCA_003564295.1 Gemmatimonadota bacterium | reverse complement strand
TCGACGGGGCATTGCAGCCCATCAGGGGAGCTTTGCCCATTGCCATCAAAGCCAGGGAAGCCGGTTTCGAGGGCTTCATCCTGCCGCGTCAGAATGCCAGGGAAGCTGCCGTGGTAAATGATCTGAAGGTGTTTGGGGTGGACAATATCCGGGAGGTCATCTCTTTTTTTAACGGGGAGGCCGAACCGGAAACCGTAACAGTAGATACCAGGGCGGACTTTTTTTCGTGTGTAGAAGATTTTGGTTTGGATTTTTCGGATGTCAGGGGACAGGAAAACATAAAGCGGGCCTTGGAGGTGGCCGCTGCCGGGGGACATAATCTACTCCTCATCGGACCTCCCGGTTCTGGGAAGACCATGTTGGCAAAGAGGCTGCCCGGTATCCTGCCGCCGCCTGCTTTGCAGGAAGCATTGGAAACCACCAAGATCCACAGTGTGGCGGGTAAGCTGGAAAACCACGCTTCCTTGCTAGCCATGCGCCCTTTCCGGAATCCCCACCATACGGTGAGCGACATCGCCCTGGTAGGAGGAGGCCCTTACCCGCAGCCGGGCGAGATTTCCCTGGCACACAATGGGGTGTTGTTTCTGGATGAATTACCTGAATTCAAGCGATCTGTCCTGGAGGTGCTCCGGCAGCCTTTGGAAGAACGGATTATGACAATCAACCGGGCCCGTTTTTCGGTGGATTATCCGGCCGGATTCATGCTGGTAGCTTCCATGAACCCTTGTCCCTGCGGCTTTTATAACCACCCGGAAAAAGACTGTGTATGTGCTCCCGGCATCGTACAGAAATACCTGAATCGCATCTCCGGCCCATTGCTCGACAGAATAGACATACACATTGAAGTCACCCCCGTTGCTTTCAATGAGTTGAACCACATCAGGCCGGCAGAAAACAGCCGCACCATCAGGGCGCGGGTGGTCCAAGCCCGCGAAATTCAGGCAGCCCGTTATAAGTTAACCAGTGGGATTTATTGTAATGCCCAGATGCAGGCAAAACAAATGCGCGAGGTGTGCCGTATTGATCGCGCCGGATCCTTGCTGCTGAAAACCGCCATGGAAAAACTGGAGTTGTCAGCAAGGGCTTACGACAGGATCCTGAAGCTGTCCAGGACCATTGCCGACCTTGAAAACAGTGAATCCATTAAAACAGAACACCTGGCCGAAGCCATCCATTACCGGAGCCTCGACCGGGATTCCTGGGCCCGGCATTAAAGAATGTCTGTATTTTATGATCAATAGTTTGCATGGATTTCTTATTTTTGTTTCAAACTTAAATCTTCAGATCCATGAGCAAAGTATTGATAATTGGTGCCGGCGGGGTGGGCAATGTGGTTGCCCGCAAATGCGCCCGGGTTCCTGAGGTGTTTTCTGACATCATGCTGGCCAGCCGTACCCTGGAAAAGTGCGAACAAATTGCCCGTGCGGTAGGGAGCGACCGCATTAAAACCGCACAAGTGGACGCCGACAATGTTCCTGAACTGGTGGGTTTGATCAACAAGTTCAAACCCGACATGGTAGTCAATGTGGCCTTGCCTTATCAGGACCTTACCATTATGGATGCCTGCCTGGAAACCAGGACCCATTATCTGGATACCGCAAACTATGAGCCACGCGATGTGGCCAAGTTCGAATACAGCTGGCAGTGGGCCTATCACGACAGGTTCAGGGAGGCAGGTATTATGGCGGTGCTTGGTTGCGGATTTGATCCCGGTGTGACGGGTGTTTTTACCGCATATGCAGCCAAACATTATTTTGATGAGATGCATACCCTGGACATTGTCGACTGCAACGCCGGTGAACATGGCAAGGCCTTTGCCACCAATTTCAATCCGGAAATCAACATCCGTGAAATTACCCAGAACGGCCGCTATTGGGAGAACGGGAAATGGGTGGAAACAAAACCACTGGAAATACATAAGCCCATTGATTATCCGGAAATTGGGGCGAGGGAATCCTACCTGCTCTATCATGAAGAGCTGGAGTCGCTGGTGAAGCATTTCCCCAGCCTGAAAAGGGCCCGTTTCTGGATGACGTTCGGACAGCAATACATCACCTTCCTGAATGTGCTGAAGGAGGTGGGTATGACCAGTATCAAACCCATCAACTTCAAAGGGGTGGACATCGTGCCCCTTGAATTCCTGAAAGCAGTGCTGCCTGAACCTTCTACACTGGGAGAGGGGTATAGAGGACAAACATCCATAGGCTGCCAGATCACCGGGGTAAAAGATGGTAAAAAACGCACCTATTATATATGGAATAATTGCGACCATGCTGAGGCCTACCGCGATGTACAGGCACAAGCCGTCAGCTTTACCACCGGTGTGCCTGCCATGATAGGTGCCATGATGGCCCTTGCCGGAAAGTGGTCTGGCAAGGGCGTGTTCAATGTGGAAGAGTTTGACCCGGATCCTTTTATGGAAAAATTGCCGGAATACGGACTCCCCTGGCATGAGCGTGTGGATGAACCACTGCCCGTGGAGGCCCATTGATAACCAATTGAAAAACAGACCTAAACCTCCAAACCAATAATGGATGATCGACAACTTTGACCACATCCCTTCGCCTTGCTTTGTGCTGGAGGAAGAATTGCTGGATATCAACCTGCAGATCCTGGACCTGGTGCAGAAGGAAGCCGGTGTGGATATCATTTGTGCACTAAAGGG
>PXFI01000312.1 GCA_003564295.1 Gemmatimonadota bacterium | reverse complement strand
TGGAGGAGTACTATGGGCTGGGCGAGTCCAAGATGCAGGAGATGCTCGGTGACCTCCTGGACGAAGAGGTGGAGGTCCTGGAGGAGCAGGAGGAAGACATCTCCGTAGCCGCCCTGGAAGCCGAGGTGGACAAGGCGCCGGTGGTGAAATTCATCAACGGGCTCCTCACCGACGCCGTTATGAAAGGGGCCTCCGACATCCACATCGAGCCCTATGAGAGGGAGGTCAGGATCCGCTATCGGATCGACGGGGCCCTGCAGGAGGTCATGAAGCCGCCCATGAAGATGAAGGCGGCCCTCACCTCCCGCATCAAGATCCTGGCGGACCTGAACATTGCCGAGCGGCGGATCCCCCAGGACGGGCGGATCAAGCTGCGGATGAAGAACAGAGTGGTGGATTTCCGGGTCTCCACCCTCCCGGTGATCTTCGGCGAGAAGATCGTGCTCCGGATCCTGGACAAGGGCAACCTCACCTTCGACCTCTCCCAGTTCGGATTCGAGCCCAAGGCCGAGAAGGACTTCATGAACGCCATCGCCAATCCCTACGGGATGGTGCTGGTGACAGGCCCCACGGGCTCCGGTAAGACCACCACCCTCTACTCGGCCCTGTCCAGGGTGAACACCGAGGGGGTGAACATTCTGACGGCCGAAGACCCCGTGGAGTACAACCTCCACGGGATCAACCAGGTCCAGGTCCGCTCCGAGATCGGGATGTCCTTCGCGGCTGCCCTCCGGGCCTTCCTCCGGCAGGACCCCAACATCATCATGGTGGGGGAGATCCGGGACCTCGAGACGGGGGGCATCGCCATCAAGGCGTCCCTCACCGGACACCTGGTCCTCTCCACCCTCCACACCAACGATGCTCCCTCCACCGTCACCCGTCTCATCGACATGGGGTTGGAGCCTTTCAACGTGGCTGCGGCCCTGAACCTGGTGACGGCCCAGCGGCTGGTGCGACGGATATGCTCCAACTGCAAGGTGGAGGTGAAGTACGACACCGCGGTACTGGAGATGGCCAAGCTGCCCGCGGGTTTCCTGGACGAGGTGCCCCTCTACCGCGGGGAGGGCTGCGACAAGTGCGGCGGCACCGGCTACAAGGGAAGACAGGGGCTCTATGAGGTCATGGCCATGAGCGCGCGGATCCGAAAGCTCATCATGCAGGAGACCGGGACCGACGAGCTCCGTGATACCGCCATTGAGGAGGGTATGCTCACCCTCCGGATGGACGGCTTGAAGAAGCTGGAGAAAGGGGTGACCACCCTTGAGGAGGTCATGAAGGAAACTGCCGCCGGCTCCTGACCGGTTGGCCTGCCACGAATCCGAGAACCGGCGACATCATGGAAATGCAAGAGACGCAACAGGCACCGGCCGCCCCCTCCCAGGAACTGAGCCTGCGGGCCCTATTGCAGGAGATGATCCAGAGAGGGGCTTCGGACCTGCACCTCACCGTGGGAGAGCGGCCGAAGCTACGGGTGGACGGGGATCTGGCCAACTCCCAGTTCAACCATGTCCTGAACCCGAAGGACACCCTGCAGCTTGCGTACTCCATTCTCACGGAGGCCCAGAAGAAGAGATTCGAGACGGACGACGAGCTCGACTTCTCCTTCGGCGTTCAGAATCTCTCTCGCTTCCGGGGCAACGTCTACAAGCAGCGGGGCTGCGTGGCCATGGCCATCCGGCAAATCCCCTATGAGATCGTTTCCATCGAGAAGCTGGGATTGCCTCCCATCCTGAACCGGTTCGCCGAGCGTCCCAGGGGTCTGGTGCTGGTGACGGGACCCACGGGATCCGGCAAGTCCACCACCCTGGCGGCTATTGTGGACAAGCTCAACCGGGAGCGGAGGAGCCACATCATCACCATCGAGGATCCAATCGAGTTCATCCATCGTCACCAGAACTGCATCGTGAATCAGCGAGAGATCGGCTCCGATAGCAGGAGCTTCGCTTCCGCCCTGAAATATGCCCTGCGGCAGGACCCGGACATCATCCTGGTGGGGGAGATGCGGGACCTGGAGACCATCGCTGCGGCCCTGACCATTGCCGAGACGGGACACCTGGTTCTGGCTACCCTTCACACCAACTCGGCGGCCGAGTCCATCAACCGTATCATCGACGCCTTCCCCTCTCATCAGCAGGGGCAGGTCCGGGCCCAGCTCGCCTTCGTGCTGGAAGGCGTGGTGACCCAGACCCTCCTCCCCCGGGCCAAGAGGGGCGGCCGAGTCGCCGCCGCCGAGATCATGGTGTGCACCCCGGCCATACGGTCCGTGATTAGGGACGACAAGATCCACCAGATCTACTCCCTCATGCAGGCCGGCAAGAAGCACGGGATGCAGACCTTGAACGACGCTCTGGCCAGCCTCTACATGCAAGGTGAGGTAACCCTGCAGGAAGCCCTGAAGCGTTCGCCCGATCCCAACGAGCTCCTGCGGGCCGTGGGGGAATCGGTTCCTGGGGAATAACGGGAGCCATAGAGATCCATGCCAAAGTTCGTCTACAGCGCCAGACCCGCCGCCGGAGGCGACATCCAGTCCGGCGAGATGCAGGTCAACACCAAAGACGAGGTGCTGTCGTACCTGCACCGACAGAAGATGATTCCAGTCTCGGTGCGTCAGAAGGATGCCGGGATCAACATCACCTTCGGCACTGGCGTCAGCACCCGGGACATCGTCATCTTCGCCCGCCAGTTCGCCACCATGATCAACTCGGGCCTGCCTCTGGTGCAGAGCCTGGACATCCTGGCGGAGCAGACGGAGAACCAGTCCCTCAGGAAGGTGATCCAGGAGGTCCTCTACGACGTGGAGTCGGGTAACACGCTGGCGGACTCCTTGAAGAAGCACCCCAAGATCTTCACGGAGCTTTTCGTGAACATGGTGGCTGCCGGTGAGGCCGGTGGTATCCTGGACACCATCCTTCTGCGGCTGGCCACGTTCTTGGAAAAGAACGATGCCCTGGCGAGGAAGATCAAAGGGGCCATGATCTACCCCGGGGTGATCGTCACCGTGGCCGTGCTGGCGGTGGTGGTCCTGCTCATCTTCGTGATCCCCACCTTCCAGGGCATGTTCGAATCGGCGGGCATCCCCCTGCCCCTCCCCACGCGGATCGTCATCGACCTCTCGGGGTTCTTCCAGGTTTATTGGTGGGCCGTGGGCCTTGGGATCGTGGCGGCTGCCTTCCTGTTGAGGCAGGTATATGCCACCCCAGATGGAAGGCTCTTCTTCGACAGGATCCTGCTGAACCTGCCCATCCTGGGGGACCTCCAGCGGAAGGCTGCCGTGGCCCGGTTCACCCGGACCCTGGGCACGCTGGTTTCCTCGGGTGTCTCCATCCTGGAAGGGCTCGAGATCACGGCGAAGACGGCGGGGAACCGGGTCATCCACGACGCCGTCATGGGTTCCCGGGCCTCCATCGCCGGGGGTGAGACCATCGCCGGGCCCCTGAAGGAGTCAGGCGTCTTCCCCCCAATGGTGGTCCAGATGATCAACGTGGGGGAGCAGACCGGCGGCCTGGACGAGATGCTTTCCAAGATCGCCGACTTCTACGACGACGAGGTGGACGCGGCCGTGGAGGCCCTCCTGTCAGCCATGGAGCCCATCATGATCGTGTTCCTGGGTGTGGTGGTGGGTGGCATGATCGTGGCCATGTATCTGCCGATCTTCGACATGATCAGTGCGGTGCAGTAGAGAGGGCTCCTGCCTGAAGGCCAGGTGATTCGTGGTGGCGGGTGTGGTTCGCCACGCCCAGGGATAGAACGGCGCCGCGTTCTATCAGAAGTTTCGACAACCCCCACGTGGTGTTTGTGTGAGCTCTCGTAATTCACGAGAGTCGTCTATCGTAATTCTGTGCAGATTCTATCGTAATTGTACCTAACTTCTTGATTTGAGATAGCTTATCACCTAGCGGTGAGACAAGGGTCTCGGTTTTCTACTCAGATCTGTCCGGTTGGGAAGCTTCCCCCACCGGGCAGATTCGGCTCTTAGGCCTACAGCGTGGCGAGGGCTTGCGGTAGCGTGCGGTGGAGACGGAACGGAGCGGCTGGCGCCGCCGCTCGTCGCTGCGTCAGCCGGCGCGGGATCGGCCGCTCTGGGTCGAAGAGGAGCGTCGCGCCTCGCGCTGTTCGAGGTGGTCGAGGAGGAAGGACCAGAGTTCGCGCCCGGAGCCGATCTCCGGATCCACGAGCGGGAGCGCCGCACGGATTTGCTCACGCACGGCGACGTCGTGTTCAGCGCGCCGATACAGAAGGCGCCACTCGTCGGTGCCTCCACGACCCAACACGTCGACGAGGTCGAGAAACCCGCGGGTGGATGTGATGCGCGGCTGCTTCATCGGTTATCGGGGACCTATGCCATTACCTTGGATCTGGTCGCCTTGTTGACGTAGATCCTGCGCGTCGGCTGTTGCAAGGAACTCCTCCACGTCGGTCGCGACTTCGCCTTCGAGTTCCAATACGAGCAACCGCCGGGCCAGGTCACGGCATCGACTTTCAATATAACGCCAATCGTCATAGGGGGCCTGAATCCCGCGATAGGTCCTCAGGTCGTGTTGGTCGAGGTCGACCGGCTCTTGGCTCGTCACCTCGGCCAGGCGCGTGATACATGTCTGGTTGCCTGACCCCGGGTAGAGGACGTTGAGGAACCGCAATGCCTGAAGAGCACCCTCGTCGCCGACCGTATCTGTCAACGCCGCCAGGTCGAGGTAGTCCCGAAGCGCTTGCCGATCCGTGCAGAGAAACGCTTTGATCCGAAGCGTCTCCTCCGCCGTGGGGATGACCAGGTCCCCGACCGTCTCCCGCTCAAGCGAAATTACGCGTCGGAGCTGCCGAATCCCGAGGTCTACACCGTGCCGCTCACCAAGGAGGACGAACGGACGGCGCTCTCGCTTGAGGTGCCATCCCTCCCACGTCCGGAGTTCTTCCTTGACCAGTTCGTACTGACGGCGCAGAAGAGGCGTGACATGGTCCGTGTCGAGCGAGTACCGATGGTGTGCGTGCAGCGCTGCCGCCGTGCCGCCGACAGCGACCATGTCCAGCCACGGCAGGTGTCGCTGGAGGGCACGGCCCTCCGCAATAACCTGTTCGAATTCCTCGCGTTCTCGCTCGGTCATGAGTTCGTTCCGTAGTCTACCCAGTCTGACCCACGCTACCTGGACCTCCTCGCTCCACCCAACCGGTCAACGAACCCGCGGTAAATCCGCTGGTCGGCACGCAGGAGAGACCGAACCGCGCTGCCGGCGGAGGCGCCGCGTTCAAAGCGACTGAGCTGGCCACAATCGGTTTGGGAGTTGGGTACTCCTCCCGGACGAGGTCCTCCACCGAGGGCGGCCAAAGATGTTGGTTGTTCATACCTACGGCCTCCGCTCAAGTCCTCGATCCTCCTTCTACACAATACCGACCTCTCGCGATTTTGGCCAAGATCTCCCCCCCTGCGAGCACGGGCCTCGCCTATTCCATCCGTGCCGACGCACTCTCTGTGGGGGCGGAGTCCCCGACGTTCGCTGGATGAGCCTGGATCCTCAGGGCGACCCCTGGGCCCAGGTGTCCCTGCCGAAGGATCTGGTCATCGGCACCGTAGGGGGTCTCGAGGGGTGGGGGGTTCGGTCCGATCCCGTGGTGGGGGGTGAGCTCTTGGCCGGTGAAGGCTGCCAGACTCTCCAACGGCCCGCATTCCAAGCTTATGATAGAAGGTGGCGAAGAACGTCGCCGCGTTCTATCAGAAGTCTCGATAACCCCCATCATAACTTCTCCGATGTTGTTGGAAAATAGGCACTTCGGGGAACCGGCCCCGGGGTTCTCCAGACTGGGCGAAGCCCCCCCGACTCCTGGTTGCCGGTACGCCTAAAGACTCTTGCCCCGGACCCCCGGACCGGGCAGGGCGAACACGGTGGCCAGCGGTGCTCCCCTGCCAGGATTTGTGTCGCAGGACTGCTGCCGGTAGCCTACTCTTCCCCTCTCCATTGAATCGGGACACCCGGTGGGTACGGATCCGGAGGCTGGGATGGGACCCAGCCGGGCCGACTTTCGCCTGGGTCGGTGCCTTATCCCTCGACTACAGGACTACGGAGCACTTCGACGTGTTCTCCCCTACGGGGGCATGGCTCGCCTCGGTGTCCCTTCCTCCCCGGGTGCAGGTATTGGACATTCGGCAAGGCCGGATCCTGGCCACCCAGTGCAACGATCTCGGGGTGAATGCGGTGACGGTGTTTCGCATAGAGGGTTGGCGCGGTTCCCAGGAGGAGGACGGCCAGTAAGGAGAGGTCCGTCGGTGCGGAGACTGTGGTGCGGGCATCTGAAGGGTAGCCCAGTATCTGGAGGCGGTGAGGAGCAGGCTTGGCCTTCAACGCTGGGTCGATTCCTGTTGTGAGATGGTCCCGGACCAGGCGTCCGGGAGCCTCCGCCTGCCCGGGACCCTGGGCCACGATGAGCCCTGCCTCGCCACCACGGCCATGGAGATGACCTTCCTGGCCCAGGAGCTGCAGGTGGGGCCGGAGGCGTGGTCCGAGTGATCGGAAAACACCTCAGCCACCAAGAGGTCCAAGAACGGCTGTTCGCCCATGGAGGCCATCGTGTTGGCCACCCGCCGCGGGCCGGGGGCTCAGGACGGTGCTCCGGCGCCCGAAAGCACAGCAATCGTTGTGACACAAGAGCTTGACCCGGATCGTCGGTCGCCCCAAGTTCCACCTGATCAGGAACATGGCCCCCTGACATCGAAGAGTGTTCACGTTTTCGGCCCTATGCCCCCGTAACCGACGCGGACCATGAGATTCCTTACCATGAGCAGGTTGATCGCTCTATTCGGTGCAGTACCATTGTTGTTTTCCCTGACGGCCTGCGAAACCGCCCCGGCGCCGGAGGTGGAACGGGTAGTCCCTGTCCAGGCCGAACCGTTCGAGCTGTCGGATGTCCGACTCTTGGACGGACCGTTCCGCCATGCCATGGAGGCGAACGCCCGCTATTTGCTGGAGCTGGAGCCTGACCGATTCCTGGCCTGGTTCCGCAAGGAAGCGGGTTTGGAGCCGAAGGGCGAGGTCTACGGCGGATGGGAGAGCGAGGGCTACATTCTCTCCGGCCACAGCCTCGGTCACTACTTGTCGGCGGTATCCAAGCACTACAGGGCCACCGGGGACCCGCGCTTCAAGGAGCGCGTGGACTACATCGTGGAAGAGCTGGCCCTGGTCCAAGCCCAGCACGGCGACGGTTTCATCGCGGCCATTCCCGATGGTCGCGATCTATTCCGCGACATACGCCGCGGCGATGTTCGCCCCCGCCCCGGATTCCAGCTTAACGACGCCAACGTGCCCTGGTACAACCTGGACAAGTTGTGGGTTGGTCTCATTGACGCCTATGGGCTGGCGGGCAACCGCCAGGCTCGGGATGTGCTGGTGGAGCTGACGGACTGGGCCTACGCCACGACCCGCAACCTGACCGACGACCAGTGGCAGGAGATGCTCAGCGTAGAGTTCGGCGGCATGAACCACACACTGGCTGACGTGTACGCCATCACCGGTGACCCCAGGCATCTCGAGCTGGCAAACAAGTTCTACCACAACGCCGTCCTGGACCCGCTGGCGGAGCAGCGCGACGAGCTGGCAGGGATGCATGCCAACACCCAGATCCCCAAGGTGAGGGGTGTGGCCAGGATCTATGAGCTCACGGGTGAGGAGCGGTACCGCACCATAGCCACCTTCTTCTGGGACCGGGTCGTCAACTACCACAGCTACGTGAACGGGGGCCATAGCCACCGGGAGCGTTTCGGTCCTCCCGGGCAGCTCTCGGACCGCCTCACACAGACTACCGAGACCTGTAACACCTTCAACATGCAGTGGCTCACCAGGTTCCTCTTCTCGTGGGAGCCTTCCGGCCACCTGATGGATTGGTACGAACGGGCCCTGTTCAACCACATCCTGGCCAGCCAGCATCCCGAGACCGGCATGGTCAAATACAAGGGATACCTCGACATGCCGGCTCGGAAAGGGTTCAGCCACCCCACCGACTCATGGTGGTGCTGTGTGGGGAGCGGGATGGAGATCCATACGAGCTACGGCGAGGACGTGTACTACCGGTCGGCTGACTCTCTCTTCGTCAATCTCTTCATGGCCACCGAGCTGGATTGGGCTGAGAGGAATGTGCGGATCCGGCAGGAGACGGACTTCCCCCTGGCGACCAGTAGCCGCATCACGGTCTCCCCCCGAAGGCCTGCCGAGCTGAGCCTCCTGATCCGGGAGCCGGCGTGGTGGGGCGGACCCATGCAAGTATCCGTCAACGGTGAGCCACACCAGGTCCCGGCCAGCAACGGGTACGTTGAGATCCGGAGGACGTTCAGTGACGGCGATGTGGTGGAAGTAGAGATCCCCAGGGAGCTCCGGATCGAGTCCATGCCCGACAACCCCGATCGGATCGCCTTCTTCCACGGACCCGTGCTCCTCAACGTCATCCTGGATAATGACCATGTTCCGGAGCTGATGGGGTCCAACGACCAGTTATTGGCCTCCCTGGAGCCGGTCCCGGGGCAACCCCTGCACTTCCGGGCAGAAGGGATCGGGAGGATCCAAGAGAACGGGGTCTGGACGACCACTGACATCTACCTGATGCCCCATTACCAGGTGGTCGAGGAGCGCTACTCGGTCTACATAGACGCCATACGGTAGGGAGGAGCCGGGAGTCGACCGGGGCTTCGGAGGCGTTTTGGCCCCACGGCCGGATGAGCCGCTCCCAGTAGCCGGCCGACTCCGCCAGGACCACCAGGTTGGGGGCCTCGAGCGAGGCGGGCACCTGGTCCAACGCCAACTCCGTGGGAGTGGGCGGGTCGTAGATTACCCCGGCCCTCCCCCTCCTGCTAGGTCACGTTGTGGATCCAGGAGCGATGGGCCGCACACTGGACCGGCTAGGCAGGGCCCTCCGGCACCTCTCATCCACAAGATTCGTGAGGGCGACGGCTTCATCCAGAGCATCTACCAGGCGTCGGTGGCGAAGGGGGGCGGCACAGAGGAGGCGGCCCTGCCGGCAGCCGTCTCCCCTCGCTCCCCCGCTTCGCTACGGACGCCTGCGGCGTCCGAGGGTCGCTATGGGGATGCGCCGCGGCGGGCCGACAGGCCCGTTGCCCGCAGCATCACGTCGGGAACGTTTTACGGTCCGTTTGACAGGAGGGCGGCTGCCGATCAAAGTTCCCCTCTTGAAACAGCGTGAGCGGTTCTGCTCCACTATCGATTCCAGAAACTCTCTGGAGGCTGGTGATGGCCCCTATTGATTCGAGCGGCAACGGGTGCGACAGGCGTACCTTCCTCAAGACTACAGGTGCCATGACGGCAGGAGTGGCTGTGTATCCCTACCTGGGGTGTGTACCCAACCGTGGCCTCGTCGGCGAGGCTGCTGCTGCTGCGGAGGCTGGCTGGTCTGTGCGTCCGTTCCGGCTGAATCAGGTCAGGCTGGGCGAGGGCCTGTTCCGTGAGAAGCAGGACCGCATGCTGGGGTATGCCCGCAATTATGGCAGCGCCACGGACGTGTATGCTGGCCCGGACCGTCTGTTGAGCATCTTCAGGGCCACTGCGGGTCTTGACACCCGTGGTGCGCAGCCCGTGGGGAGTTGGGAGAGCGCCTCAGGCTACCTTCGTGGTCATTATGCGGGCCATTTTCTGAGCATGCTGGCCCAGGCGTATGCTGGCACCGGTGACCCGGTGTACAAGCAGAAACTGGATTACATGGTGAGTGCGTTGGGCGAATGCCAGGCCGCCCTGGCCGCTGCGGCAAGCCAGCCCACGCCCCGGGTTACTGGTCGTCACGGTGGCGCACTCCGGTTGACGGGCTCCCCCGTCGGACACATGGAGCACGTCCGTCTTCCAGAAGGCATCGTGAGCGGTTTGCGGGACTTCACCATTGCCAGCTGGATCCGGCCGTCGGTCAACGACCCCTCTGAGTTGCCCCATGCGCGCCCGGAGCCTATAGCCCTGACCAACTATGCGGCGGTTTTCAACTTCGGCAGGCCAAACCCGGAGTATGCGGAGCCGCCTCTCTCTCAGATGTTCTTGACGGTGCGGGCGTCCAATGAGCGACCGGTGCCGCGTTTTGCAATCACCACAACGGGCAGGGCGGGCGAGCAAGCCCTCGAGGGCACTACCCCCCTTGCCACAGACCGGTGGACCCACATCGCCGTCACGCGGTCGGGGAACACGGGTACGCTGTACGTGAACGGGGAGCCCGTTGCCACCAACCCGGAGATGACACTGTCCCCGGCGGACCTGGGTTTCACCAGCGGCAACTGGCTGGGGCGGCACCAGTTCCCGCAGCGTAACATCTCGTACCTGAACGGGTCGCTGGATGAGTTCCAGATCTACAGCCGCGCCCTCACGGCGGACGAGGTTCGCTCACTGCTGGATTCTGCCGGCGGCAGCGCTGGCGGTGGTGATGTGGCCTGGTACCGGTTCGACGAGGATGGCGGTCCCACGGCGGTGGACTCTTCGGGCAATGGGCGTGATGCAACCATCATCGGCCCCAACGATGGTGCACGTCACCCCGGCTTCCTCTCCGCCTACCCGGAGACACAGTTCATACGGATCGAGGAGTTCGCCCCCTATGGCGACAACCAGGGGATCTGGGCGCCGTACTATACGCTCCACAAGATTATGGCCGGGTTGCTCGATGCCTACGTCCATGCGGAGAACGAGCAGGCACTGGATATTGTGGCCGCCATCGGGGATTGGGTCCATACCCGTGTGGGCCCCTTGCCGCCGGAGCAGCTCGAGCGGATGTGGGACATCTACATCGCCGGGGAGTACGGTGGCGTCAACGAGAGCCTGGCTCAGCTTCATTCCCTCCGGCCCGAGCAGCGGTATCTTGAGGCCGCCGATCGGTTCGTCAACATGAACGTCTATGGCCCCGCCCTGGCCGACGAGGACAGGCTGGACGGCCGCCATGCCAACACCCACATCCCCCAGTTTACCGGTTACCTGCGGGCGTACGAGCAGGGGGAGCGGGGAGAGCTGTACACCGCCACCCGAAACTTCTGGAACATGGTAGTGCCTCACCGGATCTACAGCCATGGCGGGATGGGCGTAGGCGAGATCTTCCGGGCCAGGGGTGTGATAGCGGGTCTGCTGTTTGCCGAACGCAACCATGCCGAGACCTGCTGCGTCTACAACATGCTGAAGCTGAGCCGCAACCTGTTCTTCCATGCAGCTGACCCGAAGTACATGAACTACTACGAGCTCGCCCTCTTCAACCAGATGGTGAGCTCCCGCCGGGACAGGGACAGCGATGTGAGCCCGGAGGTCACCTACTTCGTGCCGGTGCGTCCCGGCCAGCGCCGGAGCTACGGCAACACGGGCACCTGCTGTGGCGGGACCGGTCTGGAAAACCACACCAAGTACCAGGATTCCATCTACTTCCGGTCCGTGGACGATACGACCCTCTATGTGAACCTGTACATTGCCTCGACCCTCCAGTGGCCGGAGAAGGGCTTTGCCATCAGGCAGGAGACGCGGTATCCCGAAGAGGGTGCGAGCCGCCTGATCGTCAACGGGAGCGGTCCTCTGGAGATCAAGCTCCGGGTGCCGGAGTGGGTGCGTAAGGGCTACACGGTCGCGATCAACGGAGAGGTCCAGACGCTGGAGGCCGTGCCCGGCACCTACGTGACCGTGAGCCGCCGGTGGCAGGACGGCGACCGTATCGACATCGACATGCCATTCAGCTTCCGGGTGGAGCGGGCCCTGGACGATCCGGCGATGCAGTCCGTGTACTACGGCCCTACCATGCTGGCGGTGCAGGAAGACCCCGTGGGCGAGGACTTGGAGACAGGATTCATCCATGTCAGCTTCTATCGTTATCTGAAGCTTGATGGCGACCTGGCTCCGGCCATGAGGCCGACGGATCGGCCCATGTACTTCACCACCAACGGCCTCACCCTGGCTCCGTTCTATGTGGCGGACCCCGCCCCGCCGATGCCGGACCCGGCGGACGCGACCATGCTGGGCCGACAGGCGCCGCCCACCCAGCCGTACCACATGTACCTGCGGCGCCGGGAGCCTACGGTGGTGTTCGGCTCTATCGATTCGGGCGTGGAGAACACCAGGGGCCCGGACGGCCTGACCCTGCTGGACACGATATGGGACCAGGCGCCGTTCCAGGGCCACAGCCAGTTCATGGCGGCTGTGGAACAGGCCACCCAGCAGTGGGAGGCCCGCGGTGTCTTGACAGCAGATCAGACAGCCGCCGTGGTCGATGCAGCGAGACGGGCGGAGGCGGATCTGCGGGTGTAGCGCATCCCATGCTCCGGGAGTTGGGCCCAGAAACAGGGCCCGGCTCCGCCTGCGTATTGTTTACGGGATCGCTGACGGGCATAATATTCCCGGGTGGAGTGCCGGTGTCCGACAACAGGCTGGCCTCCCGGGCGCACGATCCTCGACATGTTCCGGAGATGAGACGCGATGTGTGAGCACTCCAGCAAGAAGGACATTACTCGGCGGGAAATGCTCGGCACGGTGGGCAAGGCGGCGGCTGTCACGATGATAATACCGCCATTCGCACAGGGTTGCCTCCAGGCTGCGCCTGCGGACTCGGGTTCCACACCCCTGTCAGCCATAGCCGGGCCCGACCGGATTGTGGTCCTGCCGGGAAAGTCCTATTTGAACGGATGGGCCGGCTACGGCAGGCCGCCATGGCTTGGCCGGGCCAGGCCGGGGGAGGAGGAGGAGGAAACGCCCACCGGCCCCGAGCCGCAGGTGGTGTGGAGCAGGGAATCTGGGCCCGGCACGGTCACTTTCGCAGATCCCCACTCGATGGTTACGATCGCCACGTTCTCCGTTCCCGGCACATACGTGTTGCGGATGACGGCTGACAATGGAGAATCCATCGTGTCGTCCACCTTTACGGTGCAGGCGGAGACGGGCCCTCCGGAGGAGAGCCTCACCCAGGTCCTGACCCGGGACTACGCCGTTGACAGCAAGTTCTGGAGCCCCAGGCTCAAGGCGCTGATGGTCAGCTGGATCCCCTTCTGCATCGAGATGATCGAGCGGGACGACCTGGACGTGGGGCCCGGAGGACTGGACAACTTCGACGAAGCGGCCAAAGCGCTGCGGGGCGAGCCCCACGGTCGCCACAAAGGCTACAACTTCTCCAACGCATGGGTGCATCAGACGGTGGAGTCCATGTGCCTGGCCCTCATGCTGGACGCGGGTGGGGACAGGGAGATCCTGGCGGCGCAGCGGAGCTTTCGGCCCACCCTTGAGAACTGGATCCCCCGCATCCTGGCCGCGCAGCACCCGGACGGCTACCTGCAGACCAACTTCACACTCCGGACCGAGGAGGAGCGGGAGCGGTGGCCCGACCGCTGGACGCCGGGCGGGCGGAGCCGGCACGAGGGGTACGTGGCGGGATACTTCATCGAGGCGGCCATGGCGCATCACACCATGACCAGGGGGCAGGATACCCGCCTATACGACGCCGCCAAGCGTCTGGCCGACTGCTGGTACGATCACATAGGTCCGCCTCCTCGCCAGGCCTGGTTCGACGGTCACCAGGGTCTCGAGTTCGCCCTGGTTCGCTTCGCCAACTACGTGGACGAAGTGGAGGGACCGGGCAACGGAATGCGCTACCTGGACCTGTCCAAGTTCCTTCTGGACTGCCGGGAGGGTGGCCGGGAGTACGACCAGAGCCACCTGCCCTCGCAGCAGCAGTATGAGGCCGTGGGCCACGCCGTCAGAGCTGTCTACCAGTATACCGCCATGGCCGACATAGCCCTCGAGAAGCGGGACATCGATTACCTCAGCGCCTCCCGCTCGCTCTGGGACAGCATCGTCAACAGGAAGTATTACCTCACCGGTGGCATCGGAAGCGGTGAGACCTCGGAGGGTTTCGGGCCGGAGTTCTCACTGCGCAACAACTCCTACTGCGAGTCCTGCTCCAGCTGTGGCCAGATCTACTTCAACCTGAGGATGAATCAGATCTACGGGGACGCGACATACGCCGACCTGTACGAGACAACCCTCTACAACGCCCTCCTGGGCGCCATGGACCTGGAAGGTCGCCATTACTACTATCCCAACCCGCTGGATGCCAACATCCCAAGGTTCCAGTGGCACAACTGCCCCTGCTGCGTCGGCAACATACCCAGGACCCTCCTCATGCTGCCGAATTGGATGTATACGAGGGGCAAGGATGGCCTCTACGTGAATCTCTTCGTCGGGAGCACGGTGACGGTGGACGACGTGGCAGGCACCGACGTGGAGATCATCCAGGAGACCGATTATCCATGGGACGGCGCCGTCTCCATAACCCTGAACCCGGGGCAGAGCAGGTCCTTCAGCGTGCGGATACGCATCCCGAACCGCATGCCCAGTAAGCTCTATCGGGCTGAGCCGCAGGTGGAGGGTCTCAGCTCCCTTTCCGTAAACGGGGCATCGGTTCGGCCCGTCATGGAAAAGGGCTATGCCGTCATCACCCGAGTCTGGAATGCCGGAGACCGCATCGAGCTGGAACTGCCGCTGGAAGCCCAGCGGGTGTGGGCCGATGAACGGATCGAGGCGAATCGCGGACGCGTTGCTCTCCAGTACGGGCCCCTCGTCTATAACATCGAGGATCACGACCAGGATATCCTCCAGGCTCTCGACAGACGGTCGCCACTCACCCCTGAATGGCGCCCTGACCTGCTGGAGGGCGTCATGACCATCCGCGGTCGATTCGTTGATGGGACGTCCATGCTGGCCCTCCCCAACTACGCCCGATTCAACCGAGTCGAGGGTACGCCCCTTCCCATGCGACCCGAGCCGGGGCCGGAGGGAAGTCGGCCGGAGCCGTTCCCACCCAGATCCATCGTCTGGATCAGGGAAGGCTGACCGGGGTTTATCCCATGACGGAGGGCCTCTTCCGGGAGTTCACTGAAGCGATACCGGTCAGCCCTGTGACCGTGCTCGGCGAGCAAGGGTCCTGAGAAGGGTCTCAAGAATGGAGGATTTCATGGTTGGGGAGTTCGGTTTGAAGGCGATGATCCGCACTTTCGTATCGCTTCTTTTGGTCTCCCTCGTGTCGGCTCCCCTCCCGGCCCAGGAGCGGAGCCGCCCCCTCGAGCAGCCCGTTCCGAGTCTGGGACTGGAGCAGGGCATCGTGAGTTTGAGCACGCCGTCGTTCGGTCTGGATCTGGTGCGGGCCTCGCAGACGGCTGCGGGGCTGAGGCCGGTGGGGGCCCCGGATTTCGATTTCACGCCCTCGGACCGGATGGAGAGGCGGTCGGCGGATGGTTTCTACCACCTGGGGGATCTGAACCTGCGTCTGCGTGTCGTGGGCTCGGAGGCCTGGGAGGACTTTTCCACGGCGGCGGCCCGGGCTCCGGTGCAGGAACTGCCGGCGTCGACTCCGGCCCTTGCGGTGGCGGATCTGGGTCCCACACTGCCGTCGGGTATTCCCCTGCGGGTGCGGCGGTACTGGGAGCTGCGGGATGGAGACCTGGCGCTTCGCTTCGAGCTGACGAACGTTTCGGATCGGCCGGTGGAGATAGGTGGGCTCGGCATACCCATGGTCTTCAACAACATTCTGCAGGGCCGGTCCCTGGATGAGGCGCACGCCGTTTCGTCGTTCCACGATCCGTACATAGGCGGCGATGCCGGTTACCTCCAGGTCGTGCGGCTGACGGGGCTGGGTGAGGTGTTGCTGGTGGTTCCGATGGAGAATACTCCGCTCGAGGCCTATCGCCCGCTCCTGGACGATCCCACGCAGCGGTCGGTGACGTTCGAGGGCTTCTACGAGTGGACCGCCCACAGTCTGGGATACGCTGAGAACGAGTGGAGTGAGGCGGATCCGTGGAATCCTCCCACCAGCTTCACGCTCCGGCCCGGGGAGAGCCGGTCCTACGGCGTGGCCTTCCTGCTGGCTCCGGAGCTCCGGGAGATCGAGAACACGATCCGGGCCAAGGGGCGGCCGGTGGCGGTGGGAATTCCCGGCTACGTGGTCCCCAAGGACATCGAGGCAAAGCTCTTCCTGGCTCACGACTACCCGGTGCGTTCCATCGACGTCGAGCCGGCGGGGGCCCTGACCGTGGAGGCGAGGGGCGTCACGGATGCCGGCTGGCAGGTTTATGACGTCCGGGGCCGGGAATGGGGTCGGGCTCGCATGACCGTGACCTGGGGCGACGATCGCAGGCAGACGATCCATTACAAGGTGATCAAGCCGGCGGAGCAGGTGGTGCAAGACATGGGCCGCTTCCTCTTCAACGAGCAGTGGTTCGAGCAGCCCGATGATCTGTTCGGCCGGAGCCCCTCGGTGATCAGTTACGACTACGAGGAGCGCCGGCACGTGACGGAGGACAACCGCGCCTGGATCCCTGGGTTGAGCGACGAGGGCGGAGCCGGCTCCTGGACCGCCGCTATCATGAAGCAGCTGATCCAGCCGGACCCGGAGGAGCTGGCCAAGTTCAAACGGTTCGTGGACGAGGTGCTCTGGGGCGGCATCCAGTACTCGGAGGGTGACCTGCGGTACGGTGTCCGCAAGAGCATGTTCTTCTGGGAGCCGGAGGAGATGCCGGAAGGCACGTACAGCCCCGAGGTCGGTTATGGCGGCTGGTCGAGCTGGGACCGCAGGGAGGCCATGAGCGTGGTCCGGTCCTACAACTACCCCCACGTGGCGGCCGCCCACTGGGTCCTGTACCGCCTGGCCCGCAACAACCAGGGCCTGGTGACCAATCACGACTGGGACTGGTACCTCCACCGGGCCTACGAGACCAGCCAGGCCATGGTGCGCCTTGCTCCCCGCTACGCCCAGTTCGGGCAGATGGAGGGAACGGTCTTCGTGCTGATCCTCATGGACCTGAAGCGTGAAGGCTGGCACGAGCAGGCAGCGGGCCTCGAGGCCACCATGCGTGCCCGGGCCGAGGTCTGGGACGGGCTGGGCTACCCCTTCGGCAGCGAGATGCCGTGGGACTCCACCGGACAGGAGGAGGTGTACGCCTGGTGTCGCTACTTCGGCTTCGACGAGAAGGCCATGGTGACGCTGAATGCCATCCTGGCCTACATGCCTACCGTTCCCCACTGGGGATACAACGGCAGTGCCCGCCGCTACTGGGATTTTGTCTATGCCGGCAAGCTCCGGCGCATCGAGCGCCAGCTTCACCACTACGGCTCGGGACTCAACGCCATTCCGGTCCTCACCGAGTACCGGGATCGTCCCGACGACATCTACATGCTCAGGGTCGGCTACGCCGGCGTGCTCGGCTCCATCGCCAACGTGACGTATGACGGCTTCCTGCCGGCAGCCTTCCACGCCTTCCCCGAAACGCTGGAGATCGACGGGTACTCGGGCGACAACGGGCCCGGCTTCTTCGGGCACGTGGTGAACACCGGCACGTACGTGGTGCGCCACCCCGATTGGGGCTGGCTGGCCTTCGGTGGCAACGTGCGTGCACGGGGCGAGGGACAGGCAGAGGCGGTAGTGGTGGAGCCCAGGGACGCGTCGCGGGCCAGGGTCTACCTGGCGCCCCTCGGTCTCTGGCTTACGCTGGACACGGGCAGGTTCGAGTCGGTCACCTTCTCAGCAGATCAGGTGATTCTGACCCTCGAGCCGGCTACACCCCATACCACTGCAGCCCGGCTACGGATCGAGCAGCCCGCTGCGGTGGCGGGCGTGGGGACGTTCCAGCCCGTGGATGCCTTCGCCACGGAACGGGGGGCATTGCTGGTTCCGCTGGATGACACCACCAAGCAGGTGAGGCTCAGAGATGGTGGTTGACTCCTGGTTGGTTCAGATCGGTTCACGGGCGCACACAACTTCCTGAAACCCGGAGGCTGTAATGACCCTTTCCCGTCGTAGCGCCGTCAAGCTCGGCCTGGGAGCCGGGGCGGTCCCATTGTTCATTCCCGCGCCGTTGTTGGCGGAGTCGGCCCCGCAGGGGCCGGTGCCGTCAGCCTCCACGGCGGACGACCGATTGAGGGCCAAGCCCCTCCCCCTGGAGGCGGTTCGCCTGACCGGGGGGCCTCTGAAGCGGGCGCAGGAGGTGACGGCTGAATATCTCCTCCAGCTCGAGCCGGACCGGATGCTGGCCTATTATCGGGACCGGGCCGGGTTGCCGCGGAAGGGGGAGCCCTACGGCGGGTGGGACGGACCCGGCCGCAACCTCACCGGTCATATCGCCGGCCACTACCTTTCGGCGGTTAGCCTCATGTACGCCGCCACCGGTGACGAGCGCTTCAAGGAGCGGGCCGACTATCTGGTCCAAGAGATGAAGGAGGTACAGGACGCCCACGGTGACGGTTACCTGGTGGCCCTCCAGAACGGGCGGGAGGCCTTCGCCCGCCTCTCCCGGGGTGAGATCCGCACCGCCTCCTTCGACCTGAACGGAGAGTGGGCGCCGTGGTACACCCTGCACAAGACGTACGCCGGGCTGCGGGACGCCTACCGTTACACCGGCAACAGGGTCGCCTTGGCCGTCGAGGAGGCGTTCGCTGCCTGGGCCGAGGGAGTTCTGGAACCCCTCAACGAGGTCCAGATCCAATACCACCTGAACACAGAGTTCGGCGGGATGAACGAGGTTCTGGTGGAGCTGTGGGTGGACACGGGTGACCCTCGCTGGCTGGCTCTCGCCTGGAAGTTCGAGCACCGGGATTTCGTCGAGCCCCTGCAGCGCCACCAGGACAACCTGGGCGGCAAGCACGGCAACACCGCCGTCCCCAAGATGATCGGCTCCGCCGCCCGCTACATCCACGCCGGCAGGCCGGCAGACGTTATGGGCGCCACCTTCTTCTGGGACCGGGTGGTGCAGCATCACAGTTTCGCCACGGGCGGCCACGGCAAGGACGAGTACTTCGGTCCCCCGGACCAGCTCAACGACCGGATCGACGGGCGCACCGCTGAAACGTGCAATATCTACAACATGCTCAAGCTGACTCGGCAGCTCTTTGCACTGCGCCCCGACGCCCACTACGCCGACTTCCACGAGAGGGCTCTCTTCAACCACATCCTGGGGGCCATAGACCCCGAGGACGGTCGTACCTGCTACATGGTGCCCGTGGGACGGGGTGTGCAGCGTGAGTACGCGAACATGTTCCAGAGCTTCACCTGTTGCGTGGGCACCGGGATGGAGAGCCACGCCCTCCACGGCCACGGCATCTACTACCAATCCGGCGACCGGCTCTGGGTGAACCTCTACGCTCCCTCTACCGCCGTGTGGGAGGAGACCGGCGCCCGCCTCTCCATGGAGACGGGTTTCCCCCTGGGGGAAACCGCAACCCTCACGATCGGCCGGGGCAATCCCCAGAGATTCATCCTGGTACTCCGACGGCCCCACTGGGCCGGCGACGGCTTCACAGTCAGCGTCAACGGGGAGCCCTTCAGCCTGCCGGATCCATGGGAGCTGCAACCCGGGATCCAGTTGGTGGGGCGGAGTCAGTACGACCGGAGCGGGGACCCGCCGGTGAGCTCCTTCGTCGAGATCGAGCGCACCTGGCGGCCCGGTGACCGGGTGGATATCACCCTCCCCAAATCCCTGGGCTACGAGCCGCTCCCGGACAACCCGCGGCGGGCCGCCCTCATGTGGGGACCCCTGGTTTTGGCCGGTGACATGGGGCCCGAGGTCTCGAGAACCGTAGGAAGAGGCAGGGTGCCCCCACCCCCGCCCGTGCCCGTCATCGTGGCTGCGGAACGGCCCGTTGCCGAATGGCTTAAGCCCGTCTCCGGATCCCCAGGCCACTTCCGCACCGACGGGGTAGCCCGCCAGCCCGACGAGAGGGGCCAGGTGCAGGACGTGGACTTCCAGCCCTTCTACAGACTGCACCGGCGCATGTATTCCGCATACTGGGACCTCTTTACCCCGGAGGAGTGGGAGGAGCAGAAGAGCGTGTACGCCGCTGAGGCCGAGCGCATGCGCAGGGTCGAGGCCGCCACCCTGGCCCAGCTGGCCCCGGGTGACGACGACGCCGAGCGACCTTACGGCTACCAGGGCTCCGAAGGCATCACCACCCAGTGGATGCTCGGACGAGTGGGACGGCGAGGCCCGGGATGGTTCTCCTACGAGATCCCCGTCCAGCCCGCCCACCCCATGACCCTGATTGCCACCTACTACAGCGATGACAGGCGAGGGACACCCGCAGTCTTCGACATCCTCATCGACGGCCGGCGGCTCGCCAGCGTCGAGATCGAGCGGTCCGAGCCGCCCCGATTCTACGACGTGGATTACTCAATCCCGGCCAACCTGGTCAGCGGCAAGCAAAGCGTCACCGTTCGCTTCCAGGCAAGGCCGGACAGCCAGATAGCAACGGTCTTCGGACTCCGGATGGTCCGGGCTGACCAGCTCAGGTGACAGCTTCCCGGGGGGGGCGGTAGCGCCGCGCCCCCCTGCCTCACACCCACCCCACTTCCGTCACTGCTGCGGCTCCGGCCACCGATGGGCAGGAACCCGCTGCCGCGCAACGCCAACAAGCCGCTGTTCGAACTCCGTTGAACCAGATTCCGGGGGTTTTTGTGCTTCTTGTGGGGTGCAGGACAGGGACGTATAATATATCCACGGTACCATTTACCGGCTGGGCTGTTCCACGGACCGACCCGCAAGTACGGGTTCCCGTGACGCCCCTCACTGGGGAGGGGTTGTTGGGGTTACTCCCATCCGGCCCTGACTGCTGCCAGTGCAGCGATACAAGATGCCGCTATCCCGGCGGCGGGAGCGGCGGAATCTGGCATCGCAGGTACAAATGCCGCGACAAGAGGACGTCGATGTTGCAGGGGTACAATGGAAGTACCGTTCCCGTCGTGGCCAGGCGTGCGTGCGCCTGGAATCCCGCCTCTCTCAGACCTGGCTCCCTCGGACTGGGAGCCGAACCATCTCCCCCCCCAATCAGAGGAGTCCAAGATGCGAGTCTGGTTCAAATGTGCGGGCTTGATGTCCGCGCTCGTGCTGGCATCCGCCTCGGCGGTGTCGGCGCAAGCGACGGGCAGCATCATGGGGGCCGTCACTGACAGGCAGACGGCTGCTCCCGTGGTGGGTGCCCACGTGAGTGTGGTGGGCACCAACCTGGCCGTGCTAACCACGGCCGAAGGCAGGTACGTATTGCCGCAGGTGCCTGTCGGCGAGGCCTTGGTGCTTGTTCGGGCCATGGGCTACGCCTCGGCTCAGGAGACGGTGACGGTGGGTGCGGACGCCACCGCCACGGTGAGCTTCGAGCTGCAGCCGCAGGCGGTGGCCCTCGACGAGCTGGTAGTGGTGGGATACGGCACCCAGCGGCGTGAGGAGATCACCGGCTCGGTGAGCAGGGTAAGCCGGGAGCAGTTCATCGAGGGTCCGGCCAGGTCCGCCGCATCGCTGGTGGTGGGACGCATTCCGGGTCTGGTGGTGGTGCACAGCAGCGGCGACCCCCGCAGCACGCCGGCCATCCAGCTCCGGGGCGTCAGCACCATCCGTGGCTCGGCTTCGCCCCTGGTGCTGATCGACGGCATCCCCGGCGACCTCACCACGGTCTCCCCGCAGGACATCGAATCCATCGAGGTGCTGCGGGACGGCTCGGCGGCGGCGGTGTACGGGTCCCGTGCCGCCAACGGCGTGCTCCTGATCACCACCCGTCGCCACGACGGTGCTGCCCCTACCATCCGGTACGAGGCCTACACCGCTGTCGAGACCATCTACAACCGGCCCGATATGCTGACGGCGGACGAATACCGGGCTCTCAGGCAAGAGCACGCGTTGCCGTTCCCGGACGAGGGCTACGCGACTGACTGGATCGGTGAGCTTCTCCGGACTCCGGTCAGCCAGCGCCACTCCGTGACAGTTGCGGGTGGCGGGACGGACACCAACTACCTGGGGGCGGTCACATATGAAGATCGGCAGGGCATCTTCCGTCGCTCGGAGCTGGAGCGGATCACGGGCCGGTTGAACGTGGGCCACAGCATGTTCGATGGTCGACTGCACGCGGACTTCAACCTGCTGACCCGGATCGATACGGATTTCCGTGGCCCGAGCATGGGCTACATCTGGCGCCAGGCCATGATCCGCAACCCCATGGACCGGATCCGGGATGAAAACGGCGCCTGGCAGGAGCGGACCGGCTACTTCTACATCAACCCGCTGGGCCTGCTGAACGAGCAGCACGGACAGCGGGAGCTGCGCCAGCTCCGGATGCACGGCGTGCTGACGTTCCGTCCCATCGACAACCTGCGGCTCTCCTTGCTGGCGGGGACCTCCCGGGGCAGCAACCTGGACGGTTCCTACCGGACCATGGCTCACCACAGCACGGTGGTGGGCGGTGAGAACGCGTGGGCGTCCAGGTCGACGAGCTCGGACCTGACCCAGACCCTGGAGATGACGGGAACCTACTCCGACACCTGGTATGGCCACAACTTCACCGTGCTGGGTGGCTACACGTTCCTGCGAAACGAGGACGAGTTCTTCAACGCGAGCAACTGGGACTTCCCCACCGACGTCTTCGGCTATTATCAGCTGCAGCGCGGTGATGCCCATGAACGGGGCCAGTCCAGCATGAGCAGTGGCGGAGGCGGCGACAGGACCATCGGGTTCTTCGGCCGGTTGAACTACGACTGGAACAACCGCTACCTGCTGATGGTGAGCGGCCGTTACGAGGGTGACTCCCGGTTCGGAGCCAACCACCAGTGGGGCTGGTTCCCGGCCATCCAGGCTGGCTGGCGGGTCACGGAGGAGGACTTCATCCGGGACCGGCTCTTCTGGTTGAGCGATCTGAAGCTGAGGGTGGGCTTCGGTGTCACGGGCATGGCGCCCACCGCGCGGTACCTGCACCAGGCCAGCTACAGCTACGGGGCCCGGTTCCCCTTCGGTGGCGATTGGGTGCAGGGGCTGACACCGTCGCGGAACCCGAACCCGGACCTGCGATGGGAGCGGAAGGACGAGACCAACGTGGGCATGGACTTCTCCCTGTTCGACTACCGTCTGTTCGGGAGCCTGGACGTCTACCGGCGCGATACCAAGGACCTGCTGTACAGCTACTCGGTCCCGTCACCCCCGTTCATCTTCGGCTCCATGTTGGCCAACGTGGGCCGCATGCGGAACCAGGGCATCGAGGCGGACCTGACCTACGACGTCATCCGGCGACCGGGGCTCCGGTGGTCCTCGAACGTCAACTTCTCCACCAACTCGAACCGCCTGGTCAGCCTGACTCGCGACATCTACCAGCTGACCAACGACTGGTTCACCCCGGCCGGGCACACGGGCGAGCCGGTACAGCAGTGGACTCACAGGGTCTGGATCGGCGAGCGGACCGGCTATTTCTGGGGCTGGGAGTCGGTGGACATCGACGAGCAGGGCAGGTGGATCGTACTGAGCGCGGACGGCGAGCCCATCTCCATGGATGACGCCGGGCTGGACGACCGGCGCAAGATCGGCAACGGCACTCCGCGGCACTACGCGGCGTGGAACAACACGGTGCGCTGGGGCAATGTGGACCTGAGCTCCACCATGCGGGGCGCCTTCGGGTTCCAGATCCTGAACCACAACCGGATGTTCTACGAGAACCCGCGGATCCAGTACAACGTGCTGCGGTCGGCGTTCCACGATGTGTACGGCAAGCGGACACTGGACTACGACCAGCATTACGTCAGCTACTACATCGAGGATGGTGACTACTGGAAGGTGGACAACGTGACACTGGGTTACACGTTCGACATGAGCCGGCTCCCCGGCCTCCTGTCCGACGTGGTTACCAACGTCCGGGTCTACGTGTCGGGCCGCAACCTGTGGACCATCACGGGCTACAAGGGGTTGGACCCGGAGGTCCCCCAGACCGGGCTATCTCCGGGCAACGACTTCCGTGACGGCTATCCCACGATCCGGTCCTGGACCTTTGGCATGAACCTGGCGTTCTGACGCGTCCAAGGCGTTGAAGAACAGGAGGCTAGAAATGAGAAACAGGTATTCAAGGAGTGCCAGGGCGGTGATGGGGCTGGGAGCCATCGCCGTGCTCATGGCCGCATGCACGGACCTCACGGAGCTCCCGCGCACGGAGATCACCGAAGAGACCTTCAACCCCCTGCCCCGTGACGTGGCGGCTATGGTATCGCCCGCCTACATCCCGGTGCGCACCATGTGGATGCAATGGTACGGCGGCCTCGACTGGAGCGAGGAGGCGTCGGACCACTTCGTCACGCCCGTCCGGCCAAACGGCTGGTATGACGGAGGGATCTACATCCGCAACATGCACCACCGGTGGACCGAATCGGACGGCCAGCACATCCGGTGGTTCAACCAGCAGTATTCGGGAATCAACGCCGCCAACCGGGTCTACTACCAGATCATGAGTGGGTTGGTACCCATCGCGGACCAGGCCTTCAAGGACCGGATCCTGGCGGAGCTCCGGGCGTTGCGGGCCTACTATTACTACAACCTGGTGATTACCCACGGGAACGTGGCCATCGTGAGGGATTTCGCCGATCCGGAGCTACCGCCGCAGCATACGCGCCAGGAGGTGTTCAACTTCGTGGTGTCGGAGCTGGAGGAGGTGATCCCCCGGCTGTCCACGGAGACGGGCGCTGCCATGTACGGGCGCCTGAACCAGTGGGCCGCCAAGGCGCTGCTGGCCCGGGCCTACCTGAACGCCGAGGTGATCGTCGGTCAGCCCATGTATGAGAAGGTGCTGCCGCTGACCCAGGACATCATCGCCTCTGGCCGCTACCAGCTCGAGCCGAACTACAAGGCACCGTTCCTGCGGACCAACAACACGTCGGTGGAGATCCTGTGGCATGCACCGCAAGACGAGGTCTACGCCACGGGTAGCAACTTCCACATGAAGACGCTGAAGCCGGACCTGCGGTTCGTCTTCGGCATGCGGGCCCAGCCCTGGGGTGGGAGTGCCGCCAACCCGCAGTTCGTGGCCACGTACGATCCGGACGACACCCGGAAGCAGGATACATGGCTCATGGGGCCCCAATTCGATGATCAGGGGCGTGGCTACGACTTCGTGGCCCATATCCCGAGCGTCAGTTCCGGTGGGTTCGGCACCCCGGAATACAACCGCTTTGATAACGGCTATCCGGTCTGGAAGTACGAGATCTACGAGGGGATGACGGGGTCCTCCTCCGTGGATTACCCGGTGATCCGTTATGCCGAGGTGCTCCTGATGCGGGCCGAGGCGCTGCTGCGTACCGGTGACCATGCAGGCGCGGCCGCCCTGGTCACTCAAGTGCGGCAGCGGGCCTTTGCATCCACGAACCCGGCGAAGGCCACCGTTACGGGGCCGGAGCTCCTCCAGGGTAGCGTGTACAACTACGGTTACTACGATGTGGATGGCGTGGTGAAGAACGGCCCCGGTGGCACGCCCACATTCGACGGAGGCGCCGGTATCCAGTACGGTCGCTTCCTGGACGAGCTAGGGTGGGAGCTGGCCATTGAAGGTCACCGGCGGATGCAGCTGCTCCGGTGGGGCATCTTCCTCAGCCATCAGTGGATGAACCGGCCGGGTCCGAGCGAGTCGCACCGGAACCTCTATCCCATACCGGAGGCTGTATTGGCCACGAACCCGAACTATAAACAGAATCCGGGGTACTGACCCGGGAAGTAGATGAACCGATGGGGCGTCGGGCGTCGCGATCCTCCGCGACGCCCGGCCCCAACCGCTCTCGAGGTGAGGGGCGGACGCGCCCCTGCCCGAGACGGGTCGAGAAGACCGAACAGGAGGCTCTCGTGTGGAAACAAGGGCTGGCCCTTTGCTGCGGGTTGGTGCTGTGGCACGGCTGCGGCCACGGCTCCACCCAGGCGGGTGTGGACGGAAGGCCCATGGGCGCGGTCACTGAAGTGACGGATGCGCAGCGTGAAGGCCAGCACAGGGAGTCCCTCCTGGAGATGCTCCAGGGGCGGGTGCCGGGGCTGCAGGCAATCGTGGACAACGATGGCAACATCACGTTGCGAGTCCGGGGAGCTACCACCCTTCTCGAGGGGGTACACGCGGAACCGCTGCTGGTGATCGACGGCGTGTCCGTGCCCGAGGGGCAGAACTCCAGGGAGATCCAGAGGTTGAGTGCGGATGACATCGACAGGATCCAGGTCCTGCGCGACGTGAGCTCCACGTCGGTCTACGGGAACCGCGGGGCGAACGGAGTGATCCTGATCACGACCAAACGGCGATAAGAGGCTTCCCTGCGCTGGTGGAATGCCCCTTGCGCATGTCATCTGGGCGAACGGACGCCAATGGTCGGCGTCCCGATGCATGCAGGGAGGTTTCATATGCGGGTGCCACACATACTTCTGACATGCTGCCTGGCGGGTCTATTGGCGGCATGCGCCCACGGTTCGTCGGGGGAGGTCCAGGACCGAGCACCACGGGTAGCCGCCCTGGGGGCCCGGGGGCAGGTGGACGAGGCCGACCTGGAAGGCCAGCACTTCCAGACTGTGGAGGAGATGCTCCGGGGCCGGATTCCCGGCCTTCACGTGATCACCCTCCCCAACGGGAACCTGGCATTCCGGATCCGCGGCCAGGACAGCCTGGTTCCTGATACTGGCAGGGCTCCGCTGGTGGTAATCGACGGTATGGCAGTGTCGTCGGCTGATGTGGGCCGGACCCTGCGTTTCCTTTCCCCTTCGCAGATCGCCCGGATTACGGTCCTTCGGGATGTGAGCTCCACGTCCATCTATGGCGTACGAGGCGCAAACGGCGTGATACTGATCGAGACCAAGTTGGACTAGTAGCGGGACCCCACCACGGCTGCGACGGAAAGCATCACCTGCCGGGGTTCTATGCAGCACCCGCGGTAGCCGGCACACATCCTCTCCGGCCATCATCCCGACCCATATCACTCCGGCTTCCGTGTCATGGCCACGGAAGCCGCGCTCCGTTTCCGGCTGCCGCTCGCTCGGCGTCCCGCGGGCTATGGATGCATGGCCAGCCGACAGAACGAACCTGTCTCGCACCAGTCATGGCCCGCTCCTGGGAATCTTCCGTCATCTCTCAATTCCTCTGCGTACAGCCCTCCCTCGGGGCGCCCTTGTCAAACCCCCTTGAACCATGCTAAACTGCCGCCATTGTACGTTCGCCGTCGAGGCCTGTCAAACGGGCCGAGGGGGCGGGTGCCGGCCGCATGGGTGCGACCATGGAACTTTGCCGGGAAGGGGACGGGCCCCGACTGGCGCGCGGAGCGATCGGCATGAACACTAGGCGTCCCACGATCCAGGATGTGGCGGTGGAGGCGGGGGTTTCCAAAGCCACCGTGTCGGCGGTGATAAACGACAAGTCGTCGGTGAGCGAAGCGACGCGGGAGCGGGTGCTGGGTGTCATGCGGCACCTGAACTATCGGCCGAGCGGTAGAGCGCACCGGCGTCTCCCGCACAGGGTCAAGAGCATCGGTCTCCTGCTCAAGGAGGCGGACAACCCGTTCTACACGGCCATCGTCACCAGCGCGCGCAAGCGGGCACACGCCCAGGGCTACACGCTGCTGGTGGCTACCTCCGAGGGAGACACGGAGGCGGAGCGGCGGATATTCCAGCTGATGCGGGCCAAGGACGTGGACGGTCTCGTGGTGAACCCCGTGTTCGACGACAACGCCGACCTCTCGCCCATCTTCGAGCTGAAGCGTCGCAATACCCCTTTCGTTCTTCTCGGCGAGATCCGGGGCGTGCAAGCCAGCCTGGTGGACGTGGACAACGTGGAGGCCACCCGAGAGGCGGCGAAACACCTGATCGACAACGGGCACGAGAAGATCATCTATTTCGGGGGGCCGTCCTACTCGATCCATCTCGAGCAGCGGTTGGCGGGAGTACACCGGGCGTTCAGCGAATCCAGCCTGATCTTCCCTGCAGGAGCCGTCATCCCCACCGGTGCCCGTCTCGAGGACGGCTACCGGGTCGGGTTGGAGTACTTCAGCCAGGTGGAGCCGGCGGCAAGACCCGCCGCCGTTCTCTGCTTCAACGATCTGGTGGCCATTGGCCTGCTGCGGGCCCTGCGGGAGCTGGGTCTCGGTGTGCCCGAAGACGTCTCGGTGGTGGGGCACGATGACATAGAGCTCCTGCAGTATCTGGCGCTGCGGCTCACCACCGTCCGCATGCCCACGCGGGAGATGGCGGATCAGGCGGTCCAGCTCCTGATCCGCGAGATCGAGGCCCGCTCCCCGGTCGCGCCCAGGAGGATCGTGACCAAGAGCGAGCTGATCGTAAGGGATTCCACCCGCTCGCTGCGCGGCGATCTCGTGACCCACGGCGGGTGATCCCGTGGCGTGCGCGGGCCGCTACGGGCCCTTGGCCACAACCATGAAGACAAGTAAGGAGATAATGATGGGCGCACGTTGCGGTGTCTGGCTGCTGCTCACGGCCTTGCTTATTCCCGTATGCGTGACCGCACAGGTGCCCGTACGCATAGTGATTCACGGCGACCAGGGCGAGACCACTATCAATCGCCACATATACGGGCACTTCTCGGAACACCTGGGCCGTATGATCTACGACGGCGTCTGGGTGAGGAACGAGGAGGGTGAATGGCAACTGCGTGACGACGTGATCGAGGCGCTCCGCCAGCTCCAGATACCCAACCTGCGCTGGCCCGGCGGCTGTTTCGCCGACTACTACTTCTGGCGGGATGGGATCGGGCCCCGGGATCAGCGTCCATCCATGGTCAACACCGTCTGGGGTGGTGTCACGGAGGACAACAGCTTCGGCACACACGAGTTCATGGAACTGGTCCAGCGTATCGGCACCGAGCCCATCGTGGTGGGCAACGTAGGCAGCGGCACCGTCCGAGACATGGCCGACTGGTGGGAGTACCTGAACCACCCGGGCGGCAGCTCGCTGGCGGACCTGCGAGCCGCCAACGGCCATCCCGATCCCTATGACGTCCGCTTCTTCGGCGTGGGCAACGAGAACTGGGGGTGTGGCGGCAATATGACCGCCTCCGAGTACGCCCGCGAATACCGACGCTATCAGACCTTCCTCCGACCCATGGGGGATGTACGACCTTTCCGCATCGCCAGCGGACCCAACGCCGCCATGTTCGAGTGGACAGAGACACTCATGGGCGACGCCGGCCGCTTCATCGACGGCCTCGACCTCCATTACTACACCTACACCGGCACGTGGCAGAACAAAGGCCGGGCCACGGAGTTCAACGAGGCAGAATGGTTCGAAGCAATGCAGAGAGCCCTCCGCATCGATGAGATCATCCGCGGTCACTCGGAGATCATGGACCGCTTCGACCCGCGCAAGCGCGTCTGGCTCATTGTCGGCGAGTGGGGTATGTGGCACGATGTGGAACCAGGCACCAACCCTGGATTCCTCTATCAGCAGAACGCTCTCAGAGATGCAGTCGTGGCAGGCCTCCACCTCAATGTGTTCAACAACCACGCCGACCGCGTCCGAATGGCCAACCTGGCGCAGACGGTGAACGTGCTCCAGTCGGTCATCCTGACCCAGGGGGATCAGATGATCCTCACCCCCACCTACCACGTCTTCCACATGTACAAGGTCCACATGGACGCAACACTCCTGCCTCTGGAGCTGGATGCGGGACTGTACTCCCACGGCGATGAGGCCATCCCGGCCATCACCGCCTCCGCATCGCGCAACCAGCAGGGCACCGTCCACATCACCCTGACCAACCTGGACCCGACCCGACCCCGCACCGTGCAGTCCCAACTGCGCGGCATCAACGCCAGGTCCGTCTCGGGAAGAATCCTCACCGCAGAGACCATGACCGCCCACAATACCTTCGAACAGCCCAACAACGTGGCCCCCACCGATTTCGGGGGAGCCCGGCTCTCGGGTAGCGACCTCATCGTGGAGCTACCGCCCAAGTCCGTCGTCGTGCTGGAACTGCGCTGATGACCCCTCTGCCCGGCAGAGCCGCAGGAGCAACACCGCCGCCGTTGCGCCTCAACCACCGCAGCTCAGAACCCGGGACGCAACGGCGGTTCCCCGTTGAATGATTAGTCCGGAAAAGCCGGGTACTTCCGCCTGCCGGTCCTCCCTTCCTTCCTCCCGGCATTCCCTGTGGAATGCAGCGGACCTCCTTCCACAGCGTTCTCCGGAACGGGCCCTCAGGATTGGAGCAAGTTCGCTCTGGTCCGGCCTGGCGCCGTTGAGAAAGGAGGGGTATAGTGTCCCGCGGTGGTTCGGGGAAGGCATGGTAGCGAGGGCCCCCGATCATTGGATGGCTGAGCAGGATTCCTAGTGGAACCAACAGGACGGCCATGGAGGTCTGGCATGATTGATTATGCCCCTTTGGAGGCCTGGTTCGTCACAGGCAGTCAGCATCTGTACGGTCCCGAGACCCTTGCTCAGGTGGAACGGGACTCGCGGGCGATCGTGGAGGGATTGAACAACTCGGCGGCTGTTCCGGTGCGGGTTGTTTACAAGCCTGTCCTGACCACACCGGAAGAGATTGCGGCGGTGCTGCGGGATGCAGACGCTGCGGGGAACTGCATCGGGATCATCGCCTGGATGCATACGTTCAGCCCGGCCAAGATGTGGATAGGGGGACTGAGCCGGCTCCGGAAGCCTCTCTGCCATCTGCACACGCAGTTCGGGCGAGACATTCCCTGGGCTTCCATCGACATGGATTTCATGAATCTCCATCAATCGGCCCACGGGGACCGGGAGTTCGGGTTCATCTGTTCGCGGCTGCGCATGCAGCGGAAGGTGGTGGTGGGCCACTGGGAGGACGGAGCGGTCCACCATGGACTGTCGGTGTGGCTCCGGGCAGCGGCGGCGTGGCACGACAGCCAGACCATGAAGATAGCCCGTTTCGGGGACAACATGCGGCAGGTGGCTGTTACGGAAGGTGACAAGGTGGAGGCGGAGCTGAGGCTGGGCTACTCGGTCAACGGCTACGGCCTTGGGGATCTGGTGGCCCGGGTGAACAGTGTGGCGGAGGGCGCGGTGAACGAGCTGTGCGCCGAATACGAGTCCAGGTACGGGCTGATGGAGGAGCTGAGGGAGGGAGGAGCGAAGCGGGAGTCGTTGCGAGCGGCGGCGCGTATCGAGCTGGGGCTGCGCTCCTTCCTGGAGGAGGAGGGATTCCACGCTTTCACCGACACCTTCGAGAACCTCCACGGGCTGGAGCAGCTTCCGGGCATCGCGGCGCAGAGGCTGATGGAGGACGGCTACGGTTTCGGCGCGGAGGGTGATTGGAAGCACGCCGCCCTGGTCCGGTCGATGAAGGTCATGGCCCACGGACTCCAGGGTGGAACGAGCTTCATGGAGGACTACACGTACCACTTCGATCCCAGCGGTCCTGGTGTGCTGGGTGCCCACATGCTGGAGATCTGCCCGTCCTTGGCCACCCAACAACCCAGCTGCGAAATCCACCCCCTGGGTATCGGCGGAAAGGCGGATCCGGTGCGACTCGTCTTCGATTCGGCGACCGGGATCGCCGTGAACGCCAGCATTGTGGACATGGGTGAGCGGTTCCGCATGGTGGTCAACACGGTGGACGTGGTGGAGCCGCCTGCCTCCCTGCCCAGACTCCCGGTGGCCCGGGCGCTGTGGCAGCCAAGGCCGGACCTGAACACTGCGGCGGCGGCCTGGATCTATGCGGGAGGAGCCCACCACACCGGCTTTTCACTGGCGCTGAGGCCCGAACACCTGGAGGACTTTGCCGCCATGGCGGGGCTGGAATTCCTGCTGATCGACGGGGATACCAACTTGCGGCAGTTCCGCAATGAGCTTCGCTGGAACGACGCAGCCTATGGCGTGTCGGCCAGTCGCTGAGGATGGGTTGGGAGTGGAGGGGGGAGGTTGGGGGAAACTGGCTCGAACGGTTTCTTTCTGACCTGGCCATTCCCTGTTTCGTCAATCCACCACGGTTTATTCTGTGCGTGTTCTGTAACCGGCCATAAACTCTTGCGATGGATGGTTCCCATGGCCTGCGATAGGAAAGCTTCCATTTCATTCGGCGCGGCAGCTGCCGCCTTCCTTCTCTCCCTAACTGCCTGCGGGGTGGGGGAGCCTGCCATGAATGAGGTTGTGCGCTCAGACTTCGGCACCACGCCGGAAGGTGAGGTCGTCGAGCAGTTCACGTTGAAGAACCGGGCCGGCATGGAGGTACGGGCCATCACGTACGGTGGCATCATCACGCACCTGCTGGTTCCCGACCGTGGCGGGAACATGGGAGACGTGGTGCTGGGGTTCGACTCGCTGGAGCCGTACCTCTCGGGGGTGGAGCCGTACCTGGACGGCTCGCCGTATTTCGGTTCGATCATTGGCCGGTATGGCAACCGGATCGCGAACGGGCGGTTCACGCTGGATGGTAGGACGTACCAGTTGGCGACCAACGATGGCCCGAACCATTTGCACGGTGGGGTGCGGGGCTTCGACAAGGTGGTATGGGGCGCCGAGCCGTTCCAGCGGGACTCGGAGGTAGGCGTGGTGTTCACGTACCTGAGTCCCGACGGGGAGGAAGGCTACCCGGGGAACCTGGATGTGCGCGTCACCTACACGTTGACGGACGACAACCAGTTGATCGTCGACTATCATGCCACCTCTGACCGGGCCACTCCCGTCAACCTGACGCAGCACAGCTACTTCAACCTGGCCGGCCACGACAGCGGCGACATCCTGGATCACGAGCTGATGATAGCGGCCGGTGCGTTCACACCAGTTAACTCTACGTTGATTCCAACGGGCGAAATCCGCTCGGTGGCGGGGACGCCGTTCGATTTCCGGACGTCCACGCCGATCGGTGCCCGGATCGATGCGGATGACCAGCAGATCCGCTATGGCCTTGGGTACGATCACAACTGGGTACTGGACCGTACGGGGCCCGGGCTGGAACTTGCGGCGAGGGTGGTGGAGCCCACGACGGGGCGTACCCTGGAGATCCTGACCACGGAGCCGGGCATCCAGTTCTATGCTGGCAACTTTCTGGACGGCACGATCACCGGCAAGGATGGGACGGTCTACCATCATCGTACCGGGTTCTGCCTGGAGACGCAGCATTTTCCCGACTCGCCCAACCAGCCGGCGTTCCCGTCCACGATCCTACGCCCTGGTGAGGAGTATCGGACGCAGACTGTGATGGTGTTCGGCGTGGCGGACTGAGGAGACCTACAGACACGGGGCATCTAAGGATGGGTACTCTCGATTGGCTGATCATCGTCGGCAGTTTGATCGGCGTGATGGGTCTTGCGATCTGGGTCTTCCTGAAGCGGAAGGACACACCAGACGACTACTTCTTGGCGGATCGCAATCTTGGCTGGTTCGTGGTGGGGGCCTCCATTTTCGCATCCAACATCGGATCCGAGCACGTGGTGGGGCTGGCGGGGTCCGGGGCGACGGATGGTGTGGCCATGGCACACTACGAGCTGCACGCCTGGTGCCTCCTGGTGCTGGCATGGGTCTTCGTGCCTTTCTACATGCGCTCCCGGGTGTACACCATGCCCGAGTTCCTGGAGCGGCGCTTCTCTCCGGCGGCGCGCTGGGTCCTCTCGCTGATCTCGCTGGTGGCCTACGTGCTCACGAAGATCGCGGTGGGCATTTTCGCGGGCGGGGTGGTGTTCGCCAGCCTGCTTCCCGAGCTCAGAATGGTGGTTGGGCCGTGGACGCTTGACAGCTTCTGGATCGGCTCGGTGTCAGTAATACTCTTCACCGGTGTCTACACGGTGGCTGGTGGGTTGAGAGCTGTTGCCTACACCTCCGCCATCCAGACGCCGGTGCTGGTGCTGGGGTCCGGGCTCCTGACTCTCTTTGGCCTGGCGGCCCTTGGCGGCTGGGGCGAGTTCAGGGCCACGCTCGATCCGGACATGTTCAACCTGTGGAAGCCCCTCATCCCCGTGGGCATGGATTGGACGTGGGCTCCGGTGATGGAGGCGGACCGGATCGCGTGGTATTTCAACACCAACTATCCGTGGCTGGGGATGCTCTTCGCCGCTCCCATCATCGGCCTGTGGTACTGGACCACCGACCAGTACATCGTGCAGCGGGCGCTGGGTGCGCGGGACGAAACGCAGGCAAGGCGGGGGAGCATATTCGCGGGCATCCTGAAGCTCCTTCCGGTGTTCATCTTCATCATACCGGGGATGATAGCGCTGGCGCTGGCGCAGACGGGCCAGTTCGAGGGCCTGGCCGCCATGGTGGACGCTGAGGGGAGGGTGATTCCCGAGGCGGCCCAGGGTGCCTTCCCCCTCCTGGTCATGGAGGTGCTGCCGGTGGGCTTGCGGGGCATCGTGGTAGCCGGGCTTCTGGCCGCTCTCATGAGCTCACTGGCGGGCGTGTTCAACGCCTCGTCCACCCTGTTTACCATGGATGTCTACCAGAAGTGGAATCCCACGGCCTCGAAGCACCAATTGGTGTGGATGGGCCGTGTCGCCACTACGTCCATGGTCTTGGTGGGCCTTGCGTGGATTCCGGTGATCCGGGGTGCCCGGGGGCTGTACGAGTACCTCCAGGGCGTGCAGGGCTACCTGGCGCCACCGATCTTCACCGTGTTCTTCCTGGGGGTGTTCATGAAACGGGTGAACCACCAGGGAGCGTTGGCGGCGCTGATCATCGGCTTCCTCATGGGAGCGTTCCGCCTGGGGGTGGACACACCGGTGACACTTGGCTTGTTGCCCCACGGTTACGCCGAGGGGACGTTCCTCTGGATCGTGAACCACATCTACTTCCAGTATTACAGCCTGCTGATCTTCCTGGTGACGGTGGTGGCGATGATCGGGGTGAGCTACATGACGCCCCCGCCAGATTACCAGCGGATCAGCGGGATCACGTACGCCACGGCAACGGAGGAGGACCGGTCCGCCACTCGTGCGAGCTGGTCGGCCGGGGACGTGGTCATGTCGGTGGTGCTGTTGATGGCGATTGCAGCTGCTTATCTCTACTTCCGTGGGTGAGGCGATAATGGGTCCATCGTACACCATTGGGTTGGATTACGGCACCAACTCGGTACGGGCTGTGGTTGTGGACTGCGCGGATGGACGTATCGTGGATACGCGCGTCTTCGAATATCCGTCGGGAGAGCGAGGCATTCTGCTGGATCCCCGGGATCCGCATCTGGCCCGCCAGAACCCGGCGGACTACCTGGCGGGCTTGCGTGAGGCGACCCGCGGTGCGCTGGAAGCGGCAGAGCAGGAGCCCGGGTTTTCCCGTGACCGGGTGATCGGTATAGGCGTGGACACCACCGGGTCCACGCCCATGCCTGTGGACGAGAAGGCCAGGCCGCTGGCCCTGGACGACACATGGCGGGACGATCTGGCGGCTCATGCCTGGCTGTGGAAGGACCACACTTCCGCCACCGAGGCTGAGGCCATCACGGCTACGGCGAGGAAGCATGCTCCCCAGTACCTGGAGCCCATCGGCGGGACGTACTCTTCCGAGTGGTTCTGGTCCAAGATCTGGCGCTGCCTCAAGGTGGCGCCAGAGGTCTTCGACGACGCCGCCACCTGGGTGGAGCTGTCGGACTTCATCCCTGCTGTCCTGACGGGGGTGGACGACGCTCGCCGGATTTCGCGCTGCGTATGTGCCGCGGGGCACAAGGCCATGTACTCCCCAGCCTGGGGCGGTTTGCCGTCCAAGGATTTCCTCGGGCTGCTGGACCCGCGGCTGGCCGAGTTGCGAGACCGGCTCTACGAGGAAGCCTACCCGCCGGATCGACCGGTGGGCAGGTTGTCTCCCGAGTGGGCGGACACCCTGGGGTTGCCCGTTGGCATCGTGGTGGCAATGGGCGGGTTCGATGCCCATTACGGGGCCGTGGGCGCTGGTGTCGAGCCAGGGACCCTGGTGAAGATCATCGGTACCTCCACCTGCGACATAGCCATCGCTCCATCTGATGAGCCCATGGCGGACGTACCGGGCATCTGTGGTATCGTTGATGGCTCGGTGAAGCCTGGCTGGTACGGGATTGAGGCCGGCCAGTCTGCCGTGGGGGACCTGCTTCGCTGGTGGGTGGAGGACATTTGCGAGAGTGACCACACGCTCCACGATGAGCTATCGGATCGGGCATCCGAGCTGAGGCCCGGCGAGTCGGGGCTCCTGGCCCTGGACTGGAACAACGGGAACCGCACAGTGCTGGTGGACCCCCGGCTGACGGGGCTGCTGATGGGTCAGACGCTACACACGGACCGGGCGGAGGTGTACCGCGCCCTGATCGAGGGTACGGCTTTTGGTGCAAGGGTGATCGTGGAACGTCTGGCGGAATCGGGTGTCCCCATCGAGCGTGTGGTCAACTGCGGCGGCCTCGCCGCCAAGAACCAGCTGTTCATGCAGATCTATGCCGACGTGCTGGGCCGGCCCATGCTGGTGGCGGCCTCTGACCAGACGCCTGCCCTTGGCGCGGCCATCGCGGCGGCGGTGACCGCGGGCTCGGCCGTGGGCGGTTTCGACAGCTTCGAGGAGGCCCAGGCTCGGATGACCTCGCTGAGTGATGAACGGTTCGACCCGGACCCGGGGGCCCACGAGGTGTACACCGAGTTGTTCGGGATGTACCGGGAGCTGCACGATGGGTTCGGTGGGGTGGAGGGTGCATCCGCTGACATTGGCACCCTGATGAAGCGTCTTCTGGCCCTGCGGGAGCGGGTGGGCCGTGGGGAGGAGCAGTCGTGAGCATGGCGTCGTCCCAGCTACGGGAGGAGGTGCTGCAGGCGAACTTGGACCTGGCCGGGAGCGGTCTGGTCATGGGCACCTTCGGCAACGTGTCAGGGGTGGACCGGGACGCAGGTCTATGCGTCATCAAGCCCAGTGGGGTTCCGTATGAGGAGTTGACGCCGGATCACATGGTTCCGGTTTCCCTTGCCAGCGGTGAGGTGCTGGCGGGTGAGCTGCGGCCGTCATCCGACACGGCGACCCACCTGGAGCTGTATCGGGCCTTCCCGTGTGGTGGCGTAACCCACACCCATTCGGAGTTCGCCACTGCGCTGGCGCAGGCGCGCCTCCCCCTCCGGTGCATGGGCACCACCCATGCCGATTACTTCCGGGGCGATGTCCCCGTGACCCGGGAGATGACGCGGGAGGAAGTGGAGACGGAGTATGAGCGTAACACGGGGCTTGTGATCGTGGAGACTTTTGCAACGGCCGGCATCTCGCCGCAGGAGGTGATGGCAGTGCTGGTGGCGAACCACGGCCCTTTTGTCTGGGGCTCCCATGCCGGCGATTCAGTGGAGCGGGCGCAGGTCCTGGAGTTTCTGGCCCGGATGGAGTGCATGGTGCGCACAGTCGCCCCGGACGCAGGGAGGGCTGCCACATACCTGGTGGACAAGCATTTCCTGCGTAAGCACGGCAAGGATGCGTACTACGGCCAGCGCTGAGTGTCGGCCCGGCAAGTGCCGATCCGAGGTCGTTGCACCGCCCGCGCCCCCAGGTGCGCTTGTCAGATGCCAAGGGACGCGGATTCTTACGAAGCTGACGGGGCTCACCCGCTGGGGCGGCCGTGCGCTCACCCCCGCCTTCATCCGGCGAGCCCTCTTCGGCGACCGGCACCCGTTGGTTGCAAATACGCTCCATAACCTGAGGGCCCTGGCCATCCAGGAGAGTCGATCCGGGCGCCAGTCCACCACGGTAGCCGTGACCCTGACCAACCTGGCAAACGCCCTGCGGGATGGGAGACAGACTCCCCAGGCCGACGCCGGCTCTCCGGGTCCCCCTCACCGGTTCCCGAAGACGCCTCCCGACCTTCCCTCCACCACCCGGGGCGCCGGGGGATCGCCGAAGGGGTAGAAGGTCGTGATATCCACGTGCTCGTATTCCAGGGCGTTCAGGCGCACAGTCCCGAACCAGTCCCCGGGGGCGTCCACGATGATGATGGTGCGGGCGTAGCCCGTCTCGTAGAAGCCCCGGCGGAAGTGGGCCCGGGTGTTGGACACGAAGACATCGTAGTCGTCCGGCTCGATGGGACCGAAGCGGAGTTGCTCCGGCGCGGTGGTCTGCTGGTAGGCGGGGACCAGGATAAGCATGCTTTCCTCCCCGAACTCGATGGCCGCCACCTGGTCGTAGCCCAGGGCCGGGCCCCGCCAGGCCAGAGTCCCACGAACCCGCACGGGCTCCCCGGCCTGCTCTCCCGTGTAGCCTCCCACCTCCCCCTCGAAGGGATCGCCGGGCTGAAGGTCCCGCTCCCAGATCTCCTCCAGGGTGGGCTGAGCGCTGAGGGAGGCATACAGGACGTGACCCACCCCCTGGTCCATGAGCTCCCGGAGGATCCAGGTGGCGTCTCCCAACCGGTCCGAGTAGTCGGCCAGGAGCACCGGCGTTTCTCCCGCCGCAATGGCGGCCCGGGTCATCCGCACCGCCTCGTCCGGGAGGGGGTACTCGGCCCACGCCCATTCCTCCCGGACCCGCCACATGTACTCGGCCATGTCCTGGGCGATGTGGTTCGCCAGCTCCTGGTCGTCGTTGGTCATGACCTGTACCAGGGCCCCCACATCCGGCACGTCGGACCAGGGGAAGCCCAGGAAGACGCTGACGAAGGCTCCCGGCTCCCGAGCCTCCCAGCGCCGGGCTCGCTCCATGATGTCCATCACGGGTGAGGCCCCCGTCCACTGCAGTACGCTGGCGGTAAGGATGGGGGGCTTGATGGTTGCCGTGGTGGGCCGGTAGTCCCCCCGCATGACCAGGCGGAGGTAGCGGGCCGCCCGCTCCCCCTGGAGCCATGAGTCATAGTGGGGGAAGCGCTTCGTTACGAACGAGCCGTCGGCCCACCGGAAGAACTCCTCGCCCTGGTTCCCGTGGAGATCGAAGGTGGCCACGATGGGAACGTCGGGCCCAAC
>PXFI01000034.1 GCA_003564295.1 Gemmatimonadota bacterium | reverse complement strand
TGGGGCCGGCGGGGCGGGGCGTTCCGAGTACCGAGTCCTCGCCTACACACCTGCTCAACGCGTATTCGCGGGGGAGGCCCGCATGCCGGCGTGAAACTGGGCAACACACGATGGATAGCCTTGCTTGCGTGTGGACAACACCTTGTGGAGCTGCTGGCACGGTGTGGTGGCTGTGTCGCCTGTGTCTGAAACGTTCTGCATTCCGGCCTTCCCCCAAGGGGAAGTCCTCAAACAACCAACCCGAAATGCACCACGGAACGCTCCGAAGCTCTTCGGGTCACACGGCCAGAGGCCGTGGTTTTACGACGTAAATTATTCTTGCGTCGTCCCTTGGCGGGCATCCCAGCGCTACCCCCCAACCTCCAGCCAGCCCGAGACTGCACCCGCGGGTCCGCCCACCCTCACCCCAGCCGCCGGGGTGGCGTCCCATGCTCGGGGCCTAGACTGAGAGAAAATGCGCGCGTCGGTCGATGGGACCGAGGCGCGCAACATGGCAACCAGCTTTACGCGGCTGCGGCCAAATAACCGTCCTTTTGACCTGGCCTATTCTCGCAGTCGGTTCAGCAGCGAATCGAGCGAGACCATGGCGAAACGGGTGATCATGTCGGACGTGGCGAACGGGATGTAGAGTTGTCCGCCGTAGATCATGGCGCCGCAACTATACGCGACGTTGGGCACGTATCCGTCGCGTTCCCGCTCGGTCGGCGCGATGAGCGGTTCGCTGAGATGGCCGATCACCTTCAGTGGGTCATTCAGGTCCAGCAGCATGGCGCCGATGCAATAGGTGCGCATGGGGCCAACGCCGTGGGTCAAGAGCAGCCAGCCTTCGGGCGTTTCCAGGGGGGATCCACAATTGCCGATCTGCACGAACTCCCAGGGATAGCGTGGCGTCTGCAGCACCTCGGCGGTTTCCCAGAAGTGGATGATGTCGGACACCATGATGTAGAGATTCTGGCCGTCGATGCGCGAGCACATCACGTAGTGCCCGCCGATCCGCCGCGGGAAGAGCGCCATGCCCTTGTTCTGCGCCCGGGCGCCGTTGATCGTATGGATACCGATCCGGTGGAAGTCGCGGGTCTCGAACAGTTGCGGGAGCACGCGGTAGCCGTCGAACGCGGAGCACGTGCCGTAGTACGTGACCGTGCCGTCGTCCTCCACAAAGCGGACCATGCGAAGGTCCTCGATGCCGTGGCTTTCATTGCTGGTCTGAGGGAAAATGACCACCTCGGACGCCTCCGCCTCCCTGGGAAGCTCCAACTGGTAGTTGGAGCGCGCCAGCCACCGAATGTCCTGGAGCGTCTTCTCGGCCTGGAGCTTCTCCGATGTCGCCGCCCGCGCTTCCGTGATGGCGTGTTCGAGCTGGGCCGAGGTGAACGACGATGCGAGGCGATCCAACACGAGGTCCGCCTCCTCGTGGTCGACGCCGATGTCAGTGAGCTTGCGCCGAAACAACGGCTTGTCGTACAGCTTGTCGGGCACCACACGAACAGGCGTGGTCAAGCGACTGCACGGGTCGATCTGGATCGTGTGGTCGGGGTGGATGATGCCGGTGCGGAAGACGATCGAGGATACGTGCCCCTCGCCCGTGGCCCGGAAGCTCATGATGAATCGCACTGCGCCAGCGGGAACGTCCTGCTGGTCGTGGTACGGGACGATCGACGGGTTGAATAGCGCCGCGGACTCGATCGAATACTCCGCGGTCAAGTAGGCCCCGATCAGCAGGCGGCGATTGTGCGAAAAGTCCTCCGAATACCCGATCATGTCCATCGCCGTACGGTAGTTCTCCTCCAGTACGGTGGCGACGTTGCCGTGGCGGGTGTGGAACTTCAGGAAGACCTGATCCAGGAGCCGGTCGACCTGCCGGTCGCTGAGACCGTGGACGCGTTCAAGGATGTTGAGGATCCGCGTTTCGCCACCGGGATCAAAAAAGCGAGTGATGACCCGGCGAAAATTGCTGGCAAAGGTGACCGGCAGACGACGGACCGTCATCGAGCCACGGCGGGCTTTGCGATGGGCGGCCTGAGGCACGGGATTGTTGGGTGCGTCGTTCAAGCTGTTCTCCGTTCATTCCAGCGTCGTGCGTGCCATCCTCTTCCGCAGCAACCGGCGGGCTTGCGACAGGATGCCCGCCGGCGATAGAGCATCTACCACACCATGCCCAAACGCGCCCGCCCTCACTCGGACCACGTCATGCTCCTGTGTGTGCGCGTCTCGGGTGCAGGGCACGTGCGGAGGTAGCCGAGCAGGTCGGAGAGCTGGGCCGTCGCCAAGGCCAGGCAGGTGTCCGCACCCCCGTAATAGAGACGGATCTCGCCACTGGGCTCGTTCAGAAGCCATCCGCAGGGGAAGACCACTCCGTTGACGTCTCCCTGGCGCTCGTAGGTCATCTCGGGCGCGAAGAGCCATTCGTCGCTCCGCCTGAGGACATGCCAAGGGTTCTCCAGATCCAGCAACGCCATACCCAATCGATAAAGGCAGCCCGATGCGGTCACACGAACACCATGGTACAGGATCAGCCACCCTTCCGGAGTTTCCAGCGGTGGGGGCCCCAAGCCGATCTTGTTGGCGTCCCACCAGGCACCGCGCCGGGCGCGAAAGAGGATATGGTGATCTCCCCAATGCTTAAGATCGGGCGAGAAGGAGAGCCAGATGTGCGCGCCCGGCGTCTCGGCGGACACCGGGCGATG
>PXFI01000349.1 GCA_003564295.1 Gemmatimonadota bacterium | reverse complement strand
GAGTCTCAGGTGGAGGGGGCCAGGATCGGGCTGGCCCAGAACATGGGGGGCTCGGGTGCAAGCTCCGTCGTTCACATCTTCCAGGGAGTCTGACCATGCCGAGCCCACGCTACATTCGTGAGATCCCGGCTCGTTATCGCTTGGAGGCTGGCCGCTGCGCGGGGTGTGGCCGGGTGGTGTATCCGGTCCGGAAGGTGTGCCCGGCGTGTGGAGGCCAGGATTTCGAGCTTGTTCTTCTATCCAGGAAGGGAACGGTGGTAACCTCCACCGTCATCCACGTGCCGCCCGACGAGTTCCTGAACGAGGCGCCCTACGCCATGGCTGTGGTGGAGACGCCTGAGGGTGCCCGCCTCATGACCCAGATCGTGGATTGCGATCCGGCGAGCGTCCTTCCGGGGATGCTGGTGGATCTGGAGTTCCGGCTGATCAGGGAAGAGAAGAAGAGCGGCATCCTGTGCTATGGCCACAAGGGAGTGCCGGCCGGAACCTGATCCCGGCAGGGGAAAGGCGAATCAGAGGAAGAAGGGCGCGAATCTGCGATCCGACTCGACCCTTCGGTCCCAGGTTCGGCGGTCCCGGCCGGAGCGCCGAGGCTCGCCGCTTCTGCGCTCAGGATACCGTTCAGCATGCACGGTACTGGCCCTGGCCTGGCGGCGCTCCCACGTCCTCCTCTCGTCCTCCTCCCTTCGGTCCGGATGCTGCCGTCGGTCGGGCAGAACTCTCCGGTCACCGGGTCTGCGTCGTTCGACCTCCGGCCAGAATCCGACAGGTGGTTCCCCCATTGCTTTCTCCGCCGACTGTGGGCCGACCCGGGGCCGCCTCCTGCGGGCCATCCCGGGGCCGCCGACTGTGGGCCGACCCGGGGCCGCCTCCTGCGCTCTCGGTGGAACATAATCTGGAACCCTGGGCTCCACCAGCCTTGGACGGGTCAGGCCATGACCTTGCCCCGACCCGTCGTATCGACCTATCGTGACTACCCGTCAGGGTACTGCCCGGGACGGGTCTTGGGGGATCGTCGGCAGGGTCGGGGAGTGCCGGGGATCCTCCATGAGAAGTCGGGGGGAGCCTGCGGAATGGCCCTCCTTCTCCATGAACCTGGCAAGGGAACTGCGCCATGCGAACCACCGGAACCGTGAAATGGTTCAATGATGCGAAGGGCTATGGCTTCATCACTCTGGAGGCTGCTGGGTCGGGTGAGTGTTTTGTCCACCATTCCGCCATCCAGGCCCAGGGATTCCGGACTCTGAAAGAAGGGGATCGAGTGGAGTTCGAGCTCGTCCAGGGCACCAAGGGCCCGGCAGCGGAAGACGTCGTGAAGCTCTGACGTGAGTCTCAGAGATGGCCGGGGATTCTTGGCGTAACAGCAGGAAACACTTGCAGTTACGTTGTCCGTTCCTGTAGGGCTTCCACCGGCCGGATCTGTTGGATGGCAGTCGAGCGGTACCACCTGGGCAGTGCCCGCTTGCTCCTGGCCTTCACCATCCGGTCCCAGGCTGCATAGAAGGATTCGTCCACCGTGGGCTCGGTTCCTGCGCCCACCTTGGGGAGTATCGTGTCGACCAGGTTGGCCACCAGGTCCCGGATCCCCTCTTCCCGGCGATGGTGGATGGGCTCCACCTCCGCCAACTGCCGGTTGGCAGAATCTCGCTCACCGTCTCATGGCTGCTTCGATGTCGGCTATGGTCTTCGGCGCATTGGCCGAGAGCACTCTGTTGCCTTCCGATGTGATCAGAACACAGTCTTCGATGCGAATGCCTATGCCAGCGTATTTCTCGTATATGGGCCTGACCTGGGCAGCGAATGCGTCCAGTTCCTGGGCAGAAGCAAGGTCTCCGAAGAGCTCGTGCAGGTGGTCCAGCCGGTCGCCCAAGAGATAGATGCCGGGCTCGATGGTCATGACCATTCCCGGGATGATCTCCCTGCCCCTGATCTCGGGGTTGAGGATGTAGGAATCGCGGTCGGGTGCGTCCAGATCCCCATAGCTTCCCACGTCATGCACGTGAAGCCCGATGTAATGGTTGTTGCGGTAATGAATGTAGAATCGCTTCTGCCACCAGGACTCGGGATCGGTGATCAGCCCGAGCTCATGGAGTCCATCGACGATGATCTCGGTGGCTCTGTGGTGCGGATCGAGGATCCGGTTTCCAGGGACTATGACCTTCGTGGCCTCTTCGATAGCCGTGAGCACAAGCGAATAGAGGTCCCTCTGGGTCTCACTGAATCGACCGTTGACCGGAATGGTCCTGGTGACGTCGGCGATATAGCCACTACTTTGAGCACCGATATCCATGAGCAGAAGATCGCCGTCTTCCAGCATGCGCTGATTTCCCGGGTAGTGCAGGATGGCAGCATTCGGACCCGATCCCACGATGGAGGAGAACCCGGTGGAGAGCCCGTTCTTCCGGAACACATACTCGATTTCCGCTTGGACGTCGTACTCTCTCTGTCCCGGCTCCACGGTCTGCAGAACTCTGCGGTGGGCCAATGCGGTAACTTCGATGGCTTTCTCCAGATGGGCGATCTCCCATTCGTCCTTGACCACTCTCATTTCATGAACGATGGGGGCCAGTGTGGTATGGAGCACCCGGTTGGTGTCCTCCTCTGCCCAGGACCTCAGGCTCTCTCTGGTTCTCTGGTCACCCCCATGAATGAAGAGGGAGCTTCGCCCCTCCAGAAGCCGGGGCAGCATTCTTTCGATTTCCCCGGTGGGATAGGCTGTATCGGCACCGTACGTCTCCATGGCGCCCTCGATGCCCGGCACCTCCCCGTCCCAGAGTGTGGCCATGGGCCTGCGGGGAGCAGTGAACAGCGTGAAGGAGTGTTCTGCCGCAGGATCGAGCACGGCCACTGCCTGCCGTTCACCGGTGAAGCCGGTCAGGTAGATGAAGTCGGCTCCCGCGGCGGCGGATATGATTGCCGGCCCGCCCTCTAGTGCAGAAAGAAGCCTTTCCCGCCGCTGCCTGAAGACCTCCGGGTCGAATTCAGGTGCACTGCGCTGGCAGATGAACTCCGAAGGCAGCTGACCAGACGCGTCCCGGGCGAGTCTTGCACTTCCTTCGCACGCTATGAGCCCTCCAGCCACGAGAAACACCGCTCCCACCGCGACACCTGCTCTGTTCCACATTGCGAACCCTGTCTCCTTCTCTCGATGTTCCCAGATCGGATCGACCAGTGAAGGCAGGCCCCCTGAGGGACGGAGCCCCCGCTACTGGTTCCGCTCTCTCCCCTGTCGGGCAGCCTCCCGGGCTTGCTGGCGTTCCTGCTCCCGCTCCCACCACTCCGGGTTTAGCTCCTGTACCAACTCGTTCATCTCCTCCCGGGTGCGATCCGCCACGTTGGCCCTCCCAGGCAGAAAACGGTCCTCGGGTATGAGGCGTGCGAAGAGCTCGTACACGCGCGGATCCACCTCCTTCAATTCCGCCCGGTCTCGGCCGCCGACTTCGAGGTACCACTCCAGGTTGACCGCCCAGTATTCGTCGAACGTATTACCGGCATATCCCCGCACGGTCGTGAGGTCTGCCTCCCGTGCCGCATGGTAAGCATCCACGATTTCTTGGTACCACTCGGGATCCAGATTCCCGATGCCAGCTCCCATGATAGCGTGTGCGAACTCGTGGATGCAAATATTGGTGCCCCAATATCGGGTGCCGTAGTACCCGAGGACGTTTTCCTCCGCACAGGAGGTAAGGGTGCCTCCCATTCCCCGTGCCCTGGCGTTCCAATAGGCTTCCGCAGAACGGTACCCCAGGCCCCCCGGCTCATAGTAGGAAGCACGCTCGCCCGAGGTGAGCCTTGGGTCACGGTACCTGGGCACAATCCAGTGGCGCTGCTCCGGGATGTCCATGGTGTATTCGGTTTCCGCCATGATGACAAGACGGGCACCGGCCTCGATCATGGCGTTTCGGACGTCAGGCCTGAAGCCCAGCATGTAGTTCACCTGGTCTCGGACGATGGCCAAGGCCTCGTCGGGCACCTCTTCCGCGGCCAGGATAGGGTAGCCGTTCGCGTCAGCGTGCTTCTTGTAGTAGGTGGTGTCGAGCTGGAAGCGCTCGACCAGCTCCGGCGGAGGGGGCCTCACGATGTGAGACAGATAGTCCTCCACCAGGGGCGCCGGTCGGTCGGTGGGAAGCTCGGGAGGCTCCCAATCCACCAATTCCTCAGGCGTTTGCCAGCCAGGGGGATAGCAGTCGGGAATCACCCGTCGGCCTGAAGCTACCTGTGGGGAATCTGCCTCCCGGTCCACTTGGGGCGGTGCCGGCATATCCCAGGGGCAGTCCACCAATGCGGGGCGCTCCCGAGGCGGGATCGCTGCCGGACCCAGAGCTTCGATGAGGGCGTTGACCGTGCGCTCCAGGGAGCGGGCCTGGGCCCGCAACTCGAGCAGGGCGCGGCGCTGCTCAACGGGGTTGAACTCCTGAGCGACGATGGGTATCGGCCCCATGGCCGCCGACAGCAACGCCCCGGCCAGGCCCACCGGCAAGATAGCGATTCGCATCTCCTCCACCTCCATATCGACTTCGGAGAATCAATCAAGCACTTCGGAGGGAAGGGTATCGAGTGCTCCGGGGTGACCACAAGATCCGAAGGAGCACGAATCCCTGCTTGTTGGCCCCGGGGGATTGAACACCAATCCGAGTACAATGACGCCTATCCCAACCAGGGCTTGACTCCAGTCCGGCCCATCAAGGGGGGGGACCGGCACCCGTGACTTGCCGATCCCCCCGATCCCTTCCCTGCGTCAGGACTCAGGAGACCTGGAGTGTCGCCACGGCCGTTTTCGACGGATCACTCTCTGAAGTAGCCGTGACAACGATCGTGGCCGTGGGGGTTGCTCCGGACTCCCTGCTTACGTAGACAGGCACGGACTCGCTCTGGCCGAACTCCACGGCCGCCAGTGCGTTCTGGATCTGGGCCGACCATCCTTCCCCTTCCACGGACACCGAGAGCCTGTAGATGTCGGAGTTGAGGAAAGCGGTGGCGCCTTGGGGATGCAGGGCCGGGTCGGTTGCCGTTCCTGTCCCTGTGTTGGTGAGAGTGAAGGTGAAGGGTGTGTTGGCCCGACTCACGCTACCCTCCCCAGGACCCGTCAAGGCAACGTCGCGCGCCTGAGGACCCGAGCCATCCAGGGACCGGACACCCAGAGTGTAGGTCCGGATTCCGCGGGAATCCCGCTCCAGGTCGATGACGTAGAAGTGGAGGCTATTGTAGGGATCCTGCCACTCGTAGGCACTTCCGGAGTTGAGCCCGGCGTGGAAGAGGGCGTTGTTGAGCTGTCGGTAATCGGCAATGGTGCGCATCACCGTGTCAGCCGGGGGCCTCACGAAGTCCACCATGTTCATGTCACCAGGGTTGGCATCGATGACCCAGATGTAGCTGTTGAAAGCGTTGGGACCAGCATTCGATCCCCGGAGGGCGTCCCTGAACTTCGCCAGCAGCACACCGTCATCGGGAGTGAAGGAATCGTAGCCGATCCGCTGGACCACTTCCACGGAATAGGCGTTGTAGATCGGGACCCCCGAGGACAGCGGGTTGATGACCGGGTCCTCATGCGGGGTCCGATCCTGTGGATCGTCTCCGTCCAGGCGGACCACGATCCCCGCGAAGGAGCCGGGGACGGGCTCCACCGCCCGGGCCGTGACCTTCGCAACCACAAGGCCGGATTGGGCCAATCCCTCCCGGTTGACGGTCAGCACATCATCTTCGGAAAGGAAATCGATCTCCAGGCGATTCTTCAACATGAGGCCTGCCGGCATGGCGGCGCCGTGGGTCGGAGGTACCACCCAACGCACGTGGGGACCACCAGGTCCGTTGAAGCATCCCCGGTCCATCATGTCCCAGGTCCCCGCTGCAACCCTCCGGTAGGGCTCAACGTAGGGGTTGTTGTTCAGGTCGGGGAGGCGGAATGCGAGATGCGCGATCTCATGGGTGATGGTTCCGGAGTTCTCTCCCTGGCGCATGGAAGAGAGACCCCATTGCTGGGCTCCAGCGAGCCAGCTGGTCCACTCCACGTAGCGGGTAGGAACCCAACGGGGCATGTCGGGGTTGGGGTTACCCCATTCCGGTGGGATATCGTCTTTGGTGGCGAACTTCATCTCGCCGAACTCCTGCCAGACACCGGTCTCGTCATAACCGGCATAGATCCGGAGGATCCCGTCGTAACGCTGCCTCAGCTCCTGGACGTCCATGCCAACGTCCTCCGCCCAGATGGAATCGCAGTCCGGCTCCATCCGGCCGTCGGCCCGGCTGCCGTCGGGAGTGTACTCGTGCTGCCCCCATTCATTAAGCCCATAAGCCCATAAGGGCTTGGGCATGCGATAGGGCCCAAACACTTCAACTTCGGTGATCCCGAATTTCCCCCGGGACTGCTCCATCCAATAGCCGTTGATGGTCTGGCCGTTGTTGATCTCGCTGGGGGTCATGAAGAAGTCGGCATAGAACTGGGCCACGCCTTTCCGGTCAATCGGGTCGATCTGAGGGTTTCCAAAGGGGTCCGAGCCCTCGGGCATGGTGATGACGAACGGCTGATCGGGAAAGTCGATGGCCACCACCGCAAGCCTGAATCCCCGTTCCGGCTTCAGAGAGGGGTCAGCCCAGTTGATGTCCGGAATGGGTTGGTAGTCGTCCCAGGTCATGTCGTCCTGGTCCTGGACCACCTGGGGATCAAGAGGAGGCAGCTCCAGGCTTTCGAATCCTTCGCGCTCACAGGCAGCCGCCCACATGAGGAACAAGAAGGCGGAGCCGAGGGCAAGGATCCGAGTCATTCCGTTGCATCGAGGAGGAACACGGGACTTCATGGTGGTACCTCTATAGGCTGGGGAGTATTTGAGCGGACGCATCGGGGAGAGTCTCGCGGCACTCCGAGTCCTCTTGCCGGGCTGGACCTTTGTCCAATCCGAATTCGATGTCATTCTAGGGCGGCAGACAGTTCATGTCGAGAGCTGTGAGAGCCGGGTATTGGAATGCGTTGACAAGACAACATCATCAGCCAGGGGGAGGCTTCGTGCGAGTCATGAATCTCGCAGAGGCCGGCGGCTCCATGGCAGCGGCCCGACTCCGGCACTACTATCTTGTCAGCCGAAGCGAAGCTGATCCCAGCGCATCCCTCATGCGCATGCGTTCATTGAACCCGCCACGGGGGTGTCTATGACCGACTCCACCCTTGTCCTGAACGGCCATGACCTCTCCTTCGAAGGGCTGGAGGCCGGAGCTCAGGAGCCGTACGCTTCGGTCCGCCTGGCGCCGGAAGCTGAGGAGGCCGTCCGGAGGTCCAGAGCCTTCGTGGAATCCCTCCTGACCGAGTCCAACCAGATCTATGGTGTCACAACGGGTTTCGGGCGTTTGGCCGAGGTGGTGATCCCTCCCTCTCAGCGGGCAAAGCTGCAGCAAAACCTTGTGCGGAGCCACTCTGCGGGGGTGGGACGATGCCTGGCCGCCCAGGAGGTGAGAGCCATCATGATCGTCCGGGCTAACGCGCTGGCCCGAGGCCATTCGGGCTGCCGGTTGGAGGTGGTGCAACGTCTGGTGGACTACCTCAATCTCGGCATTCACCCCCGGGTGCCGGAGGCAGGATCCGTGGGTGCCAGCGGGGACCTTGCCCCCTTGGCCCACATCGCCCTGGCCATCATGGGGGAAGGGGAGGTGGAGTTGGGGGGAGAGATCCGTCCCACGGGCCAGGTCCTGAGGGAGCTGGACATGCGTCCCCTGGCTTTCATGGAGAAGGAAGGTCTGGCCCTCATCAACGGCACCCAGGCCACCACCGGGCTGGGTATTCTCTCCTTCCTGAGGGCGAGCAGAGCCCTGGATTCGGCAGATGTGGCCGGGGCCATGACCCTGGAGGGACTCCGGGGCACCCCGGAGGCCTTCCGAGCCGAAGCGCAGGCCGTCCGTCCCCACCCGGGGCAGGGGACGACGGCCGGCCACCTGACGTGGCTGCTTCGGGACTCGGAGATCCGGGAATCCCACCGGCATGGCGACCCGCGGGTCCAGGATGCCTATTCCATCCGGTGCATGCCCCAGGTCCACGGTGCGGCCAGGGAGGTCATGGAGTACGTCCGCAGAATCCTGGAAACCGAGGCCAATAGCACCACCGACAACCCTCTGGTCCTTCCGGACACCGGGGCGGTGGTGAGCGCTGGCAACTTCCATGCCCAGGTCGTGGCCCAGGCACTGGATTTCCTGGCCATCGCTCTGGCCGATCTGGCAACCATCAGCGAGCGCCGGATCGAAAGGCTCCTGAATCCCGATCTCTCGGGTGGGCATGAGCCGTTCCTGGCCCGGGACCCGGGATTAGAGAGCGGCTTCATGATCGGACAGGTGACGGCGGTGGACCTGCTCGCCGAGATGCGCATTCTGGCTCATCCGGCCTCCGTGGATTCCGTCTCCACCAGCGCCGGCCAGGAGGACCACGTTTCCATGGGTATGACGGCCGCACGGAAGCTGCGGCGCGCCGTGGAATGCCTGGAGTACGTCCTGGGCATCGAGATTCTCTGTGGAGCCCAAGCCTTGGAGAACCTCAAGCCCCTTCGGCCTGGCGCCGGCGTGGACGAGGCTTTCAGGAAGGTCAGGGAGGAGATCCCCCCCCTCACGGAGGACCGAGTGCTTTCGGGGGACATGGAACGGGCGGCCCAGATGATTCGGAGGGGTGCCTTCTCCGATATCGTCCGTCGCCGGGAAGCGGTGTCATGATGGCAAGAACCGACATGGACTGGAGTCCGCAAGGGAGCACACCATGAGCCATGGATCTGCCCGCACCGTGCGGGCCCCGAGGGGCAAAGAGTTGAGCTGCAGAGGTTGGACACAGGAGGCGGCCCTCAGGATGCTCATGAACAACCTGGATCCGGAGGTGGCGGAAAAGCCGGAGGATCTGGTGGTCTACGGTGGACGGGGTAAGGCGGCCCGGAGCTGGGAGGCCTTCCAGGCCATCGTGGACACGTTGAAGAGGCTTGCCGACGACGAGACCCTCCTGATCCAGTCCGGCAAACCTGTCGGGGTGTTCCGGACCTTTTACCATGCCCCACGGGTCCTCATCGCCAACTCGAACCTGGTGGGCCGATGGGCCACCTGGGAGCATTTCCACGAGCTGGAGCGGAAGGGGCTCATGATGTACGGCCAGATGACGGCCGGCTCCTGGATCTACATCGGGACCCAGGGAATCCTGCAGGGCACCTACGAGACCTTCGGGGCCATGGCCGAAAGGCATTTCGGAGGCTCCCTGAAGGGACGTTGGGTCCTCACCGGCGGGCTCGGAGGGATGGGGGGCGCTCAACCGCTGGCAGCCACCTTCAACGAGGGATCCATCCTGGCCGTGGAAGTGGATCCCGCCCGGATCCGCAGGCGCCTGGACACCCGATACTGCGACCGGGCCACCGAGAACCTCGACGAGGCACTGGCCTGGGTCCTGGATGCCCGGGAGGGTGGGAAGGCCTTGTCGGTGGGACTGGTGGGGAACTGCGCCGAGGTCCTTCCGGAGATCGTTCGGCGGGGAATCGTGCCGGACCTGGTCACGGACCAGACGTCGGCTCACGATCCGCTGAATGGGTACGTGCCAGCCGGTCTGTCCCTGGAAGGGGCGGGGCGCCTTCGGGAAACGGACCCTGCCGAGTACGTCCGGCGGGCCATGGACTCCATGCGGGTCCACTGTGAGGCCATCGTAGAGCTCCAGAGGATGGGCGCCGTGGCGGTGGATTATGGCAACAACCTCAGAGGTATGGCCCTGGATGCAGGCTTCCAGGATGCCTTCAGCTACCCGGGGTTCGTGCCGGCGTACATCAGGCCACTGTTCTGTCAGGGGAAGGGTCCCTTCCGGTGGGTCGCCCTCTCCGGCGATCCGGCGGACATCCACCGGACCGACGACCTGGTCCTGGAGCTCTTTCCGGATGACCGACATCTGGGCCGGTGGATCCCTATGGCGCGAGAGAAGATCCATTTTCAGGGGCTCCCGTCCCGCATCTGCTGGCTGGGACAGGGAGAGCGGGCCCGGTTCGGGTTGGCTCTGAACGACCTGGTGGCCCGAGGGGAGATCTCGGCCCCCATCGTGATTGGGCGGGATCATCTGGACACCGGCTCGGTGGCCTCACCCTTCAGGGAAACGGAGGCCATGAGGGACGGAACCGACGCCGTGGCCGACTGGCCCATTCTCAACGCCCTGCTGAACACCGCATCCGGAGCCAGCTGGGTTTCCTTTCACCATGGTGGGGGCGTGGGCATCGGCAACGCCCTTCATGCCGGGCAGGTTCTTGTGGCCGACGGGACGCCGGAGATGGATGAACGGATTCAGCGGGTCCTCACCAACGACCCGGGGATCGGGGTGGTGCGGCATGCCGATGCGGGCTACGAGGAGGCCTGGGCCACGGCCCGCTCCCACGGCCTGAAGATACCCATGGGGTCCCCCGAAGCATGATCTCGGGAGGGGGAAGGGAGGAGGGGGATTCGGCAGTTCCATGGCCGGGAAGGAAATGATGAGCAAATCACCAAGGTGGGATCGTGTGTGGCTGGGTGGGCACCTGGCCACCCTGGCCGAGGGGGCGGAGGGATATGGGGAGATCCACCAGGGCGCCCTGGCCACCCTCGAAAAGCGGATCGCCTGGGTGGGCCGGGAGAAAGACCTGCCGGGCCGCCCGGACGCCCTGGCCCGGGAGGTCCTGGAGCTCCAGGGTCGGTGGATCACGCCCGGCCTGGTGGACTGCCACACGCACATGGTGTTTGCCGGAGATCGCTCAGGCGAGTTCGAGGCACGCCTCGGAGGGTCCAGCTACGAGGAGATCGCCCGGGAGGGCGGAGGGATCCGAACCACCATGAGGGCCACTCGGGAGGCCTCCGAGGAGGATCTGGTCCGTGAGGCGTCCCGGCGCCTGACGGCACTCCGGGCCGAGGGGATCACCACCGTGGAGGTGAAGTCGGGGTACGGCATGGAGACCGATACGGAGCTTCGCATGCTCCGTGCGGCCAGACGACTGGCCGCAGACCATCCGGTTCACCTCCAGACGACATTCCTGGGGGCTCACGTGCTCCCGCCCGAGTTTGAGGGCCGTCGGGAGGAGTACCTGGAGCTTATCCGGGAGGAGATGATTCCCAGGGCGGTCAAGGAGGGCCTGGCCGACGCAGTGGATGCCTTCTGTGACGAGATTGCCTTCACCCCCCAGGAGTGCGAGTCGGTCCTGCTGGCGGGAAGGGACGCCGGCCTGGCTATGAGGCTCCATGCCGATCAGCTTTCGGACCAGGATGGGGCGGCTTTGGCTGCCAGGCTCGGGGCGAGATCGGCTGACCACCTGGAGCGGGCCTCCGCAGAAGGGGTGGCAGCCATGGCAGCCGCCGGAACGGTGGCGGTGTTGCTGCCCGGCGCCTTCTACTTCCTCAAGGACGACCACCCGCCGCCGGTGTCACTGTTTCGGGAGGCCAGGGTGCCCATGGCGGTAGCCACCGACATGAATCCCGGATCCTCCCCTGTCAACTCCATCCTCACGGCCATGAACCTCTCCTGCCTGCTTCTGGGCCTGACGCCGGAGGAAGCTCTCCGGGGCGTCACGGTCAACGGGGCCCGGGCTCTGGGCTTGCATGAGGTTCGTGGCTCCCTGGAGAAAGGGAAGATGGCCGACCTCGCCATCTGGGAGGTCGGCCATCCGAGGGAGCTCTCCTATTGGTTGGGAAGGAACCCCTGTGCCGGGGTGGTGAAGGACGGAGAGCCTACCCGTTCATGAGCCACCGCCTCCGCCCGTAGGCACCCTCCCGGAGGTCGTCCGGGTAGCTGGCCTGGAAGTGACGGGTGGGGAGGCAGTGGAACCACCCCTCGGGGGGGCCGCCGTGGCCCGGGCCGGAGCCCTGACCGTCGGGCTGCGAGCCGGTGCGGACATGGTGGGCGACCGAGAAGAGGTCGCAGCCGGTGTACGGGTGCTGGGCATTGTGGCCGGTGACCGTGCCGCCGGAGCCCGGGTGCTGGGTGCCGTGGCCGGTGACCGTGCCGCCGGAGCCCGGGTGCTGGGTGCCGTGGCCGGTGACCGTGCCGCCGGAGCCCGGGTGCTGGGTGCCG
>PXFI01000347.1 GCA_003564295.1 Gemmatimonadota bacterium | reverse complement strand
CGAACTGGAAGGGCGTGAAGACTCGATACCGATCGTGACCTTCGGGTAGGAGCTCGATCTTCTCGGAGACCTTCTCCCTGAAGGACGACGTGATCGTTTCCGTTGACATCTCACTCCTCACGCCTGGAACAAGTCCTCTTGGTGATCGGGAGGAAGCACGAACCCACAGTCCTCCAGAAGGCAGTCGATGGCCTCTTCGAGGCTCGCGTATCGATCGCTGGGTTCCGCGAAGCTGTCCTCTCGGCTCCCTGACCGCTGATAGCGTTCGGTGGCGGAGTGGACATGGAATCCGAAGAACACCTCTTTTTCCAGCGGGTTCGAGTGATGATGGCTCCTTCCGTTGTAGCGGCGGAGACGGATTAGCCGATTCGAATTCGGCACGACGTAAGCCAGGATCACGGAGAAATCCAGTGGATTCATGCGAGACCGGCGTACGATCACCCGAAACTCAGAACCCTGGTCTCCTTCTACCTCCAGCTCTGCCTCTTGGTGCCCCCGTTTCTACCTCACGGCCAGCCGATTCCGAAACCCCTTCGGAAGCCGTTTCGGCTCGGCCAGGAGGGCAGCGATTTGTGCATCGGTCAGGAAATCCGGCAACGGTTCCCCCCTCCCTGCTGGTTTCGGGACGGTTGAGACAAGGGCCCGAGGCAAAGGTCTTGCCTCGGTCCATCCGAGGCAATGGTCCGTTGGGACGCATTTGGGTAATGCCGCCGCCCTTCCGGGTCCGGCCGGCTCACCCCCAGAAGGCGCCAGCACCCAGTCGCCTTACAGGGCTCGCACTCCGCTTCCCTCGATCCTAAGGAGGGAGCTGGGGGCCCTCTTCCGAAGGCTCACAACGGCCTCGCATTCCCTTCGCACCGCGTCAACGAGTTGGTCATCCGCAAGAGTTCAATCCCTACCCACTTGAGGAGCCCCCTTGATGCTCTGGTGGAAGTAGGACCCGTGCGCCGAGGCCCCCATGAGTCCGGCGTGGACCGCCGGCGGTACGCCGTCGCATCGGTGGACGCCGCCGCTCTTGAGCTCGATCTCCATGGTTTGGGTCGGTGGGCCCTGCCCCACGGACCTGAGGTTGCTCAAACTCATTCGCTGACGAATCATCTGGTTTCCTGCCCTGCGCTCATGTGGACGCCTCCGCGCCCAGGCCGTCCCCCGGCACCCGCACCAGGTGCGCGCCGATGCCGGCGTACGGCGTGTCGTTGCAGGTCGCGATCACGATCTGGCACGCCTTTGCCGCCTCCTGGAGGATGAGGCAGAGGCGCTTCACGCGGACGGGGTCGGCGTTGACAAGACGGTCGTCGATGACGACAAGGTTGCGCTCCGGGTTGCTGACGAGGACGGCGATGCCGAGCCGGAGCAGGACCACGACCTGTTCCTGGGCGCCGTGGCTGAGGCTCGTGAGCGGTAGGTCCACACCGTACCTGGCCATGCGGACGCCGGTGGGCTTGAGGTCGTGGTCGATCTGGAGGGCGTCGTAGTTGTCCTCGGTGAGGAGGCGGAGCCAGCGGTTGACGAGCTCCTGGACCGGCCCCGAGAGGGCCGCCGACCGCTCCTTCTCGCGGGCGAGCACGAGGTCGCGGAGGAGCTTCGCACCTTGGGCGCGGTGCTTGAGAACCTCGACGCGCTCCTTCTTCCAGGCAGCCTCGATTTCGACGTCCGCCAACTGGCTGTAGCTCCCCTGGGCGGCAGACTGCTCGATGCGCGCCAGCGCTTCCGCGACCTTGGTGCGCAAGTCGTTGAGTTGCTCTTGCAGCTCCCCGACGCGGTTCAGCACCTGCTCGTGGAGGCGCCTTGGGGTCACCACCTTCTCCTCGTACTCCGACATGAAGGTGTCCAAGGCGTCCGTTGCAATCCGCACCTCCTCCTCGGACGCTGCCACGAGATTCTGCAGTTGCTCGACGGTCCCGTAGGTCTCGAGGATCGCGGTGATGCCCTCCTCATAGGTCTTGATCTCCGCCCTGCGTTCCGCCAGCATGGTTGACGTGCCCTGGCGGGCTTCCACCAGCTCAAGATGCTTCTTCGCGGCCGCCTGCTCCGCCCTCTGCTCCTCGCCGATCTCCCGGATGATGCGCTTCTTCTCCTGCTCTTTCTCGGCAACCTGGTCGCGGATCCATTGGCCTCCCTGCTCCAGGGCCTCGGAGGGGACGGTGCTTGCAGCCCTGGTCTCCTCTTCGACGCCCCGCTTGACCCGTGCCAACTCCTCCTTCGCGTCGGGCTCTGCCTCCTCGGTCTCCTCCAGGCCTTGCTGGAGAGCCGAGATGGCCCTGTCGAGGTCCCGTCCCTTCTCGTGCAGGGCCGCCATCCCGTCCGCGTCTGCGACGCCGAACCGGGTCAGGGACTGCCGGACCTCCTGTCCCACCTTGTCCCGCTCGGTGAGGAGATCCTTTAGCGCCAATATTCTTGCTTTAAGCATTTGAACCCCTTACCTTCCTGGAACAACTCAACCTTTCCAGGGAGGCGGTCATGGCGCGGACGATAGCGGAGATTCCGGGCGGAGCGCGGGTAACGGACTTCATCAGCTTGGGGGTGCTGAGCGAGAGGATTCCCCTGGAGCAGGTCCGGCGAGTTTTGAAGGAGACAGACCGGGAGAGTGAGCGGCAGCGGAAGCTGCCCATGCACGTGATGGTCTATTACGTGATCGCGCTGGCGCTCTACATGCAGGTCTCCTACGGCGAGGTGTTGCGGTGCCTGCTGGAGGGGTTGGAGTGGCTGG
>PXFI01000322.1 GCA_003564295.1 Gemmatimonadota bacterium | reverse complement strand
GGAGGACCTTAACATGAGGACAGCCAGCATTACGCAGAAGATCCGGGAGGCCTCCCAGACTATGCCGGAGGGAGCGGTCCTCTCCGCACGGGTTCTTCTCCACCTGGGTTCCCGGGCGGCCGTGGACCAGGCCCTCTCACGTCTGGCACGGGGCGGAGAGCTCCTCCGGGTAGGCCGTGGACTCTACTCCCCTCCACTCCGGTCGCGCTTCGGCGAGCGAGGACCCCGTCCCGAGAAGCTCGTGCGAGGCGTGGCTGCGCTCACAGGGGAGACCATCGCACCGAGCGGGGCCAGCACGGCGAACGCCTTGGGCCTTACCACACAGGTCCCGGTGCGTCCCTTGTTTCTCACGTCCGGCCCTAGCCGCCGGCTACGACTTGGTTCGCAGATGGTGGAGCTCAGGCATGCGCCCACATGGCAGCTCTACTCCCCTACCGGGGCTGCGGGACACGCCCTAAGGGCGCTTGCGTGGCTGGGTCCTGAACACGCCTCGGCTGCCGTTGCGACCCTGAGGTCTACCCTGCCGGCCGGGGAGCTGCGGGCCCTGGCCTCTGTTCGGGGCCGGGTGCCATCCTGGATGGCCGAGATCCTTGGTAAGGAGCTGGCGGAGGAGGCCCCAGTTCGTGTCTGAGCCCATGGGATCTGATCCCTTCCTTGGCCTGCCCGGCCTTGACCGCGCAGAGGCTCTCGCTGTCGCCGCCGAACGGTCCGGGCGTCCGGCCTCGATCCTTGAGAAGGACGTGTGGGTGGAAAGAGCGAACGCATAGCCCCCCTCGCGGCCTCCCTCCCCCGGAGTTCAACTCCTCCCGCCATCCACCGGTGCCTCGCAGGGCGGACGCGCGGGTGGGGCATGGCGTACTCCCGCCCCCCGGGAGGCTGCGGAGCGGATCCTGGAGGTCCTCCCAAATGTCCTGTCCAACCCCAACGGAGGATACGCGGACCTCCGCCAGATGCTGGCCCCGGAAGAGTACGAGGAGCTCCTCCGGCGCCGGGACCGGCCGGCGGGGGGTGGAGGGGGCTGATCCTGCCTCCTACCCACCCACCGGCGGCGCTGAGAGGTTTCGTCAGCGGCAGCGGAGCTGGCCGCGAGTGGTGCAGGTGAGCGTGGCTGAAGCGGGTGTGCTCTCTCGAGCATCCCCGTCCCGGACGATAAGCGTGACAGAGTAGGTCGCCTCCTCCGGGAACGTGTATGTGGGATTTGGCTCGGTGGACGTGTCCGGGTCCGTAGTTCCTTCCTCTTTGGCGAACGTCCAGAGCCACTCCACCACACTGCCGGTGCTGGTGTCCGTAAACGCACAGGTGTCAGTGTTCTTGCAGCTGTACGTGAAGCTGGCCACGGGTGTGTCCCCGGGCGGAGGCTCTACGATCTCCTCTTCGTTCAGGGAGAAATCAACGTTGGTGACCTGGTCTTCCACCACTACCGCTGACTTCGTCTCCGATTCGTACCCTTCCGCTGAGGCCGTGAGGGAATAGGTGCCCACTGGAACGTTATCAATGAAGTAGGTTCCATCCTGGCCGGTGGTGCCGGAGAGCCCTGTGCTGACCACCGTCACCGTGGCTCCGGCAATGCCCTCTTTGGTGTCCGCATCCGTCACCGTGCCGTCTATGGCCCCAACCTCCACCGGCGGTGGGTCCACTCCTGCCACGACGCAAGTGCCATCCCCTCCCAACGCCTTTGCGTTGGCGAAGAGGAGCGGGCCGCCGATCCGGGAATCGTCATAGCTGCACTCGTGGTTGCCCGTGCCCTGGGGCAGGGCCGCATCGATAATGGCGGTCTTGATCCCTTCGACCCCTTCAGTATCGCTGGCCGGTCCTTCGCCATTCGCATGAAGGTACAGCGCCACCGCTCCCGCTACGTGGGGCGCGGCCATGGACGTCCCGCTCATGGTCCCATAGCCGCCGGGGATGGTGGAGAGAATGGAATAGCCGGGCGCTGCGATATGAACCTTCTCGCCGTAGTTGCTCCACCCAGCCAACTCATCGTCTCCCCACCCGCCCTGGCCCCCGGCCATGCCATCGAGATCCCTCAGGGCAGACACTGCGAAGGCAACTGGATAGGGAACCTTCAACCGGCCGTTGTTCCCGGCCGCCATGACGAAGGGGACGCCCGTATCGGCCAGGCCGCAGATGGCGGCGTGGGTGGCGTTGGCGGGACTCAAGCAGTCGTTGTCGGAATCGTCGCTGGTGATGCTGAAGTTTGCGGCGGCAAAGTTGACGCGGCCTGAAGCCTTCTCCTCTGCCACCCAGTCGATGCCGCCGATGATGTCCCCATCGGTGCACCAGCGGGGCCCGCACACCCGCACGGACCATACCCGCGCTCCCGGGGCCACTCCCACCACCCCGAAGCCGTTATCCATGGCGGCGACGGTGCCGGCCACGTGTGTGCCGTGGTCGTCAGCCACGTCCCACTTGTTCCGGGCTCCCCCCACGAAGTTCTGCCCCCCCGCCACGTTCAGGTCGGGGTGGCTGGGGTCGATCCCGCCGTCGAGGATGGCGATGTCGGCGTCCACGATGCGGCCACTTCCATCCGTCGAGACATATGGATTCCGGTCCACCTCGATCCGGTTGATGCCCGTGGGTAGCACCTGGCTGCTGCTTTGGGCGGCCGGTCCGTCAAACTCGATGGCCCGCTCCCTCAGCCGCTCCGGCTCCACGCTCAGGACGCGGGGGTTACGGGTGAGGGCCTGGACCGCGGCGGGTGGGACGGTGGC
>PXFI01000363.1 GCA_003564295.1 Gemmatimonadota bacterium | reverse complement strand
GATTGCAGGTAGCATGATGGGAGAGAGAGAGAACGTGACGCCAGGCTCGGAGAAGGGCCGCCCGGAGGGGGCGGGGACGGCCGCAGCCATGAAGGCGCTGGAGCAGTCTTGCGGCGCACTCCTCCTCCTGGGGGGAGAAGGGGAGATCCTCTTCGTGAACGAGGCGGCCCAAAGGGCCTTGAGCAGCCTCGGCGTGTCCACTCCCTCCAGTGTGGAGGATCTCCCGCCCCAGCTCCAGGCGGCGGTTCGGGCCTCGGCTCAGGACGCGGGGAGCCGGCCCCCGAAGCAGTTGAGGGAGCTTGTGGAGGGGCTCTGGGGAGTGCAGCTGCCCGTGAAGGAGCTGGACCCGGATTGGCTCCGGGGGATGGTGGAGGCGGAACAGATGGCGGCCGTGGGCCAGCTGGCCGCCACAGTGGCCCAGGAGATCGGGGGGCCCAATACCTCTATCCGGGTGGCCGTGGATCGACTCCTGGAGGGATCCATGGGCAGGGGAGAGCCGGAGAGGACAGCACTCCGACAGGTCCTGGCCCAGACGGACAGGATCACCCGTCTCACCCGGCAGCTCATCGCCCTGGCCGATCCCGGGAGGCCCAAGCTGGAGCCCCTGGACGTCAACGAGATCGCGGCCTCGGCGTGCGAGCTCATGCAAGGTTCCTTCTCCAAGCGGGGGATCGAGATGGAGGCGGAGTTGGGCCCTGGCCCCATCCGGGCCCTGGCCGACCGGAACCATCTCCTTCAGGCCCTGGTGAACCTGCTCCTGAATGCCCGCACCGCCCTCCAGACATGGACCGGTGAGCGGAAGGTGCGGGTATGGACGGAGGAGAATGCGGAACTGGTCCACCTCCACGTGGAGGATTCGGGGCCCGGTATCCCTCCCGAAGACGCTTCCCGGATCTTCCTTCCCTTCGTGTCCACCACCGGAGGCACGGGGATGGGGTTGTTCCTGACCCGGCAGATTCTCGTGGAGCAGCGGGGGGGGATCAAGTTGCGGCCCCGGAACGGTCTTGGTGGTGCCACCTTCACCGTGTATCTGGAAAAGGCTCCCCATGAGTGACGAGAGGATGCAGGCCAACGTGAACCCCCGGGTACTGGTGGTGGAGGACGAGGAGATCGTCCGAGACGTTCTCCTGAAGGTCCTTACGGACGAGGGATACCTTGTGGACGCGGTGGAGACGGGGGAGGAGGGGCTCAAAGCCCTGGACAACCAGCTCTACGACCTGGTTCTCCTGGATCTCAACCTCCCGGGAATGCACGGCCTGAACGTCCTGTCGGCGGCGCCGGCCACCCAGACCGACGCCCAGTTCATCGTCATGACGGCCTTCGGGACGGTGGACACGGCGGTGGAGGCCATGAGGTTGGGGGCCTACGACTACATCAACAAGCCCTTCCGGACGGAGGAGCTCCTCCTGACCCTCAAGAGAGCCAGGGAGGAGGCGGATCTACGGCGGGAAGTGGCCCAGCTTCGCCGCCGGGCCTCCGAGAAGGGGCCGGGCGCCAAGATGGTGGGTCGCTCGGCCCCCATGCAGAGGCTCTTTGACCTCATGGAACGGGTTGCCCCCACCCGGGCTACCGTCCTCATCACCGGAGAGACGGGCACGGGGAAGGAGCTGGTTGCCCGGGGCGTCCACGACCTCTCGGACCGTGCCCGCCGCCCCTTCGTGGCCATCAACTGCTCGGCGCTGCCCGAGACACTGCTGGAATCGGAGCTCTTCGGCCACATGAAGGGCTCCTTCACAGGGGCCATCCAGAGCAAGAGGGGACTCTTCGAGGAGGCGGGCGGTGGTACCCTCTTCCTGGACGAGATCAGTACCGTGTCACCGGCCATCCAGGTCAAGCTCCTGAGGGTGCTCCAGGAACGAAAGGTGAAGCGGGTAGGGGGCCGGGAGCAGATTCCCGTGGACTTCCGGCTCCTGGCTGCCACCAACCGGGACCTAGTGGAGCTGGTGGAGAAGGGGGAGTTCCGGGAGGACCTCTTCTACCGCCTGAACGTGTTTCCCATCGAGGTTCCGGACCTCCGGAGCCGGAGGGAGGACATTCCGGTTCTGGCCAACTACTTCCGTCTCCGGTTCGCCGAGGAGAACGGTGTGGAGCCACCGGACATTCCCCCCGAGACCCTCTCCCGCATGATGGCCTACGACTGGCCCGGAAACGTGAGGGAGCTGGAGAACTTCATCGAGCGGGCCGTCATCATGCACGCCGGGGCCAAGTCCATCCCCTTCGATCCCCCCCAAGCCCTGGGGCGGCGTCCGGAGCGGGATATGCTCAGCCGGGCCCGGTCCGAGCGCTGGGACCTGGAACGGCTGGAGCGGGAGTACACTCTGGAGTGCCTGGAGGCGACCCACTGGCATCAGGGTGAGGCTGCGGAGGTTCTAGGCATCAACCGCCGAACGCTCTACAGGAAGCTGAAGAAGTACCGGGAAGAGGGACTGCTGGCGGACCACCAGGTGCTGAAAGACTAGGTCCGGGGCGGTTCTGGCTCGGGTTTCTGGCCCTAGGCTTTCTAGCCGATCCAGCCCTCCCGTAGCTCCCGCTTCAGGCCCGTGGGCATCCAGAGGGTGAAGCGAGAGCCCTCGCCCACTCTGGACTCCACGGTGAGCCTGCCCCCCATGTGCTCGGCCAACTGGCGGGAGAGAGCCAGGCCGATCCCGGTCCCCCGCTCCGAGTCCTCCGGGTTCACCTGCTGAAAGTCTTTCCAGATCCTCTCCATGTCTTCCGGGGGGATGCCCGGGCCCTTGTCCTCCACCCATATGGCGACCCACCCGTCCTGCTGGCTCTCTTCGTCCGCCGGAGTCCGGGAGGGTTCCACGGCTGCCTCTCCCTTCGCCGGAGTCCGGGAGGATTGTTCGTCGATCCTGCCGTTCCCGGAGTCGGCTCCCAGGGCCACGGAGGCGCCGGAGGAGGAGAACTTCACCGCGTTACTTAGCAGATTGAGGGTGATCTGAAGGACCCGGTCGGGATCGGCCACCAGCTCCAGTCGCTCCGCCGGGGGATCGAACACCAGCTTGACTCTTCGGCGCTCCGCTTCGGGAGAGATGGAGTCCATGGCGGCCTCGATGAGGTCCGAGATCACCACCCGCCGCGGCCAGGTTTGGAGCCTGCCTTCCTCCAACCGGGCCAGATCCAGGACATCACGCACCAGGCGAAGGGCGTGGCCGCTTCCCCGGAGGATCTTCCGTGCGATGACTCCCGCTTCCTCCGGCTGGAAGGGACCCAGGGTGCCCGCAGCAGCTTGCTCGAGCCGCTCGGCCCATAGGGAGACCCCATGGAGGGCGTTGCGCAGGTCGTGGTTTACGTAGGCGTGGAGGCGGTTGCGAGCTCGATGGGCCGCATCCAGCTCAGCCAAAAGGCGTTCGCTCTCGGCGAAGAGACGGGCATTCTCGATGGCCACCGCCGCCTGGGCCGCCAGCATCTCCACCAGGGTCTGGTCCTGCTCCGTGAAGGGCTCGTCTTCCGCCTTGTTGATCAGATAGAGATTGCCGATGACCCGGTCTCTCACCCTCACCGGAACTCCCAGGAAGGAGTTGGGAACCGGGTGGCCCTCCGGGACGCCAACGGCCCGGGGGTCGGCATGGGCATCCACCAGGCGCAGCGTCTCTCCTCCATTGATGACGGCCCCCAGTAGGCCCCGTCCCGTGGGAGGCGGACCCATGCGTTTCACTTCCTCCGGGGTCATGCCGCTTGTAATGAAATGGGAGAGACCTGATCCGCCGGGCTTCAGGACCCCCAGGGCGGCGTATCTCGCCCCCGTGAGCTTGCGGGCCTCGTCGGCCACCCGGTTGAGGAGCTCACCCAGGTCCAGGTCGGAGGTGACGGCCAGCCCGGCGGCGTGGAGGTCGTGGAGCCGCTGGATCTGCTCCTCCCTCTGGTTCCGGAGGAGCTCCAGCTCCTGGGCCCTGGTCCTCTCGGTCTGGTAGAACCGGGCGTTCTCCACCGCCAGGGCGGCCTGGGTGGCGAAGGCGGAGAGGAGTGCGGCGTCGGACTCGGTAAAGGGAGCCCGCTCCTTCTTGGCTGTGCAGACCAGGGTACCCAGGATGCCGTGCCGCCCATTCAGCAGGACGATGATGTTCCTCTCCAGGGGTATGGGAAGGGTAGCGGCTACGGCGGCTGCCGGCCCCGAGGGGACATCGTTGTCGATGACGGGGCTCCCCTCCCGCAAGGCCCGGGCGCTCAGGCTGTCCTCGGCGGGGAACGTATGGTAGAGGGCGGGAACGAACGAGCCGGAGCAGGTCTTGATCAAGAACTCGCCCCGCTCCTCACGGTACTCCGTGATGCAGGCTCCAGAGGCACCCAGGAGTCGCTGGGCGTTCTCGCAGACCCGCTGCAGGATGGCCTCCACGTCCAGCGTGCCGAGGATGGCCGTGCCGATCTCGTAGACAGCGGTAAGTTCCTCGGTGCGATCCGGGTGATTGGGTCTGATCATGGTCCCGTGAGCCTGGCAAAAGCAGGCCGGAGACAGGGCTCCGACCGTGTGAACACTTAAATATGGCGAATCCTGGAATTGGGGCAATTCGTCACCTGAGGTAATTGGGGAAGCCCATTCCCGGGCAGGGGAAGAGGTCGGGGCCTGTTTCGGCGGGCTGCCCGGGCCGCCCAGACCGAAGCCTGCCTGGGCCGGAGGGAGGCGCAGCCTGCGGCCCGCCGAAACGGTCGGGCCAGCATGGGTTGGCTCGGCTGCGGGAGCAGGGAAAGAGGCCGGAGGCACGAGGCGTCGAAGAGCGGCCCATCCGTGCATTGACCTGCCCCGAAACGCTTAGTACCTTGAAAATTGCCCCCCCAAAGAGACCCATTTCGCATGTGAGGCCATGACTCCGGAAGTGAAAAAGGGACCGACGTCGAGCAGCGGCTGAAGCCAGGAGAGTGAAGCGGCCACCCCGCCAGTGAAGAACCACCGGCGTCGAGCAGAGGCTTCGGATGTGAAGCAACGGTCCGCTGTAGCCGTACGTCTCAGAGAGAGCCGGTTTCTTTGCGTCAACCGGCCGACCATCATCACACTCCACCTGCGGCTGACGGATGAAGCTTCCAAGACAGGTTCTCGGACTCCTCACCCTCATCATCATCATCGGCGCCCTGGGCGCGGGGGTCTATCTGCGCCTCAGGTCGGGAACGGATGAGGTTACCCCCGGCGCTCCGGCGACGGGCGACCTTCCAGGCCTTCCCGCCTCGGCGTCGGAGCAGTTTCCCACGGACGTGGCCCAGCCGGTTGTGGGAGCCGAGGTGGTGCGAGATACGCTCTGGATCACGGTGTCGGCGGATGCCCAGGCCGCCTGGGTCCGGGGCGTGACCCTCACGTCCCAGGTGGACGGGATCGTCCGCAGCCTCCCCGTCCGGGAGAACAGCGCCGTGGGGGAGGGTGACCTCCTCCTGAAGGTTGACACCACCGAGTACGCCCTGGCCCGTGCCCGTGCCCAGGCGGACCTGTTGGACGCCCAGGCCCGTCACCAGGAGATGACCCTCCTCGATGACGAGATCACCGATCCCCAGGTGCGTGAGAGACGGGCCCTCCTGACCCGGGCCCGAAGCGGTCTGACCCAGGCGGAAGTGGCCCTCCGTCAGGCGGAGCTGAACCTGGACCGGACCACCGTCCGGGCGCCTTTCCCGGGCAGGGTGGCAGACCTGAAGGTGGTTGAGGGCCAGCGGGTGAGCCCGGGCATGGAGCTCATGACCATCGTGGATCTGGATCCCATCAAGGTGGAGGCCCAGGTCCTGGATCCCCAGCTTGGGTTCCTCTCAGAAGGGCGTCGGGCCGCGGCGACCTTCGCCGCCTTTCCCGGCGAGACCTTCCAGGGCCGGATCGTCAGCATCAACCCCCTGGTGGATCCCAGAACCAGGGCCGCACGGGTGACGGTGCTCCTCTCCAATCCCCAGGGCCGCATCAAACCCGGGATGTACGCACAGGTCTCCCTGGACGCCCGGTTCTTCCCGGACAGGATCCTGGTGCCCCGGTCCGCCATTTTGGAAAAGGACCGGCGGACCATGCTGTTCGTCTACGAGAACGGCCGCGCAGCCTGGCGCTACGTGACCACGGGGCTGGAGAGCGACGAGCTGGTGGAGATCGTTCCCAGCGAGGAGACCTCCATGGTGGAACCGGGGGAGATCGTCCTGGTGGACAACCACTTCTACATCATCCACGACGCCGTGGTACAGCTCGTGGATGCGGTCCCCGCCGGGGGGACACGAGGAGGTGTGAGATGATGGGGGCTGCCACGGCGGTGCGCGCAAGGGTAGCCAGGCCGGAGCCGGGGGCTACCGCAGTGGCGCGCGCAAGGGGAGGGGGGCCAGGCCTGGGGGCTGCGACGTCGGCGGCCTGGGCCCTGGGATGCCTCCTGCTCCTTCCGGGGATGGCAGCGGGGCAGGAGTGGCCGGCAGCGGGGCAGGAGGGGCCGACGGCGTTGCAGGAAAAGACCCCCCTCACCCTGGAGGAAGCCCTCCGCCGGGCGGGGGAGTCGAACCCTGCCTACCGGAGGGCCCTGAACGACCTGGAGCTCAACGTCCCGGAGCGGCGCCAGGCCTGGGGTGCCTATCTGCCGGAGTTCAGCGTCTCCACCGGTACCGGCGTGAATCTCAACCGGCAGCTCATCGCCGTGGATCACTGGGGCCTTCCCATCGAGAACCCCATCACCGAGTGGCGCACCACCACCTCCTCCTTCCAATCCATCAGAGGGTCCATCTCCCTCTTCGATTGGGGCGCACGCTCCGAGGGAATGGCAGCCCAGGGGGCACGGGCCCGGGCCAGGGAGGCCACGGTCCTGTCACGCTACCGGAGCGTCAGGGCCGGAGTGGTCCGGGCCTATCGGTCCGCCCAGAACCAGCAGGCCCTCCTGTCCGTGGAGGAGGAGCTCCTGGGGAGCCGTCTCCTGGATCTGGAGACCACCCGCCGCAGGTTCGAGCTGGCCGGCGCCAGCCGGGTGGACGTTCTCACGGCGGAGCTGAACGTCCAGCAGCAGGAGCAGCGGATCCAGCAGGCCCGGGGCCGCCTCCAGCAGGCCCTCCTGAGTCTCAGGACCGCCATCGGGGACCCAGACGTGGGGGAGCTCCAGGTGACGGACACGCTGCCGGAGGCCTTCGATCCCCGGGACCTGGAACCGGCGAAGCTGGTGGCCAGGGCCCTGGCCTCCAACCCCGCCCTCATGGAGCAGGAGGCGGCTCTGGCGGTGAGTCGGGCCCAGGCAGGCTCCGCCCGGGCGGGCCGGTGGCCTGGCCTGGGTCTGTCCTTCAGTGCCAACCAGAGCACCTTCGGGGAAGAATGGAAGGGGGCCTTTGATCCCTTCCCGAATCGCTCTCGCTCGGGAGGAGCCAGCTTCGGCATCTCCATCCCCCTCTTTCCCCGTTTCGACACCCAGGCCAGGGTGGCCCAGGCGGAGGTGAGCCTGGCAAACGCCGAGCAGACCGTGCTGGAAGCCCGCCTCCAGCTGGAGGAGCGGGCCCGGGCCCAGCTCATCGCCGTCCAGACGGCCTACCAGAGCTACCTCATCTCTCTCAGGTCCCGGGAGATCGCCCAGGAGAGGCTCCGGCTGGCCCGGGAGCAGTTCGGGCTGGGGCTCCGTTCCTTCACGGAGCTCCAGCAGGACATCGACGCCGCCGCCCAGGCTCAGCGGGAAGTGGTGAGCCAGCTCTTCGCCCTCCTCGACGCCCAGGTCAACCTGGAGGAGACCGTAGGAGAAGGGATGGGAGCCATCCCGGACGGGGGAGGGGGCTGAGCGTGTCCATTCCGTCCCTCTGCGTCCGCCGCCCAGTGGCGGTGGCCATGCTCTTCCTGGCGGTGATCCTCCTGGGGATCATCTCCTTCATGCGCCTTCCCATCGACCTGCTACCGGACGTGAGCTACCCACGGCTGGTGGTCTTCACCTCCTACCCGGAGGTGGCCCCCGCCGAGGTGGAGCGCCTCATCACCGAGAGGGTGGAGGCCCAGGGAGCCGCCGTCCCCGGCGTGGAGCGGGTGACGTCCGTGTCCCGGGAGGGCGTGAGCATGGTGACCCTGAGGTTCGCCTGGGGCACGGACATGGATTTCGCCATGCTCAACGTCCGGGAGCGCATGGACAACATTCGGGAGACCCTGCCCCGGATGGCCAGTCGCCCCCGGATCCTCAGGGTGGACCCGGAGTCCGAGCCCGTCATGGTCATCTCCGTGGCGGGAGGGGCGGACCTGTGGGCCACCAAGGAAGCGGCCGAGTCCGTCTTCAGGCGCCGCCTGGAGCAATTGGACGGGGTCGCGGAAGCGGCCGTCACCGGCGGACTGGACCGGGAGATCCAGGTGGAGGTGGATCCCCGCCTGCTGGAGTCCTACGGAATCACCCTGGAGCAGGTCACCCAGGCCCTGGCCCTGGCCAACGTCAGCGCTCCCGGCGGCACCATCCTCCGGGGCCGGTATCGCTATCCCCTCCGGACCCTGGGTGAGTTCCAGACGGTGGAGGAGATAGGAGACGTGGTGTTGGGCCGGCGGGTGGATCCCGCCGGGACCGGGGAAGGGGCGGGTGAGGCGGCCTCTCGCATGATCCGCCTCCGGGACATCGCCCGGGTGGTGGACGGGTTCGCCGAGCGGGAGTCTGTGGCCCGTTACAACGGCTACGAGTCGGTGGGGATCCTGGTCTTCAAGGAGTCGGGGGCCAACACCGTCCAGGTGGCGGAGAACGTTCAGGAGGTCCTGCTGCAGCTCCGGGAGGAGTATCCGGCGTTCCAGCTGGACGTGGCCTCCAGTCAGGCAGGGTTCATTGCCGACTCCATCTCCAACGTGGTCCAGGCCCTGGTCTTCGGTGGAATCCTGGCCTTCCTGGTCCTCTTCCTCTTCCTCAGGGACCCCCGCTACCCCGTGGCCATCGCCCTGGCCATCCCCATCTCGGTGGTGGGGACCTTCGCCCTCATGCATGCGGCGGGCGTGTCGCTGAACATCATGAGCCTGGGGGGGCTGGCCCTGGGGGTGGGGATGCTGGTGGACAACTCCATTGTGGTGCTGGAGAACATCTTCCGGCACCGGGAGGAGCTGGGGGAGGATCCCCTCACCTCTGCCGGAGCCGGGGCCGAGGAGGTCCAGCGGGCCATCACCGCCTCCACCCTCACCACCATCAGCGTGTTCGGACCCATCGTCTACGTGGAAGGTGTGGCCGGCGAGCTCTTCGGATCCCTCTCCCTGGCCGTGGCCTTCTCCCTCCTGGCCTCCCTGGTGGTGGCCCTGACCCTGCTGCCGACCCTGGCGGCCCGGTTCGGGGGCCAGGCGGCTCCACCTCCCCGGACTCGGGAAGGGGAGGGAAGGGGGGAGACCGAAGGGTTCTGGGAGAAGGCGAGCCGGGGGGGCGAGTGGGTCTTCCTTGCCCCCTTCCGGCTCCTGGGACTTGTGTTCAGCGTCCTGAAGCAGCTGGTGAGCTACTGGGTCGAGCTCCTGGGGAGCTTACTGTCCAGGCTCTTCACCCCCCTCCTCAGGGCCTTCGATGTCCGGTTCGACGCCTTCGCCCGGCGCTACCATCGGGCCCTGGAGTGGAGCCTACAGAACCGGGCCCGGGTCATGGCCCTGGCCGGCGCCGCCCTGGTGGGGGCGGTCCTTCTGGGCTCGGTGCTGGACCGGGACCTCCTTCCGAAGGTGGACCAGGGGGCCTTCGATGTCCGCATGGAGCTTTCGGAGGGCACCTCCCTCATGGCCACGGTGGAGGCGGCCAACCAGGTGGAGCGGGCGCTCCTGGAGGACCGGGGGGTTGAGGCGGTGTTCTCCCGCATCGGAAAGGACGTTCGTTCCTTCTCCGAGAGCGAGGCGGCGGCAGGGATCAACACGGCCCACTTCCAGGTCCGCCTTCGGCGGGGGAGCTCAACCCAGGAGGTCCTGGACCGGGTGCGCTGGCTGGAGAGGTCCTTTGCCCAGGGCGCCCTGACCTTCGAGGCGGGTGGGGCCACGGCTCTGGGGCAGATCCTGGGAGGGGTGGACGCCGACATCGCCGTCCGGGTGCGTGGCGAGGACATGGACCGGACCTTCCCCATGGCCGAGTCCATCCGGGACCGGCTGGCCGAGCTCCGTCAATTGGGCAACGTGCGTCTGGGCACGGAACGGGGCCAGCCCGAGCTCCAGGTGGAGATCCTCCGGGACGCGGCGGCCCGGTTCGGCGTGGAGCCCCGGGCCATCGCCGAAACGGTGGAGCGGGCCATGAGGGGAGCCCGGGCCACAGAGTACGTGGACTTCGACCGGAAGATCGGGGTCATGGTCCGCTTTCCCGACAGCCTCCGGTATGCTCGGGAGACCATCGAGAGCCTCACGGTCCGGGGTGTGCCCCTGAGGGAAATGATCCAGGTGCAGGAGGCCCTGGCGCCATCGGAGATCCGCAGGGAAGACCAGGGACGGGTGGTGACGGTGTACGCCGACGTCCTGTCCGGGGGGCTCGATGGGGCCATAGGCCTGGTCCAGCGGTCCCTCCGGGACATCCCCCCGGAGCGGGGGATCCGCCTGGAGGTGGGAGGGGAGAACGAGGAGATGCGCCGCTCTTTCAGGGACCTCACCTTCGCCTTCGTCCTGGCTCTCCTCCTGGTGTTCATGATCCTGGCGGCCCAGTTCGAGTCCTTCGTGCACCCCTTCACCATCCTCATGGCCGTCCCCCTGGCCCTGGTGGGGGCCATCCTGGCCCTCTTCGTGACGGGAGAGGGGGTGAACACCATGAGCCTCATCGGAGTGGTGATCCTCGTGGGAATTGTGGTGAACGACTCCATCATCAAGGTGGACTTCATCAACCAGGCCCGGGCCAAGGGCATGGTCCTCAGGAACGCCATCCTGGAAGCCGGCCGGGTGCGCCTCCGGCCCATCATCATGACCACCGTCACCACGGTCCTGGGCCTCACGCCCATGGCCCTGGGGATGGGCCGGGGGGCCGACCTGCGAGCGCCCCTGGCTATCGCCGTCATCGGGGGGCTGCTGATGGCCACCTTCCTGACCCTCATCGTGGTCCCGGTGGTCTACTCTCTGGCGGAAGAGCTGAAGGTCAGGCTGCTGGGGGTGGGGGCGCCGGCGGCCCGGCCCGAGCCCGTGGCGGAGACGGGGGACTGATGGTGCGCCTCCCCGACCCCGTCAGCCGTCGCGGGAGACGGATGTGGGGCGGCCTGGTGGCCGGCCCGGGGGGTGACCCGGAGGGTGCGGTATGATTCGCTTCTCCCTTCGCCGGCCCGTGACCATCACCATGACCTACCTGGCCGTGGCACTCCTGGGGGTGGCAGCCTGGCGGAACATCCCCATCGAGCTCCTGCCGGACACCCGGCTCCCTCGTCTCAACGTCCGGGCGACCTGGCGAGGGGCCTCTCCCGAGACCATCGAGGCCTTCCTCACCTCCCCCATCGAGGCCGTCATCCAGCAGGTCCAGGGTGTGGAGAAGGTCACCTCCGAGTCCTACGAGAGCCAGGGGACGGGGATCGCCGAGATCCAGGTGGAGTTCAACCGTGACACGGACATGGACTTCGCCCGCCTGGACCTGGGGGAGCGCCTGGCCACCCTGAGGGAGGATCTGCCGCCGGGGGTGGGCTCCCTGACGGTGGCGCCCTACGTGCCTCCCGAGTTCGCCGAACAGGCCGGACGGGCCTTCCTCCGGTACACCGTCACGGGTCCCTACACCACGGAAGCCCTCCGGGCGTTCCTGGAGGACGAGGTGGTCCCGGACCTGAGCCAGGTCCGGGGAGTGGCGGTGGTGCAGGCGTCGGGAGGAAGGGATCGTCTCCTGGAGATCGAGCTCAGAGAGGACCGGATGGTAGCCCTGGGCCTCACGCCGGCCCTGGTCTTCCAGCGGGTGTCGGAGCTGGACCTGGTGCGGGAGGCGGGGGCGGTGCGGGAGGGGGACCGGCAGTGGACCGTAGCCATCCGGAACCGGCCGTCCTCGGCCCAGGAGATACGGGAGACCGTGCTCACCGCGGAGGGTGGACGACTGGTGAAGGTGGCCGACGTGGGGGTGGTAAGGGACACCTACGAGGAGGTGTGGAACCACTACCGAATCGACGGGCGGCCCGCCGTGGCCTTCACGGTGGTGAAGGAGATCGGGGCCAACACGGTCAGGGTGGCGGACCGGGTGAAGGACCGGATGGCGTACCTGGAGGCACGCTTTCCCCCCGGTACCCGGGTGATCCTGGACCAGGACGAGAGCGAGAGCATCCGGGAGCAGCTCTCGGATCTCCGCTACCGCGCCATATTCTCGGCGGTGGTGATCTTCCTGGTGCTACTGGTGTTCCTCCGCT
>PXFI01000114.1 GCA_003564295.1 Gemmatimonadota bacterium | reverse complement strand
GAGAGTTCCGGTTGGGGATCTTGGCGATATACATGCCAACTCCTATGGTGACCGTATCGACATACCATGAAGATATGCATATCATAGACGTTGCGCAAGGGTGCCAGATACATGCCAACATAATGCAACGCACAAATCCCGACAAGCAGCCGTGGGTTAAGAACTTACGAGGACAAATTCCCTATTCCGGCGCCGAACTTCGGCTTAGCGCCGGTGCTCCCACCCACATGGGGGCATTCGAGCCTCCGAGACGGGTGGATGGTGGGCGGGCGAGCTATCGTGGGGATGCTCATCCATGCATCCCTGTTGCCAAAGGAGCTCGTCATGACCGCCCTACGCCGCCAGATGTTGCTGGACCTGCAGGCCCGCAACTACTCCCCGCGCACCCAGAAGGTCTACGTGAGCCACGTGGCACGGTTCGCTCTCCACTTCGGCCGTTCACCCGCCAAGCTGGGGCCGAAGGATGTCCGAGCTTACCTGCACCATCTGGTGGAGGAAGGGGAGGTCTCTTGGAGCCACTTCAAGCAAGCGGTCTGCGCCCTCCGGTTCCTGTATCGGGTTACCCTGGGTCGACGCTGGATGATCGAGTACCTGCCCTTTCCGAGGAGGGAGAAGCGGCTACCCACGATCCTCAGCCAGGGAGAGGTGGTCCAGTTCTTGGAGGCCGTGAAGTACCCCAAGCACCGGGCTCTGCTGCTGACCGCCTACGCCGCGGGGCTCCGGGTCTCGGAGCTCGTGGCCCTGCGGGTCAAGGACGTGGACTCCCAGCGCATGGTCATCCATGTGCGCCAGGCCAAGGGACGGAAGGATCGGCTCGTGACGCTCTCCCCGGTTCTGCTGGAGGAGCTTCGGGCCTACGCCCGGTGGGTACGGTCCCCCGAGTGGCTCTTCCCGGGTCAGGACCCAGCACGGCCCCTCACCACCCGAAGCGTCCAGAAAGCCTGTCAGCGAGCCAGCGAGGCCGCTGGCCTTGGGAAGCGGGTCACCGTGCATGCGCTCCGGCATTCCTACGCCACGCACCTCCTCGAAGCGGGCACGGACCTGCGTGTGGTGCAGACACTCCTTGGCCACGCCAGCCTCCGGACCACGGCCCAGTATACCCACGTATCCAATGAGCGCCTGCAGGAGGTCACCAGCCCCCTGGACCGTCTGCAGCTCCCCAAGGTCCCCCACGAGCTGTGACCGGGCGGCCTCGGCTGGAGGTGGCCGAGGTCTTTCGAAGCTGTGCTACGGAGTTCCGCAAGACCTACGGCCTTTCGCCGGACCAGCACCAGGTACTCTCAGCCCTGCTCCAGTGCCGGACTGCGGCGCTCGGCGGGCACGTGGACGAGTGCGACCAGTGTGGGGAGCGACGGATCTCCTACAACTCGTGCCGGAACCGGCACTGCCCCAAGTGCCAGGGCAGCCAAGCGGCCAAGTGGCTGGACGCCCAGCGTTCCCACCTCCTTCCCGTCCCCTACGCCCACGTCGTCTTCACGCTGCCCAGACTCCTGGCTCCTCTGGCCCTGCAGAACCGTCGAACGGTCTACGGTCTCCTCTTCGAGGCGGCCTCCCAGAGCCTCCTGGAGATCGCCGCCGAGCCCAGGCACCTCGGGGCTCGGATCGGCTTCCTGGCCTTGCTCCATACCTGGGGCCAGAAGATGGACCACCATCCCCACCTCCACTTCGTGGTGCCCGCCGGTGGCCTGTCCTTGGACGGGACACGCTGGGTGGCCTGTCACCCCAAGTTCTTCCTCCCGGTTCACGCCTTGAGCCGGGTCTTCCGAGGAAAGCTGCTGGCCCTTCTCGCCAAGGCCTTGCAAGACGGCAAGCTGGCCTTCCACGGATCCCTCGAACCGCTGGCCCACGAGACCGCTTTCCACCGGCTCCTGGCCGAAGCCCGCACCACAGACTGGGTCGTCTACGCCAAGCCACCCTTCGGGGGACCTGAACAGGTGCTCAAGTACCTGGCCCGCTACACCCACAAGGTGGCCATCTCCAACCGCCGCCTCTTGTCCTTCGAAGACGGGGTCGTGCGGTTCCGCTACAAGGATTACGCCCGGGGAAACGCCATCCGGACCCTCCGCCTTGGTGCCCTGGAGTTCACCCGCCGCTTCCTGTTGCACACCCTGCCCAAGGGGTTCGTTCGCATCCGCCGCTACGGGCTGCTGGCCAACGCCCAGCGGGAGAACAATCTCGCCCGCTGCCGACACCACTTGGGCCAGGATGCATCCTCCCTTGCACCTGCATCCCCAGGACCCGAGGAGCCGTGCGACACCCCGGTGGAGGAGGGGGGCCCTGACCGCCACGATCCACCCCGATCTCTCTGCCCGGTCTGCGGCGACGTGCTCATGAGGCGGGTGGAAACATTGCCCCGCCTGCGAAAAGCTCGGCCTCAGCCTCCCATGGCCCCCAGGCAACCGCCATGAGCGCGCCCATGCCTCCCCCCCACCCCACGACCCTTCTGCTCCCCACCCCGCTGGGGACGTGGGCTCTCTCGTGCCCCTACCCCCTGAACCGACTCCACGACCGTTGCGCAGATCGCTCCTGGGACCCCGATCCCTTCATCGGTTTCCCTACCCTTCGGCACCAGCCTCCACCAACACCCTTGACCCCCCACCCCACAACGAGCAATCTCCATAGCATGAAGGGCTGCGAAGCGGCTTCGCTCAACTGATTGTTCTCGAACTCTCCCGACTCACGTCCCGCTCCTCAGCTCTCATGGACGGGGAGAGTTCGGCAACAATCCTAAACGTT
>PXFI01000240.1 GCA_003564295.1 Gemmatimonadota bacterium | reverse complement strand
GCTGTGTCAGACGCGCCCTGTAACTGACGGGGCGGAGCTGTGGGGGGGGGTGCTACTCCAGCCGGGGCACGTCGGTGGCAGAGAAGTCGGGGCCCACGAAGAGGAGGGGTTGATCCAGAGCCACGGCCAGGGCGTAGGCGAAGCAGTCACCGAAGTTGAGAGCGGCGGAGGTGTCCAGGACCACGGCCTTCACGAGGGGAGCCCCGCGTCATCGTAGCCCAGGATCTCCTCGTCGGTCCTGTCGTCCAGGCGAGGGAGGGAGGAAAGGCGGCGCTGCATCCGCCGGATCTCGTCGGCCAGGGCTGGAGCCCGCCGGCGGCCTGCCACCCGGGCCAGTCGGTCCCGAAGGGCCACGGTCACGGCCTCTGTGAGGCTTTCTCCGGTGAGCTCAGCCAGATGCCGGGCCAGGCGGTCCGTCTCTTCACTCTTGATGTTCAAAGCCATAAGAGCCTCCCAGGAAGAATCCACCATAATTTCTTCAATTCCTCCCAATGTGGCAACGGGAATGCACCTGAGAGCTAGGCGCCGCAGATGCGGAGGCTCTGTCCACCCAGGAGCGTACTGGTTCGGGCTGGGCGGGGCCATGCCAGAAAGGGCCTTGATGCACCGTGAGGCCGAACGCTCCGCGGGCTGGTGGCGGAAGGCCCCTTCGAGGGAATGCCGCGGTCCATGACCTGGGCCTGGGTCTGCCCGGTAGTGGAGCGGTTCGGGGGGCTCGCCGATGCCCTTCGGAGGCACCGGAAGCTGGTGTCCCTCTCGGCGTTCGCGGTGGTCACGGCGGTGGCCTACGCCCTGGCCTACATCCTCCGGTTCGAGTTCGAGTGGCCCGAGTCCCAGACGGAGGAGTTCTGGCTCACCCTCCCCCTGCTCCTGGCCGTCCGCCTCACCCTGGCCAGGATCCTGAGACTCTCCACGAGCCGGTGGCGGTTCATCGGCACCCTGGACATGGCCCACCTCATGGTGGCCACCAGCCTGGGGTCCGCCGTCTTCTTCGTCCTCACCTGGGTTCTCCAGTTCCCGGTCTCCGTTCCCGGCTCCGTGATCATCCTGGAGTGGCTCCTGACCAGCCACGGGACGGCGGCCCTCTGGATGACCTACCGGCTCCTCTTCCAGCGCTACCGCCGGGTGGGGGCCGTGAACGGGTCCGCGGACCGGAGGGTCCTCCTGGTGGGGGCCGGGGAGGCCGCCGCCATGCTGGTGCGGGAGATGGTGCGGCTCCCCACCGGCTTCAAGCCCGTGGGAATGGTGGACGACGACCCCATGAAGTGGGGCACCACCATCGACGGCGTGGAGGTCATCGGCTCCATCGACGACCTGAAGCCCATCGCCGAGGTGGAGAAGGCCGACGAGCTGATCCTGGCCATTCCCACGGCCACCCACACGCAGCTCAACCGCATGGTGGGGCTCTGCGAGAGGACGGACCTGCCGTTCCGGATCCTCCCCGGCATCGCCGAGGTCCTGGCGGGGGTAGGCCTCCTGCAGCATCTCCGGCCCGTGAGGGTGGAGGATCTCCTGGGCCGTGAGCCCGTGAGGCTGGAGCTCCCGGAGCTGGCCCGGGAGGTGGAGGGGCAGTGCATCCTGGTGACGGGGGCCGCCGGCTCCATCGGCTCGGAGCTCAGCCGGCAGATCGCCCTGCACGGGCCGGACAGGCTCGTGCTCCTGGACCAGGCCGAGACCCCCCTGGTGGACCTGGACCTGGAGCTGAGGGAGGAGTTCCCGGACCTGGACCTGCTGCCGGTGGTGGGAGACGTCACCGACCGCCGCCGGGTGGAGCGGCTGTTCCGGGACCACCAGCCGAGCCAGGTGTTCCACGCCGCCGCCTACAAGCACGTGCCCATGATGGAGAGCAATGCCGCGGAGGCCGTGAGGAACAACGTCCTGGGCACCTGGACGGTGGCCAGGGCGGCGGGGGAGTCCGGGGCGGCGAAGTTCGTCCTGGTGTCCACCGACAAGGCGGTGCGCCCCGCCAACATCATGGGAGCCACCAAGCGCCTGGCGGAGCTGGTGGTGCTGGAGACCCAGGACCGGTTCCCGGCCACCGGGTTCTCGGCGGTGCGGTTCGGCAACGTGCTGGCCAGCGCCGGAAGCGTGATCCCCCTGTTCCGCAAGCAGATGGAGCGGGGAAGGCCCCTCACCGTGACCCACCCCGAGATCACCCGCTACTTCATGACCATCCCGGAGGCGGTGCAGCTCATCCTCCAGGCGTCCCTCCTTCCCAACATCGGCGGCCACATCGCCATGCTGGACATGGGGGAGCCCGTGAGGATCCTGGACCTGGCCCGGATGCTCCTCCGCCTCTCGGGCTCCCCCGGCGTCATGGGCCGGGACATCGTGTTCACCGGCCTCCGTCCCGGCGAGAAGCTCCACGAGGAGCTGGTGGCCCCGGACGAGGAGACGGTGGAGACCCCCATCCCCAAGGTCCGCCTCATCCTTCAGGGGGCCCCGGAGATGGAAGAAGCGACCTACTACGCCGAAGTCTGGGGGGCCCTCCTGAGGGACGGGTTCGAGGAGGAGGTGCTGGGGGACGTGGGGGCGGCGTTTGGGGGGGTGGGGGTGGCACTCAAGGTCGCTTCGCGGTCTGGGTCTCGGGAGTGAGGGGGTCTGGACGGTGAGGCTGTTGACACCGCGTCTGGTCTCCCAAGGGGAGGCGTCTGAAGCGCATGGCTACGGCCCTCGCCCCCGGGAGCTCATCATCGCCATCCCGTCGGCCACGCCCGCCAACTCCACCGCATCGTGGGGCTCTGCGG
>PXFI01000121.1 GCA_003564295.1 Gemmatimonadota bacterium | reverse complement strand
CCCTCCATGGGACGCTTCCACCTCACCGCCCGCCCCGTCAGCCCCGAGTTCGTCCCGGACCGCATCGTCCTCCTGGACTTCAGGGGAGACACGGTGTTTCATGGGAGGCGGTAGGGCTCGGTGGATTCTGCGCTCCATTGGCCCGGGGGGGGGGCTCGGTCCTGGCCGCCGGTGGCCCGGGACCGTTGGCTGCCGGTGACCCGAGACCGTTGGCCGCCGGTGGCCCGGGACCGTTGGCTGCCGGTGACCCTGCTTTGTCAGCTGCCCGCTCCCGCCGCCGTGACTTTTCCGCCACCCCCCCGTTGGTACAACCGGGCCCCGTGAACGTATCTCTGGAAAGGGAGTGGGGGTGAAGCGCCCTTCGGGCCCTCACCCGCGGGGAGGGCGTCACGTACTTGTGCGTGGGACGCCTGGCCGCCCATTCTGTCGACTCCAGCAGACCCGCCCCAGGGGAAGAGGATGACCGCCATGCGCTCCGGACTTTGCCTTTCCTCGGTTTCCTCCGAGGCTGAAGAAGGGCAGTCCGAAGAGATGCCCGGGAGGTCGCTGGCCCAGAGCATCAAGGCCGGGGACGTGAGCGCCTTCGCGGCCCTCCTGGATAGGCACTGGCAGCCCCTGGTTACCTATGCCGAAGAGAAGCTCGGCAGTCGTGATGCGGCGGAGGACGCCGTACAGGACGCCTACCTTCGCGTATGGTTGAAGCGGGAGGGGCTCAGGACGGACGCGTCCCTCCGCGGCTACCTGTACCGGCTGGTGCACAACGTGGCCATGGACGAGCTCCGCAAGCGCCAGGTCCGCGTCAGGCATGCTCCCGTGTTGGTGGCGGCGTCACCCTCCCCACCCAGGCCGGACCAGGTGATGGAGGCGGAGGAGCTGGCGGAGGCAGCAGAACAGGCCATCCATGGGTTGCCCCAGCGGCGCCGTGACGTCTTCGTCCTGGGCCATTTCCACGACCTGTCCTACCGGGAGATCGCCGAAACCCTCGGAATGACCCCCCGGACGGTGGCCAACCACATGAGCCTCGCCCTCCGGGATCTTCGGGCCGCCCTGCGGCCCTTCCTCCCGAAAGCACTCGGCACACAGGATCAAGGGAGCTCCTAGCTCCAGGACCCGGTCCCCCCCTGACACCTCCCCTTCATCAAGCCCACAGTGGATGGTCGAGAGCCCCCGGATTGGTACGGATCGGTGGGTTGCACGTATTGAAGACAGTGAACGGCGCCGATGGAGCGGGCTCTTCACGGCGACATCAACGAACCCGCGACGCAGCTGAAGAATGGACGATCACAAGCTGTTCCGCTCACTCAAGAGACGAACCAGCCCGGACGAGGAGGCTTCCGTTCAGGCCTGGAGAGACGAGTCTCCGGAGCATGAACGTCAATATCGGGAGTTGGCGGAGGTGCTGGACGCCGCCACGCTCTCGAGGAAGCTGGCGGAGTCGACGCCCCCCTCCCCCCTGAAGCTGATCCATGAGGCCGAAACCATGGCACGGGCCCAGCGGACTACCTCCCGGAGCCGCCGCCCGTGGTGGCGGCCAGGGCTCGAGTCGTGGCCCCGCTGGGGAGTGGCCGCGGCGGCGGTCTTGGTCCTCAGCCTGGCCTTGGGGAGAGCCATGACGGACTCGGTGGCGACGACCTCCCACTTCGAAGCTGAGGAGTTCGCCACCGGGATGGCCGATGCCGCCACCGTCACACTCCGGGACGGGACGGTGGTTCGCCTGGGCCCCCAGAGCCGCCTTCGGGTGATGGCGGGCGAGGGAAGGAGCGTGGCGCTCCGGGGCCGAGCCCTCTTCTCCGTGGCCAAGGATCCCGAGAGGCCCTTCAGGATCGAGACGGACGGCGGAAGCGTGGAGGTGCTGGGCACGCGCTTCGAACTGGAGACCCGGGACGAAGAGCTGCGGGTGGCCGTACTTGAGGGGCAGGTGGCCCTGTCCGCCCGGGACCGCCGGACCGAGGTGTCCGCCGGTGAGATGCGCCAGGTGGTGAAGGGGCTCACCATGCCGGCCGTTCCCATCCCCGACGACTTCGACATCGTGGAATGGGCGGGCAACTTCCTTGCATTCCGGGATACCCCCATTCGGGAGGCGGCCCGTGAGATCACGCGCCTCTACGGAGTCGAGATCGTTGTTCCGGACACCTACCTCGCCGGGCACACCATCACGGCCTGGTTCGCGGACGAGCCTCTGGAGCAGGTGCTGAGGGTCTTCTGCATGGTGGCCCAGGCACGCTGTGTCACGGATCAGGACGGCTCCGTCAAGGTGGAGCCATGAGAAGGCAGATGACGAAGGTACTGGCGAAGATTGCCCGGACCCTACTGCAGCAGGAGATGTGATGATGTCACGCTTGTTTCTGGTTGGATTGAGTCTTCTGGTAGGGTTGGCGTCGGTGGCTGAAGGTGCCTCCCAAACCGTCACGGCCAACACCCAGGGCGGCGACACGAAGCCGGAAGAGGTATCGGCCCTCTTGAGGCCCGCACTTCTCAGTGTGTCGGCCATGCCGCTCCCCCTCGCCATCCACGAGCTGGCGGAGCGCTCGGAGGTAAGCATCGCGTTCAGCCCCAGTCGGCTGGCGAAGGAAGGCAAGGTCGACTGTGACTGTGCCCACCTGACCGTGGGGGAAGCTCTGGACCGGATCCTGGCCAGCACCGAGTTCGAGTACCTGGAGCTGGGCAGCCAGATCGTCATTGCGGAGAGGGCGGCACGACGGCCGATGGAAACGGTGAAGAGACCACCGGTGCGGCTGGCGGAATGGAGTGGG
>PXFI01000059.1 GCA_003564295.1 Gemmatimonadota bacterium | reverse complement strand
ATCAACGGCGCACCGCAGTGAAGCGTCACTGCGGTGCGAGCGACATCTGGGCGGCCATCCTGTTGCCACCGCTGGTCCAAGTCGGAGTATTCGAGATCTCAATAATCACAGTGGACCGGCCGGGAACCTGCTTCACGTCGTTCGGAATCGTCACCGTCACGGAGTACTCAAGCTCACCGGGACCGTAACGCGTCTCCAGCTTCTGCCCGTGACTGTCAGTCTCCCGGGAGTCGTAGAGTATCTTCAGATCTCCCGCAGTGTCCTCGTAGCGGATGAGCAGCCAGAACGTCATCACGCCATACGAGTACTCCTGGCTGTCACGAAGATCGTATGCCATGTTCTCCACCGTGCCCCAGACCTCCATGACGGACGGCCCGTAGAATCTGCCCGTGTCATACCGGTGCAGGTTCTCCTGTTCGACGGACAGCGGGCCGAGTTCCACCCCGCGAACGTGATACGTGAGTGGCCCGATCCATCCACGACCTTCAACCACTCCTGTCTGGTAGGGAATTACCGCCTCCCCCGACTGACCGCCTGAGGGTTCAGCATCACCCTCGCCAGCGGGAGGCGTCGCCTGTCCCTGTTGCCCGGGCCAGCCCTGAGAGGGAGGCGTATCGACTTGCTCCTCCGCGGGCGGGGCAGGCTCCTGTTGCCGGGTGGCAAGTCCATCGATCAGTCGGCCGCAACCCAGGAGGCACGCACACACTAGAAGGAGACAGACAGTCAGGATGCCCAGTCGCGCAATCGGGCTTCTACCCATTTCAACCACCTCGAGAGGATGATTGCGGGGGCCCTACACCGGTCGACGAAATGCTGACATTCGCCACAAGTGGTGCAAACCGGGTTATCGTCAGCGCACTGAGGGGCCTTTCACGACCTGGCAGTCCGTGGTGTTATCAGTACGAAAGTCTTATACCGCACTGGAATCCGAATAGCAATCGCAGTGGCGCTCGCGCTAGAACCGGCGTTTCTACAGGCCTTGCCGAGATCTGGTGCTCTACCCTGCAGATCGCTGCTCCTGAACCGCAATATAGGAGAAGATGGCCAGACACACATGATGGGTAACTCAAGTCCGTTCTCATGTCTTGCTGGACGCAGTCTGTCGGGGATGGCATACATCCTGGAATCCATGAAGCGGAACGAGCCGTCTGTGTCCCGTGGCGCTCACCTGCAGGCCGTTCTCGCACGTGGTGTCTAACCACGTACGGTATCCATCAAATCCCTGGCCTGACGGCTTGGGACTGGATTGCCCACGAGTCCCGCCTGAGCCGCGATTATGGCAGCGTGTGTGCGGCTGCGTGCCTGCAGCTTGTCGATGACGTTTCGGACGTGTTTCTTCGTGGTGTCCATGGTTATGCCCAGGGTTGTGGCGATTGCACCATTCGAGTATCCATTCCCCAGGAGCCTCAGAACTTCGACTTCCCTCTCCGTAAGGTGAGCTGCCTCAGCCGTACGCTCTGCAAGGGTCTTTCGTCCGTTCTGCAGCAGGTTCTCCACGGCGTTGCGCAGCAATGCCGTCGTCATCTGGGTCCCACCCTCCACCACACGATGGATGCTCTGCAGCAGGATCGAGGCTGTCATCTCCTGTAGGAATATGTATCCTCCTGCACCCGCGTGAATGGCATCGATGACGTGCGCATCGTTGATGTTCTCCGTCAGCACGAGGACGGCAGTGTCCGGGAACTCGTCCTTGATCTGCCTGGTGGCCTGTACGCCGTCCATGTGTCCGTCTCGGGTCTCGGTCAACACCACGTTGATAGGACGCCCCCGGCCATAGCCGCGTCTGATCAGCGCAAGGGTTTCATCCCCATCCGCAGCGTGGCCGGCCACTTCGATACTCTGATCTTGTGCCAGTATCGCCTGCAGTCCCGCGCGAACAACCGGACTGAAATTGACGATGAGGACTCGCATCTGCCCATCGTTACCATGTCTGCGTTCCATCGCCCGCCCCTTCCTCCATCGGTACATTGAAGAGCACCTCAACATGGCACTTTGGTGCTCCTATTGGGTACCATCTTAACCTACCTCAGGGGTACTTTGTCAAGTCCTTCCGTGGGCCTTCCGTGGGCTGTGTGCAGAGTAGTCGTCCGGCACCTGAATGCCCTCGTGTTAGACACCACAGGGGTTTGTGGTGTTGCAAGGCGAGGTGCACACTGAGTATAAGTTGTGCCGGGTTTCTGCAGGAAGAGGCAAAAGGGGATGCGTGGATGACAGAAGCCGGGGGTTTGCCCAGGGATGATGATGCTGGTGCTGTTGTGGTCCTGCAGGCCCCGCACAACCTGGTGACAACACGGAATAGCCGGGAAATGCGAGCCCGGTTAGATGTCATGTTGGGCGACGAGAACGCCGTACGCTCGCGGAACGTGCGGTAGACATAGCTTGTTTGGGGGAGGTATTAGTCAAATGCCAGCTTTCTTCACGGCGTCAACACTGGGTCTATGGATGGGAATAGTAAGCCTGATCTGCGGGATTATCGTGATGATCTTCCCCAAGATACTCAACTACCTGATCGGGATCTACCTCATCATCATCGGTGTACTGGCACTCATAGCGTATTTCGCGTGAGGATGGGCCGATGACGCCGATCGTCATGTCTTACCGGCCCATTGTGGAGGGGTGAGATCACTTCCACAACAGGCCAGTCTGTGGAAGTAAGAAACTCCCGTGCCGGAAAATGGATGGTAAGGAGGTCAACATGCTGGGATTACTCTGGTTGATTGCGCTCATACTCATAGTCCTGTGGGTGCTGAGCCTGATCTTCGGT
>PXFI01000366.1 GCA_003564295.1 Gemmatimonadota bacterium | reverse complement strand
TTCCCCCTCTCGGTGCGGGACGTGGTCCTCATGGGTCGGTACGGGAACCTTGGCCTCTTCCGGCGGCCTTCCCGGGGAGACCGGGTCAAGGCGGAGGCGGCCCTGGAGTCGGTGGGCATGGCCAGCCTCGGCACCCGCCGTTATCAAGATCTTTCCGGGGGCCAGCAGCAGCGGGTGCTCATAGCGAGGGCTCTGGTGGGAGATCCCTGCCTTCTGATCCTGGACGAGCCCACGGCCGGCCTGGATCCGGCTGCCCGGGCTCGGTTCTACGCCCAGGTCTGTGACCTGCAGCGGGCCCGGGGCCTGACCCTCTTCTGTGCATCCCATGACGTGGAGGACGTGGCCATGCACGCCCAGAATCTCATCCTCTTGGATCACAACGTCCGGGCCTCGGGCCATCCCCGGGAGGTCTTGCGGGGACGAGCTTTGCCCAACGTCTACGGCTTCCCCCCCCCCACGTCCACGAGGGACTCGAAGGGCCCGGCGAGAGCAGTCACTCGGGCGGGGAAGCGGGAGCCCGGTCCGACCCATGACCGAGTTCCTTTCCTACGGATTCATCCAGAGGGCCCTCCTCACGGGGGCGCTCCTGGGCGCCACCTGTGCGGTGCTGGCGGTGTTCGTGGTCCTCAGGAGGATGGCCTTCATCGGGGTCGGGATTTCCCACGCGGCGCTGGGCGGCGTTGCTCTGGGACTCCTGGCGGGGGTGTCCCCCGTGGCGGCGGCCGGTGCGTTCTCCGTGGGCGTGGCCTGGGTCATCGGCTGGATCACCCGCAAAGGCGAGGTCTCCGAAGACACGGCCATCGGCATCTTCTTTCCCACCGCCATGGCACTGGGCGTAGCCCTCATCAGCCTTTCCCGGGCTTACCGGCAGGACCTCCTGGGATACCTCTTCGGAAACATCCTTTCGGTGGGTCCGGGGGACCTCTGGTTTCTGCTCGGCCTCTCGGGCGTGTCCCTGGGGATCCTGACCCTCTTCTTCAAGGAGTTCCTCTTCCTCGGTGTGGACGAGGAAGCAGCAAAGGCAGCGGGCTTGCCGGCGACCTTCCTGAACTACCTCCTTCTCAGCATCATGGCCGTGACCATCGTGGCGGCCATGAAGCTGGTGGGCATCATCCTGGTATCGGCCTTCCTGGTCATCCCCGCGGCCACGGGGCAGACCCTGGCCCGGTCGGTCCGGGGGATGGTGGCCCTCTCGGTGGCCTCGGCCCTGGTCTCGGTCTTCATGGGCCTCTGGCTTTCCTGGCTCTGGAACCTTCCCTCGGGGGCGTCAATCGTACTCTTCGCCGCCGTCCTCTTCTTCGCCGCCTACCTGTCCGGCACCCTCAGGAACAGGCGCGCCCATCCCTCCCCCATCCCCCCTCCCCCTCCTGGCGTGACCTAGCGGAGGCGGAAGCGGGCACTCCGCAACAGACGATTGCGGGTCTCGATGCTGCCGCCAACCCTTGGCTTTCGGCCATCTCTCGGCTGTCGGCTGGAGGGCGGACGACCCGCTGCATGAGGCCCGGAAGTTGCACTCATCTGCAGCGCTCTGCTATTGGCTCCAAACGGGCCCCTGGCCCCTCACCCAACAGGATAACCAAAGAAATGGCCATTTCGAAGCAAGATGCCCTTGACTACCACACCATGGGAGGCCGGCCCGGCAAAATCGAGGTAAGGGCCACCAAGCCCATGGCGACCCAGCGGGAACTCTCCCTGGCCTACAGCCCCGGCGTGGCCGACCCTTGCCTGGAGATCGAGCAGAACCCCGACGACGCCTATCTCTATACGTCCAAGGGTAACCTGGTGGCAGTGGTGTCCAACGGCACGGCGGTCCTTGGCCTGGGAGACATCGGTGCCCTGGCCTCCAAGCCGGTGATGGAAGGGAAAGGTGTGCTGTTCAAGAGGTTTGCCGGTATCGACGTCTTCGACATCGAGTTGAACTCCAGCGACCCGGAGGAGGTCATCCGGGCCTGCCAACTCCTGGAGCCCACCTTCGGGGGGATCAACCTGGAGGACATCAAGGCGCCCGAGTGCTTCCACATCGAGGAGGTACTCATCGAGACCATGAACATCCCGGTGTTCCACGATGACCAGCATGGCACGGCCATCATCGGGGCCGCCGGCCTGTTGAACGCACTGGATATGGTGGGCAAGACCATCGACAAGGTGAAGATAGTCTTCAGTGGGGCCGGAGCGTCGGCCATTTCCTCGGCTCGCCACTTCCTGCGCCTCGGGGTTCCCCGGGAGAACATGATCATGGTGGACTCCAAGGGGGTGATCTACAAGGGGCGCACCAGCGGGATGAACAAGTACAAGGAAGAATGGGCTGTGGAGACGGAGTGCCGGACCCTGGAGGATGCCATGAAGGGAGCTGACGTCTTCGTGGGCCTCTCCGTGGCCGGCATGGTGACGAAGGACATGGTCCGGTCCATGGCGGATCAACCCATCATCTTCGGCCTCGCCAACCCCGTTCCCGAGATTCTGCCGGAGGAAGTGGCGGAGGTCCGGGACGACGCCATCGTAGCCACCGGCCGCTCCGATTACCCGAACCAGGTGAACAACGTTCTCGGCTTTCCCTTCATCTTCAGGGGCGCCCTGGACGTCAGGGCGAAGAGCATCACCCCCAACATGATGCTGGCAGCCACCATGGCCCTGCGCGACCTGGCACGGCAAGAGGTCCCGGAATCGGTCATCATGGCCTATGGAGGGGAGCCCATCGAGTTCGGCCCGGATTACATCATTCCCAAACCCTTTGACCCGAGAGTGCTCTTCTACGTCTCGCCAGCT
>PXFI01000049.1 GCA_003564295.1 Gemmatimonadota bacterium | reverse complement strand
TCAGCATGGCAGCCACTCAATACGCCGCCGATACCCCCCTCCTGGCCACAGGGCTCGTGGCCACCGGAGGCATCTTCCTCTTATGGCGGTTCTGGATCTATGGCTTCGGTTATCTCCTGCTGGCCTTCATCTTTGCGGAGCTGTGGCGCCGCTCCCGTGTCCTGACGGATGCCGAGCTGACGGAGGCTCGATACTCGGGCCCCGGCGTCTTGACCCTCAGAGCCCTCAAAGCCCTCTACTTTGGGACCCTGGTGAACGGGTTCTTCCTGGGGATGATCCTCCTGGCCGGAATCCGCATCGCTCAGGTGTTCCTGCCCTGGCACCAGTGGCTCCCGCCCACGGCTCACGGCTTCATCGTTGCCGCCGTTCAGACTCTCGGCCTGAGCCTGGGCCCGGATGTCCACGGACTTCCAACTGAGGTGGCCGACGCCAACGCCTTCCTCAGCCTCCTTCTGATCCTGGGGTTCGTCCTTCTCTATTCCACCCTGGGCGGGCTCCGCGGCGTAGTGGTAACCGACATCATCCAGTTCGTCTTCGTCATGACCGGCACCCTGGCCTACGGGGTCCTCGTGGTGAAAGCCGCCGGAGGTCTTGACGGGATGGTCCCCAGGCTCATGGAGCTCTACGGCGAACCCCAGAGCCAGGAGCTTCTCGCCCTCTTTCCCTCTGGCGGAGGCGTTCTACTCCCCTTCCTGCTTCTCATCGGCCTCCAGGGGGTCTTTTGGATCGGGAGCGACGGCACCGGCTACCTGGCCCAAAGGGCCATGGCCTGCCGGAGCGACCACGATGCCAGGATGGCCGGAGTCACCCTCGCCTGGGTCCAGATCCTGGTCCGCAGCCTGCTCTGGCTCCTCATCGGCGTGGGACTCCTGGTGGTTTACCCCTTCACCCCCGCTGACGCCGCCTCCGACGGATTCGCCGCCGCCCGGGAAGTCACCTTCGTCACAGGCATTCGGGACCTAATGCCTCCGGGCCTGCTGGGGATCATGTTGGCGGGGCTCCTGGCGGCCCTGGCGTCGACGGTGGACACACATCTGAACTGGGGAGCTTCCTATTGGAGCAACGACCTCTATAAGAGGCTGCTTTGCCAGCGTTGGCTTCGTAGGGAGCCCCGGGAACGGGAGCTCGTCTTGGTGGCCCGGGCGTCAAATCTCCTGGTCCTGGCCTTCGCCCTCTTCATCATGGTGCGGCTGGGCTCCATCCAGGCCACATGGTTTCTTTCCCTCCTCTTCGGAGCCGGGGTAGGGGGGGTCTTCATGCTGCGCTGGCTATGGCATCGCGTCAGTCTCTGGTCGGAGGTGGCTGCTATCGGTGTCTCCCTGGCAGCTGCGCCCCTTCTCCTGGCCACGGTGGAGGAGGAGTGGGCGCGGCTGGCCCTCATGGTTCTGCTCAGCACCGGGGCCGCGGTGGGAGCGGCCTTCCTGGCCCCTGGCACGGACCCGGCTGTCCTTCAACGCTTCTCGGAGAGAGTCCGCCCCCACGGGCTTTGGGGCAGCCGACCAGCAGATGGCTCACGCGGACCCTCGGTCAAGCTCCTGCCACGCCTTCGCCTGGCTCTCGTAATGTCTGCTTCCCTCGTTCTCTACCTCGTGGGCCTGGCTCGCATCCTGGTACCCTACACAGACGGGCCTGCCCTTTGGCCCTGGGCGGCCCTTCTGCTGGCCACGGCCCTCACCCCGGCCTGGTGGCCAGGTCTACAATCCCGCACATTCCGGGATGGCGAGAACGAAACTCACTTCTGAAGGAAGCCCTCTCAACCGGAGGAGGCCCATGCAGCAGCGCGAGCCGGTCCACCACACCCCTGCCTCACGCCCCCTTCGCTCTCTTTCACCTGCAGCCACCGCCCTCCTGGCGACCCTCTTCCTGGGAAGCCTCACCCTCACGGGCTGTGGCTCCGACCCCGGCTCCGCTGACCTGATCCTCACCAACGCCCAGGTCTACACCCTGGACTGGGGAGAGCCCGACGCCGAAGGCAATCCAGCCCCGGACGCCCCCTTCGACCCGGTCACGGGGTGGCGTCCCGATGCGGAAGCCGTGGCCGTACAGGACGGCGTCATTGTGTTCGTGGGAGATGCCGAGGGTGCAGAAGCCTTCAGGGGACGCCAGACCCGGATCATGGACCTGGAGGGGGCCACCGTGATTCCGGGCCTCATCGAGTCCCACGCCCACGTGGTCGAGCTGGGCGCCCTCGCCTCCCGGATCGACCTGGTGGGGGTGGAAACGGAGGAAGAGGTGGTCAGCCTGGTGGCGGCCCGGGCCGCCGAGACCCCTCCCGGCACCTGGATCCTGGGGGCCGGTTGGGACGAGGGGGCCTGGGCGGACCGGCTTCCCACCTGGGATCTTCTGTCCGAGCGGGTTCCGGACCACCCCGTGTACCTCCGGGGGCTCTATGGGTTCGGCGGGTGGGGCAATCGCCTGGCCTTCGAGAGGGCCGGAATCTCGGCCTCCACCCAGGACCCCAGCGGCGGCCGCATCCCCAGAGACGCCCAGGGGAACCCCACCGGCGTGGTTCTGGACCGGGCGACTCTCCTCCTGGAAGACTCCATTCCGGAGCCTTCCGTGCAAGAGACCATGACCCACATCCTTGACGGCCTACGGATAATGGCAGAAAGCGGCTACACCGCTGTCCACGAGGCCGGGACCAACCAGCGCTCCATGGAGGCATTCGAGAGGCTGGAGTCCGAGGGGCGCCTTCCCCTGCGAGTCTACGCCATGGTGTCGGCCCGCGAACCCGAACTCTGCCAGGAGTGGCTCCTGAGGGGTCCGGACTCCGACAGGGCATCCATGCTTCGCACCCGTTCCGTGAAGGCCTTCTACGACGCTTCCCTTGGCTCCCGGGGTGCCCGGCTCCTGGACGATTATTCCGACATGCCGGGCCACCGGGGGGTCAGCGGGGCGGCCTACGGGTTCGACGAGGAGCTGGTCGCCCGGATGATAGGGGCAGGGTTCCAGGCTGAAATCCATGCCATCGGGGATGCCGGAAACCAGGAGACGCTGGACTTCTTCGAGAGGGTTCTGAGGGAACACCCCGAAGCCCGTAACCTCAGGCACAAGATCGTCCATGCCCAGGTGGTCCACCCCGACGACTTCCGGCGCTTCGCCGATCTCGACGTTGCCGCTTCCATGCAACCTCCCCACGCCGTGGAGGACATGCGCTGGGCCCAAGACCGGCTGGGGCCGGAGCGGATCCAGGGCGCCTACGCCTGGCGCACTATGCGCCGGCACGGCGTCCATCTCGTCCTCAACTCCGACCTGCCGGGGTCGGATTGGAACATCTTCTACGGGCTCCATGCCGCCGTGACCCGCCGGGACAAGGAACTCCAGCCCCCTGGCGGCTGGCGCCCCGAGGAGGCACTCACTCCCGAGGAGGCAGTCCGTGGCTACACCGTCTGGGGCGCCTGGGTGGAGTTCCTGGAGGAGGTGACGGGGATTCTGCGCCCCGGGTGGCGGGGAGACATCACCGTCATGAGCCTGGACCCCTTCGTCGTGGGAAGCACAGATCCGGGAACGCTCCTGGACGGCAGCATCCTGGCCACCGTCGTGCGGGGAGCGGTGGTATACGAGGCCGGCCGCTGACGCCCCTCGCCCCAAGGCGCCGTGCCCGGACTTGACACCGATTTGTTGGACGAGTATAGGTTACGCTTCCGGGCCTCATCTGGTGAGGCCCGAATACACGAGTGACAAGGGCTTCGGACCGTTACGCCGGGTCCGGCAAGGTATGAGGCGTCTCGGCCCGTCACGGGTCGGGATGAGATTCGCGGAGAAGAAACGGAGAATGAGAACCAGGCATTCAGCCCCTCGCGGGGCCTGGTGGTGGCGCTCGGGAACGAGCAGCGGGAGGAGTGTGCCCCCCTCCACTGGCTAGATCCGCCACCGGCCGACCTGGTCTCCCGCTGCAGAGTTCTGCAGCGGGTTTTTTTTGCGCTTGGCCCTGGCCAGGCCCCAGGGCTTTGCGGCGATGAGTGACGTGGCGGTCAACCCGACCCCCAGCCATGCATCGCCGGGTACCTGCACACTACCAACCCGAGAGGAGGACAAGGAGAGCCCATGGATTCCGTGAAGATCTTTTTGAACGAGGCGGACATGCCCCGGAGCTGGTACAACATCCAGGCCGATCTGCCCAAGCCCATGCCCCCGGTGATTCACCCCGGCACCCGCCAGCCCATCGGGCCCGATGACCTGGCCCCCCTCTTCCCCATGGGCCTCATCGCCCAGGAAGTGAGCCAGGAGAGGTACATCGAGATTCCCGAAGAGATCTTGGACATCTACAAGCTCTGGCGCCCTTCGCCCCTCGTCCGTGCCAAGCGATGGGAAAAGGCCCTGGGAACCCCGGCGAAGATCTACTACAAGTGGGAGGGAGTGAGCCCCGCCGGAAGCCACAAGCCCAACACCGCCATTGCCCAGGCGTGGTACAACAAGGAAGAGGGCATCCGACGCCTCGCTACCGAGACGGGCGCCGGGCAGTGGGGAAGCGCTCTGGCCCTGGCCTGCAACTTCTTCGGGATGGAGTGCAAGGTCTTCATGGTGAAGGTCTCCTATCACCAGAAGCCTTACCGCCGCCTCATGATGGAGGCCTGGGGAGCCACCTGCATCCCCAGCCCCAGCGACCAGACCCGAGCGGGGCGAGCCATCCTGGAGCAGGATCCCGACACCCCCGGCTCCCTGGGCATCGCCATCAGCGAGGCCGTGGAGGAGGCCGCCACCCGGGATGACACCAAGTACTCCCTGGGAAGCGTGCTGAACCACGTCATGCTCCACCAGACCATCATCGGCCTGGAATCCCTCAAGCAGTTCGAGATGGCGGGAGACTATCCCGACGTGGTCATCGGGTGCGCCGGGGGTGGATCCAACTTCGCCGGCTTCGCCTTCCCCTTCCTTCGGGACAAGATCCTTGAGGGAAGGGAAACGAAGGTGGTGGCCGTCGAGCCCCAGGCGTGCCCCACCCTCACCAAGGGACTCTACAGGTACGACTTCGGGGACACGGCCTGTACCACGCCCCTGATCCGGATGCACACCCTGGGGCATGACTTCATCCCCCCGGGCATCCACGCCGGAGGTCTTCGGTATCACGGCATGGCTCCCTCCGTCAGCCATCTTCTGGAACTGGGCCTCCTGGAAGCCAAGGCCCATCCACAGACGGCATGCTTTGAGGCGGCTCTGAGCTTCGCCCGGGCGGAGGGTCACCTGGTGGCCCCCGAGACCTCCCATGCCGTGCTGGAGGTCATGGATGAGGCCCTTCGCTGCAAGGAGAGGGGGGAAGCCAAGATCATCGCCTTCAACGCCAGCGGCCACGGCCACTTCGACATGGGGGCGTACGAGCGGTACTTCGCCGGCGACCTGGTGAACTACGAGTACCCCGAGGAGAAGGTGCAGGAAGCGCTGGCCAGGCTTCCTGCCATCGAGTAGGGACAGGACCACCTGGCCGAAGCCGCTGGTCCAGGCGCCATCGCGGATGTGGCGAGGGGGTTCGGATGCGGACGCAGCTCCGGACCCCCTTCGCGCCTGCTGCGGTCCAGACACAGAGGGTGCAGGTGAGAAGGATGGGTGTCTCGAGCTCGCCGAGCTCCCGGCCCGGGGGCGGCCCTACTGGCCGGCAATCTCGGCCACACACCCCCCGGAGTGCGCCCAGCGTCCTGCCATCGTACGTTGATGCAAGATCACCGGGGGCCCCCGGAAGGCCCCACAATGTACCTGAAGCCGCTGGCAAGGTGTCCGCGGGCGAAGGAGGCACGGATCAAACATGACCCGCACGAAACGCTTTCCCTCCCCCACTTGGGCCGGGCCCGGCCTGAGCGTCCCCCCGGGCTCCTTTCTTTCTGCCACCCTCCTCCTGGCGTGGGCCGTCGCAGGCTGTACGTCGACCGTTCATCCTGATCCTTTCGACCCGGACCTGGCCGCCGAAGGGCTGGCCCTGGCACCGCCGGCATTCGACGCCCCCCGGGCATGGATGGGAGAGGACCTCCCCTTCCCTCCGGAAGAGAACCCTTGGACCTCGATCCGGGAGGAACGGATCCGCTCCCTCCTGGGGCCCGCCATGAGCCGGGCCGGAGTGGACGCCTGGGTCCTCATCCTGCGGGAGAACCACAACGACCCCCTGGCCCATCACGTGGGGGGCGAGAACGCTGGCGGCACCGCAGCGTTTCTCTTCTTCCGGGAGGATCCTGCGGATGGGACCGAAGAGGAGGTGCGTGTCCGGTCCCTGGCCCTCTCCCCCGCAGGGGAGGCCACGGCCCTCCGGGATGTGGGGCTCCATGACAGCGTGGCCATCCTCTCCGGTGAGTCGGCGTTCCAGGCGGCGGCACGGGAGCTCCGAGCCCAGGACCCGGGAGTGATCGCCATCAACTCTGCCAACCTCGCCGTAGCCGACGGCCTCTCCCACACCCAGCGCCGTCAGCTGGAGGCCGCCCTGGGCCCCCACCTCTCTTCCCGCCTGGTGTCGTCGGAGGAGCTGGTGGTCCAATGGCTTTCGGTAAAGACGGACCGTGAGGTGGAAATCATGGCCCGGGCCGCCAGGATCACCGAGGCCCTGGAGATCGAAGCCTACGCCAGGGTTGTCCCGGGACGCACCACCGACGCAGATGTGGCTCGGTACCTCAAACGCCGCATGGCGCAGCTTGGGGTGGAGGACGCCTGGTCCCCGGACCAGAACCCCAACGTGAACTCGGGACCGGACCGTGGCCATTCCCATGCCACCAACCGGGTGATCCGCCCCGGGGACTTCATCCAGACGGACTTCGGGATCCGGGTCTGGGGGATGTGGGTCTCGGACATCCAGCGCTTCGCCTACGTCCTGGCCCCGGGGGAGACGGAGGCCCCGGCGGAGGCCCAACGGCGCTGGCGTGCGGCGGTCCGGGGAAGCCGGGCGGCCTTCGAAGCCATGCGCCCGGGCGTCAGGGGACTGGACGTGGACCTGGCCCAGCGGGTCGTAATGGAAGAGGAGGGATCCCTGGACGTCTTCTGGAGCACGGGCCACCCGGTGGGCTACTGGGTCCACGATGTGGGGCCCGCCCTCTCGGGGGGGCAGCGCACCAGGCCTCCGTCCCCGGCGGTGCAGCGCGTGCTCCTCCCCGGTCAGGTCTTCGCCTTCGACGGGTTCTTCTCCTGGGAGCTGAAAGGAGACGAGGAAGGAACCAAGACCATCTCCGTGGAGGAGATGGCGGTCATCACCGAAGATGGGGCACGCTGGCTCTCCACCCCCCAAGAGGACCTGATCCTCATCCCCTCCCGGTAGGGGACCGGCGGCCCCAGCCGGGAGGGGTGGGCGAGCAGCACGAAGCGGCCCTCGGCTCTGCTGCCGCTGGGCGCCTGGTTCTATCCCTTGAACTGGAACACCACGAACCGGGCCTCCGTCTCGCCGATGTTGGTCACGGCATGCTCGTCCGCACCGTGCCAGTGGGCATCACCCTGGTTGAACGCCCTCTCAACGTCTTCCACCTGATCCGACGTGTAGCTGATCTGGTAGGAAGTCAGCGAGTATACCAGGCGGTTCAGGCCATGGTGCAGCGGCTGCTCCGCTCCCGGCGCCAGCGTCACCTTCGTCACCCTCACGTAGTCGTTCTCAAAGACCACCTGCGCATGGGAGGGGTCCGCGGCAGCAGCGTCCTGGTCGGACTCATAGGGAGCCGCGCCCGGCAATTGGACGGGCGTGCGCGTAACCACCAGGAACAGAGCCTCCGTCTCTCCGATGTTCTCTACGGCGTGATCGACGGCTTCATGCCAATGGGCCTCCCCCGCTTGCCACTCCTTCTCAACGCTCTCTTCCCCTTCGGTAAAGAGAATGCGGTAATCGCTCAAGGAGTAGACGACTCGCGGTCCCCCGACGTGCAGCGGCAATTCATCGCCGGGCTCCAGCTGGAATCTCACAGCCCTCACGAAATCGTTTTCGAACACCACCTGCGCCAGTTCCGGCGCCTCGGCCACAATGTCCTCGACCGCCACCTCAGGCGGTCTCTCAGCACACCCGGACAAGAGGGGCAAGAGCACGAACAGAGCTACCCAGACTCTCATGGTCCAATCTCCTCGTCGAGGGTTCATGAATCACCGAGCCCTGGAACCGCCGATCCTGCGGCGCTTCCCCCTACCGTTGCCGGCGTCCGGCCTTCACGGCCGCATGGCCAACGCGGTCTCTGGGAAGCCAAGGGCTGCTTGCCTAGGAACGTAGTGTTGGGGAATTGCCGGGGCAAGAAAGAAAGGTCTTGAAGGAGAGGCTCCCCCGGGATGGCGTCTCCGTCACCGCCCAACCCACTCCTTCCATTCCTTTTCGGCCAACCCCACCGTCAGTGCGTTCTTCTGCCGGACCAGGGGCATGCGAAGCAGGAGGGGCTCCTCCGCCAGCTTGTCCAGCCAGGTCTCCTGGGAGTAGTGGGAGGCCCCCAGGCCCAGCTCCCGGAACCGTTTCGACTCCCGGTCAAGGAGGGTTTCAACCCCGAACTTCTGAGCGAAGCGGGAAAGCTCACCCTTGGAGGCGGGCCGCACCTTCAGGTCCACGAAATGGACATCGGCCCTCCGCTCCTTGAAGAAGCGGAGTGCCTTACGGGTGTCGGCGCTCTTCTGGATCCCGAAGATCTGGACGTTCATGTGATCCCTGCCAGCCTCGCCGGTCCGTTCCGATGATAGCGCACCCCCAGGTCCAGGCCCGCACCTCCCTCAGCCGATCCCCCTCAGTACCTCCAACTCACCAGGTCTGCCCCTGCCGGCGCCCGTCGATGCACGTCGGCAGCCCACTTGGTGCCGAACATCTGCACGTAACGCAAGCGAGAGATGGCGTTGGGAACGTCGTGGTCCCCGTTCCAGCAGTGCTCGAAGCGGTCCCCGTAGTCGATCTCGCCTCCGTAGTAGGGATCCACGGTGCTCTCCAGGAACTCCTCCATGAGGTACACGGCGTTGTTCAGGTAGTAGTTGTCCATGGTCCCCACGTAGATGTGGATCTTGCCCTCAAGCCGGGGGCCCAGCTCGGCCCAGTCCCGCTCCAGGATATGGCGAAGGTCGTAGTTCTCTCGCCAGAAGGCCGCCACCTCCCGATCCATCACTCCTGTCATCTTGTCCCAGATGGGCCTCGGGTACCCGTCCTCTCCCACCGGGCTGTGGACGGCCTGCCAGATGTCCCACTGGGCCCCGGAGCGACCCCTGCTCCCCAGGACCAATTCCATGTGGTTCTCCTGCTGCACCGTGTACGAGACATGGCCCAGCCAGTCTCGCCGGGAGGGGCGGTGAAGCGTCCCCCAGTCCCGGTCCACGAGATAGGCGTTCTCGTCCTCGTAGATGTTCACCAGCTGGTAGGCCCGGAAGTCGATGGGGTCCGGGCAGGCTCCATAGGCCCCGTTGTACTCGTCGGGGTAGAAGACCTGCGCCGCCAGGGCTTCCCACCCCCCGGTGGAGCCTCCGTAGGTGAACCGGGCCCACCCCTCACCGATCCCCCGGAACCGCTCCTCGATGTGGGGGATGAGCTCGTAGGTGATGGCGTCGCCGTAGGGCCCGTTGTTCTGGGAGTTCACGGCGTAGGAGGCATCGTAGTAGGGTGTGGGGTGCTGGACCTGCACCACCAGCATCCTGGGAAACCCGGGGCTGATCCAATCCAGGTAGAGCTGGTAGGCCAGCTCCTGCTGGGTCCGATTGTAGCATTCCCAGTCGAAGCGGGCACTGTACACGCATTCCAAATCCGGATCGGGGGGCTCGGTGCGCCACCCTCCGAAATCCGCCGGGAAGTGGCCGTGGAAGATGGCGAGGGGGTAGCGGGCCTCAGGGTGGCCCTCGAACCCAAAGGGGAGAAGCACGTGGGCGCCCAGATACACATCGGTACCCCAGAACTCAGAGAGGAGCTCGGACCGGATCCTGACGTGCTTCACCCACTCCGTGTCCTGGGGAGGCACGATCTCGGGAATCACCTGATCCAGGACCATTTCCACCCGCCCCCCGGCGGCGGGATCCAACCTCACCCGCTTGGGGGTGCTGTAGAAGTTGCCGGGCTTCCGATTCCACTGCTGCCCCTCCCCCCGGTCCGGCGGAAGGCTGACGGTGTGCCCGTCGGAACGGGTGAACGTCTCATACCGATTCAGAAGGGCCTGCACCGTGTACTCCCCTGCAGGCACGAGCCCAAGGCCGGCCAAAGGGAAGCCGAAGACCGTGTCCCCCACCACGGCCCCGTCCCCGGGAGCCCATCCTTCCACATCGATCCCGAAGACTTGCTGGCCCCCGGGACCGGCGCTCACCTGAAAGCGCGGCTCTCCCGTCTCCCGCTTCGAGATCACCAGGATGAGACGGCCGTCCTGGGCCTCGGCGGCAAGCTCCTGGACCTCGGCGGCAAGCTCTTGGGAAAAGGAGATGACGAACTGCAGGTCGGTGGCGGGAGCCCCATGGACGGTATGCATCTCGCCGGGGGAGCATCCTCCCAGGAGAGGCGGCACCATGGCCATAAAGAAGAAAGACCCCAAACAGCGTTTCATGGCTTCAGCTCCTTTCAGGAGACGGGGCATGCGGTACCCGGTGAGGCAGGCGGCCACCACCGGCCGCCTCAATACCCGGACCGAATCCCCACCAGCCTCCAGGCCAGTTCCCGGGCTGCCCGGCCCAGGTTGGTCTCCCCGCCACCGTAGTTCCTCAGGAGGATCACTCCGATTCCCGAGTCCGGCTCGAAGACCATGTGGGCGGTGTAGCCCGCCACCGAGCCCCCGTGGCCCACCAGGTCCGGCTCCCCTTCCCGGCGTGAGATGGAAAAGCCAAAGGAGTAGGGGGTATCGCCCTCCGGAGTCTGGGAGATCCGGGCCAGGCGGCGACCTTCCGGCCCCAGAACAGGGGCCGACGACGTACCCGTCATCCCGGACACGAACCGGGCCAGGTCTCCCACCGTCGAGTAGATCCCGCCATTGGGAACCTTGTACCCCCGGCCCACGTGCTCCTGGTAGGGTGCCTCCGAATCCACCGAACCGTCTCGCAACCTCACGTATCCCGTCGCCAGATGCTCCGCCATGGCCGGGGTGACCACGAACCCCGAGGAGCCCATCCCCAAGGGCTGGAAGAGCATGGCGTCCACCAGTTCCATAAACGGGGTCCCGGTAGCCCTCCCCAGGCTGTAGCCCAGGACCCCGAACCCGATGTTGGAATAGCGGTAGGCCTCCCCCGGAGCCCCGTGGAAGGAGGTGGCAGAGATGGAGGCCAGGATCTTATCCTCCCAGAACTCCAGGGGCCCTTCGGCCGCGCCTTCCAGTTCCGGCTCCCGGATGAGACCCGCCGTGTGGGTGGCCAGGTGCCGGAAGGTGATGGGTGCGGCGCCCACCGGAGGCTCGCCCAGCCCACCCAACTCCGGCAGGACCCCTTTCACGACATCGTCCACGTCCAGGTATCCCCTCTCCTGGAGCTGCAGGAGGGCCACGGCAGTGAAGGACTTGGAAATGGACCCCACCCGGTAGATGGTACCGACTCCAGCCGGGATCCTCCGATCCCTATCGGCCCACCCGAATCCCTGCGCCCATACCAGGTCCCTCCCCACCACCACTCCGGCCGTGATGCCCCCCAGGCCATCCTCCTCAACGTCTGCGGCCAATCGCCCGGCGAACTCGGCCAAGGCTTGCTCCCATGCCCCGGAAGGAGCCTGGGCCCCTCCCTGGGCTCCCCCCACCGCAAGGGACAACAGCAGGATGGAGAGCAGCCCCCTCAATGCCCCCCTCGAACGATGCAGCCGAATCATAGTCCGTCCTTTCCAGCCTCTCCCCCCCCGGGAGAGGAGCAACTTCCCGCCAACCTATCCCCCCTGTGGGTTCCGGACCACTCCACCACCGGCGAGGGACAGCTCCCCTTGTTTCCTCGCCCCCCCCCAACCAGCTTGTGTCAGGACCGGGCCGTCATGTGGTGAGATCCCGGTGGAATCTGCATTTGGAGGCCTCCAGGTGAAGACCATCTACCTCCTCCGCCACGCCAAGTCCAGTTGGGACGACGCCTCCCTTCCGGACCTCCAGCGCCCCCTGGCCCCCAGGGGACGCAAAGCGGCTCCCCGCATGGGAACCTACATGACCCGGCACGGACTCGTTCCGGATCGGGTGCTCTGCTCAGCCGCCAGGCGGGCCGTGGAGACCTGGCAGGCCCTTTTAGTCCCCCTGAGGGACGAAACTCCCGTGGAGATCCGGGAGGATCTCTATCATGCTTCTCCCGGCACCATCCTGGACGTTGTCCGGGAGCTCCCGGCAGAGGTGGATTCGGTCCTCCTCATCGGCCACAATCCGACCTTCGAGGAGCTGGCTCTGGTTCTTGCCGGGTCAGGAGAGCAGAAGGCTATGGAAGACCTGGAAAGAAAGTACCCCACCGGCGCCATGGCCATCCTAGACTTCCCCGTGCAG
>PXFI01000353.1 GCA_003564295.1 Gemmatimonadota bacterium | reverse complement strand
TTTAACGGTAGAGTTCGCAGGCCTCCTCTGGATAATGTCAACTGTATGCTTTCTTTTGTCCTACATTCAGCACCCTTTCGTTTGCCTGAAAGGTAATTTTTTTATCTCACCACTTTTTTTCTGCTTCTTGGTACAGCCTGCATCCTGTTTTACCCCGTAGATACTTGCTTGAAAGCATTTTATTTTAGTGTATACTAAATTCTGGACTCTTATTCCAGATTAGTATAAAGAGGTTGGGTATGAAGACACCAACCATCATTCAAGGTCGATTGATCACCGCAAGTGACATTGCCTTAATACGGCAACTCAGGGAACAAAATCCATCCTGGAGCCGATACCGCCTCAGTCGCGAACTGGCCGCATGTTGGAATTGGCGAAACCACAAAGGACAAATCAAGGACATTGCCTGTCGAAGCCTGCTTAGAAAGCTGGCACATAAGGGAGTTATTCATCTGCCTCTTCCCAAATGGCCCTCACCAAACCGTTTCCGCCACCAACAGGTTAAGCCCGTAGAACATGATGCTACGCCAATAAAGGAAGAACTCCACACCCTGCTCCCATTGCAACTGCTTGATACTTCCCTGCCTTACGTCTTTGGCTTGTTCTCCTGGTTATTGGCCAGGTATCATTATTTAAGCTTTACCCAACCGGTCGGTGAAAATATGCCCTACCTTCTCGCCGATAGCCATGGTCGGCTTCTGGCCTGCCTGCTCTTCGGATCGGCGGCCTGGAGTTGTGCAGCACGTGACTACTATATTGGATGGAGCGACACTCAGCGTCAGCAACGGCTGCACCTCGTGACCAACAATCAGCGCTTCCTGATCCTGCCCTGGGTTCAGGTTCCCAACTTGGCAAGTCATGTGCTGGGGATGATCAACAAACGACTCAGTCAGGATTGGCAGGCCAAGTACGGTCATCCCATCCTGATGATGGAAACATTTGTGGAAAGACGATTTGAGGGTACATGTTACCGGGCGGCAAACTGGCAGCACCTTGGTCAGACCACAGGACGCACCCGTAACGGCAAAGCCTTCCCAACATCGTCCATCAAGGATATTTACGCCTGCCCTTTGCACCATCAAGCTCTTTTGAGGTTACGCCATGAATAATCAGGAACAGTTTGAATCTTTCGAACAAGCAAAACTGATCGATGTGCATCAGGTAAACTATTACCCCATAATCCGGGCATATATGCAGCGCATTGGCCTGGTGGAACTGGTCAACACCCTGGTGGGCGGCGAAATGAAGATCAAACCAGGTCTTGTCGTTGCCGGAATGATCCAGGATACACTCTCAGGACGCACACCTCTGTACCACTTACAGGACTTCTTTGCCGAGCAAGACACTGAGTTGCTTCTGGGCGAGTACGTTGATCCTGCTGCTTTTAAAGATCATAATGTCGGACGGGTTCTCGACCGGATCAAAAATGTCGGGCCCAGCAAAATCTTTGGTGAAATAGCCCGGCGAGCCGCCGTGGTCTTTGATATCGACACCAGCACCGGCCACTGGGATTCTACTTCAGTCAGCGTCTGGGGTGATTACAGTAATTGTCCAGAGGACAGTATCAATCTGACCTTTGGTCACAGCAAGGATCATCGGCCCGACCTCAAACAGTTTATGCTCAGCATGCTCTGCGTTGAGCATAACATCCCCATCATGGGTGAAACCCATGATGGCAACAGTTCAGACAAAACCCTGAACAATAAACTCCTGACCCGCATCAGCAAAAAACTTACCCAGCACGGACTGGAAGAAGGTGCCTTTACCTATGTTTGCGACTCCGCTGTAGTCACAGAGGAGAACATCGCCTACTTCGACCCCATCCCGGGGGCCGCGCTCATCTATTTCGTCACTAGACTGCCACATAACTATAAAGAGACTGGCAGAGCAATCAACGAGGCCGTGCTGGCCAATCAATGGCAGGAAATCGGGGTGCTGGCCACCTCTCATACCTCTGCCAGGCGGCCCCATGCCATCTATAAGTCCTTTGAAACCAAGGTTGAACTTTATGACAAAACATACCGGGCCATCGTTATTCACTCCAGTGCCCACGATAAACGCAGGCAGAAGCGGATCGACAGAGAAATTGAAAAATCTCGGAAGGACTTAAGCAAAGCCATTGCAAAACAAGGCAAACCTTCCTTTGCCTGCCGGCCTGATGCCGAAGAACAGTGCCGGAAGCTGCACTCCATTCCCATGCCATACCACACCCTGCAAACCAGGATTGAAGAAAAAATTCAATACGCCCCGGGCAGACCGCCAAAAAACGGTCCGCGTAAGGTTGTGGATCGGCGTTGGATCGTTCAAACCGAGATTGTCGAGCTGCCTGAAAAAATTAACCTGAAACGCGCCGAGGCCGGTTGCTTCGTGCTTATCTCAAACAGGCCTATTCAGGGGAATGACGCTCAGAGTTCCAAAGAACTGCTGCAAAGTTACAAGGACCAAGACGGAATTGAGCGTAACTTCAAGTTCCTGAAAGACCCCTTGATCGTCAATGACCTTTTTTTGAAAAAACCGCAGCGCATTGAAGCCCTGGGCATGATCCTGCTGCTGGCACTGTTGATCTGGAACCTCATACAACGCCAGATGCGCCTGCACCTGGCAGAAACCAACTCCACCATCGAGGGCCTGAACCAACGACAGACCGACCGCCCAACTTCATACGCCATGACCACCAAGTTCAGATATATCCTCATTCTCAGACTCGACCACAAGAGAATCCTGAAGAAACCGCTCTCCAGCACCCAGCGTGCTTACCTCAAGGCCCTGGGA
>PXFI01000106.1 GCA_003564295.1 Gemmatimonadota bacterium | reverse complement strand
CTGGGCATGGAGGGATCCTATTACTGCAGCGAGAGGGCCATCAGGGAAGGGCGGGCCCACGGGTACGACGCCACACTGACGGGGTTGGAGCGAGCGGCGTACCTGGACCACACCTGGCCTTATGCGGCGGGGTCCCTCTGCTCCAACGTGGGGGATCTGGTGCGCTGGAACCAGGCGCTGCACGGGGGGCGTTTCCTCTCGGAAAACGCCTACCGAACCATGATCACACCTCTGCCCCTGGAGGACGGCACACCCACTCGCTACGCCGGCGGCCTCCTGGTCATGGGGGAGGGGAGGCACCGGATACTGGCCCACGGCGGTGGCATCAACGGCTTCCTCTCCGACGGCCGCTACTACCCCCAGGAGGACCTCACGGTGGTGGTCCTCCAGAACTCCACCGGTTCCCCGGGGCCCGCTGCGCTGAGCGGGGCTCTGTCCGACCTGGTTCTGGGACCCCCTCCACCCCTGGAGGACACCCGCTACACGGGAAGCCTGGACGAGCTCACCGGTCGCTACACTGGGCCGGCCCGGGGCCGGCCTCTCACCATGGTGGTCACCCGGGAGGGCGACGCCCTGGTTCTCACCCCCGAGGGCACCACCAACGCCCTCCGCCCGGTCCACCTGGGTGCCCTCACCTGGGGCATGGGGGACACCCGCTTCCGATTCGTGAGGGAAGGAGAGGCCGTGACGAGGCTCATCATGGATCAAGGAACCGGGATCTACGTGTTGGAGCGGAGGGACCAGGGAGAGGGGTGATGGGCTGGAGGTGAGGGTTCTTTGTCACGTGATCAGGTGGAAGTGATGTCTTGTATGCGTCTTTCAAGTCACCCTCTTCCTGCCATCGCTTTCACCGCGGTGTTCTCGGCTGCCATGCTGCTGGCTTCACCGGCGACCGTGTCGGCCCAGGAAGACCGAGGCGCAGAGAGTGAGAAGGGGGGAATCGGGAGCCGGCTAAGCGTTTCGGGATCGTTCCGGCCTGTCTACACCTGGATCGAGACCCGCAGCAGGGAAGGGGGTCGATCCCGTGATCATGCCCTGAATGCGCGCCTTCAGCTCCGGGCGGAGTACGAGATAGCGCGGCAGGTTACGTTCCGGACGAGATTGGCCGGGCGGGCATCTACCAACCAGGACGAATTGCGGTTCGAGCTCAAGGACCATACCCCGCCCGACGGAAGCTATCCGCCCGGGACCGTCACCTTTGACGAGTTTGACCTTTCGTGGAGGGTGCGCCCGGATCTGACCGTGGTGGCGGGACGGTTTCAGGCGAGGTTCGGATTGGCGGGATTCATACCCAAAGGGATGGATCGATATTACGGCTCCAACTTGGCCATTGCCCACACCGACGGAGTGTGGATCCGGTGGGATGTGAACCCCCGCTGGCGCCTGCACCTGGTGGGGAATCATAACGGCAGGCTGGGCAGCACCCATGCGGCCCGGGCACCGCTGGCCTTTGATGAGCCGGGGGCACGCGTGGGGGGACTTGTTGTCCTGGAGCACCGTGAGCAGGAGGGCTTGTGGGTGCAGCGGGAGGTCAGCGTGTCGGTGCTGCCAAAGTCCATTGAGCGGGACGGTACGATCCGCAGTTACACGGCCGCAACCACGCGTCTGATGATGCGCCTGCCCTGGCGGTGCCGGCTGTTTGAGTACTGGATTGGCGGTGAGGCGGGATATGTGCCCGTGGCCCCTACACCGGCCTCGGCCGGCATGGCCGTTGAAGAAAGCCGCACGCTGATGGGCCCCTCAGCGGTGGCATGGCAGGTGGCGGCCTACGCCAACGGGATCTCGGATCGTCACCGGATTGGTGTCTTGTACGGTCAGGCCGAGCCCCAGTGGCTTGTTTCCAACAGTTTCCGTCCAAACAACACACTATCGGAGATCCGGTACCGGTTCACGGTCTCCAGCCAACTGAACTTCGAGGCGCGCTACCGGATCCGGACCGACCTGTTCCGGCCGGAAGGCGCCGCCTACTCGCGTCAGGACCGTGACCTTTATGCCCGCTTCACCTGGCGGTTGTGACATACCTCTGCCCCGGCCAGACCGAGACCCCCCGAACGTGGAGGGAGGTATCCACGGACGCTCCAGACAGCCTCACACGCCAGAGGCTTCCCTCCGGAATGGGCAGCGGAAACCTCATCTCATAGACCCGAGAATGGTTCACGAAGAGGGTTACGGCTCCATCGGGACGTACCTGGAGAGCCACCCCCACCCATGAGGATTCGGGCTCCGGCGGGAGGTGGAACCGCTCGGCGTGGCCCAGGCCGGAGAAGGATAGGCCAGCCTCCTGGGAGTCGAACTTGACGTTCTCCTGGATCGGGTGTTGGAAACAGAGGGAGCCGTCGGCGGGACTGCCTCTCCAATCCGCCGAGGAGGCCGCCAGGGTATCCCCCACCGGCTCCAGGCAGAACATGAACCGCTGGCGGTCGGTCCGGGTGAGGGGAAACCGGTACTGGAGCTCCGCCGTGACGCCGTGCCTGAGGGAGAATGTTCCCAGGGCCGCCACACCGTCCTGGTACCGCCCGTCCCCCGGCAGGGAGAGCACCACCTCCCCGTCCACCTCCGCCAATCGGGCGGGGGGGTATCCGAAGAGCTCCCATTCCTCCAGGCTCCCGGCGGAGAACGCGTCCCTGAACAGGAGATCCATCTGTTGAGAAGGAGTGACCGTCACCTGCACCGAGTCCTCCATCCAGCCGGCGAATCGAGCCACGAGTGTGGTGACTCCCGGATGGTTTGCGATGACAAGTCCATCGGCGTTCACCGAGGCCACGGAGGGGTTT
>PXFI01000237.1 GCA_003564295.1 Gemmatimonadota bacterium | reverse complement strand
CCTCCAGGCTTGGGGCATCTCCTACTCTCTGGTGGGCGGCTACGACCAGAGCATGGGGTCCATGCACGCCGTGATGCGGGACCCCGAGACGGGGCAGCTCATAGGGGTGGCCGACGCCCGAAGGACGGGGTTCGCAGCAGGGCGTTGAGGGGGCCCCTGGGACCGTCAGGGATCAGAGAGGCGAGCCCAGAGGGATTCCTTTCCGAGTCTTCGAAGGGCCAACGCGATCAGAGGCGGGGCTACCAGCGCGAGCAGAAAGATCCCCGCGGCCAGCCAGAAACCGGGCGAACCGGGGTCGGTCAGGCTGTCCCCCAGGAAGACAAGGATGAAGACGATCGGACCGTTGCCGAGGAAGCTGGCGAGCAGGAACTGACGGTAGGTGATCCGGCTGATTCCCGCGATGTAGTTTTGCACTTCGTACGGGAGGCTGGGCACGAGCCGGAGATAGAAGAAGACCAGGAAAGCGTTCCTGTTGATCAGGTCCGCGTACTTCTCTACCCGCGTACCCCCGATCTTTTCTTCGACCCAGTCCCGTCCCAGACGCCGGGCCACGGACAGGGGAATCAGGCTGGCGAAGAGCGTGACGACGAAAACGAGAACCATACCGGAAACGAGGCCGAACGCGAGCCCGGCTGCCATGGAAAGAAGCGTGGTTCCGTAGGGGACGAAGACGGCCAGGCAGTACACGGCGGTGAACGCGAGGGGCGCCGCCGGTCCGAACGCCAGGATGAAGTCCCGGATGGCTTCCGGCTCCAGCGCCTCCGGGAAGAGACCGAGAAGGAGCGCGGTGAGGAGAACCACCGCCACCAGAACCTCCAGCGCCACCTTCTTCATGGGGGCTCACCCTCCGCGCTAAATGGGTGCCGGGATCTCTCCGCCTCTCGGCTTCGTCGCACCCCCTCTCCGAGAGCGAGGTGATCGAAACTGAGACCGCTACGGGGGCCTGGGCTCGCTCCGGGGACCCCTCTTTCTACCTGGCTCCAATCAAGAATCGAGGCGGGTCAGCACGCTGACCTCTGTCTGCCTGTGCCAGAGGGCGAGGGATGTGGCATATCCAGCAGAATTCCGCCAAGGGTCGCAGACCACGGCGTTTCTGCTCCATTCCCAGAAACGCGAGATGTCGGTATCGGCGGGCCGGCCCAGGACTACAAAGGCGTGATCCTTGGTTGCGAACTGCATGTACTCCAGGGGGAAGACCCGCTCCCGCATGCGCAGATACTGGAAGGCAACCGCCGCTTGGAGGGCGCAGTTCCCTGCTCTCATCTTGAGGGCGTTTCGGGCCCACACCTCAATCATGATCAGGTTGCGCCGGTCCTCAGGCAGGCCCTGCGCGACGGGTTGCAGTTGACGCAGTTCCGGCAGGATCTGATCCCGTGTTCCAACAACCTGAGCGTGCAAGGACCTTGCCATGCGGATGGGGCCCCTGCTGAATAGCTCACTGGGCTGGTTGTAAGCCCCCAGGTCCAGGTGCTCCTTCACGTGGCGGATCGCGTTGTTGGCGGCGATTATGAGGGTTGATGGATCGGTAGCCATGGTATTCCTTGAAGCCGAAGAGAGAGAGTGTGTGTCTTCCATAGTTCTCTCCCGCGACGGGAACGTCAAGCAATTCCATCAATAGTGGGGCCCAGCCCCGAGCCCCCCAGTGGGGCCCCGCCCCGAGCCCCCCATCCCCAAAAGGCTAGAAGGACTCGAACCGGCCCTGGAAGAACCGGAGCTTCTGCGGCTCGTAGACGAACTTCAGCCCTTTGACCTCATCCCGGCGCTCCCACACCCGGATGACTGCCTCCGCCACGGCCCGCATGTGGTCGTTGGTGTATGCCCGGCGCGAAATGGTGAGGCGCACCAGTTCCAGGGCCGGCCTGTAGTTCTCCCCGGTGGAGGGATCCCGCCCTTTGGAGACGTTCCCCCGCTCCATGGCCCGCACCCCGGACTCGATGTAGAGCTCCGCCGCCAGACGCTGGGCCGGGTACTCGTCCTGGTCCAGGTGGGGGAGGAATCCCTTGGCATCCAGGAAGATGGCGTGGGTCCCGGGGGGCGTCACGATGGGGATCCCCGCATCCAGTAGAAGATTGCCCAGGAACTGGGTCTGCTGAACCCGGGCCTTGATATTCCGGTCGTCCACCATCTCGTGCACCCCACGGGCGATGGCCGCCAGGTCCGCCGTGGCCAGCCCTCCGTCCGTGACGTTGCCCTCGTAGACCCTCAGCATCTCCTCGGCTTCCCTGGCCCAGACCTCGTTGTCCCGGAAGGCCAGACACCCCCCGATGTTGATGAGGAAGTCCTTCTTGCCGCTCACGGTGCACCCGTCTCCGTAGAGCATCATCTCCCGGACGATGTCCTTAATGGGGGTGTTGGTGTAGCGGGGATCTTTCCACTGGATCATGTAGGCGTTCTCCACCGTCCGGGTGGCGTCGAAGAACACCGGAATTCCCAGGGCCGAGCAATACTCGTAGACCTCCTTCGCGTTGTCCATGGACACGGGCTGCCCGCCGGCCATGTTTACCGAGTGCTCGAAGGAGATGTAAGCGATCTTGTCCGCCTGGTGCTTCTGCACCACGGCGTCCAGCTTGAGGAGGTCGATGTTCCCCTTCCACGGGAAGTCGCTGGCGGGATCGTGGGCCTCGTCCACGATGACATCGGCGAAGAGTCCACCCGCCAGCTCCTGGTGGAGCTTGGTGGTGGTGAAATACATGTTCCCTGGCACCAGCTGTCCCGGCTTGATGCGGGTCTGACTCAGGATGTGCTCCGCCGCTCTTCCCTGGTGGGTGGGGATGATGAACTCGTAGCCAAAGACCTCCTGCAGGGCTTCCACGAAGTCGAAGTACTCGTCAGAGGTGGCGGCGCTGGCCCTCACCCCCTCGTAGGCCGCCCACTGGTCCACACTCATGGCGGAGGTCCCAGAGTCGGTGAGAAGGTCGATGGCCACGTCGGCGGAGCGCAGGAGGAAGGTGTTGTACCCGGCAGCCCGCATGGCCTTCTCCCTCTCCTCCCGGGAAAGGACGCCGACCCGCTCCACGGTGTGGATCTGGAAGGGAAAGGTATCGAACTCGAAGAAGTCCAGGTCAGGGAAGACCCAATGGTAGGCCATCTCGTCCCGCCACTCGCCGTCGGCCACCACCTGGACGGCGTTGATCCGGTCGGCCTGGGCGTGAAGGTGGATGATGGCGTCGGCCACCTGGTCCAGGTGGTCGTTGGTCAGGCAGAGGCGGGGCACCTGGACCGGGAGGAGGGCGTTCTTTTCCACCAGGCCGGGGGCCACCGTGCGCACTCCCGAGATGAAGTAGAGGGCTGCCGCCAGGGTGTCCTGCTGGTTCTCCTCCAGGTGGGGAAGGAAGGCGTCCGCCAGGAGGTAGGCTCCATCACACCCCCGCTCCAGGGGTACTCCTCCGTCCCGGAGGCGTTGGGTGAACCGTTCGTTCTGGGCCATGACCCAGTGGGCCTCATCCTCGTCTACCATCTCCAGGATCCCCCGGGCCAGGACCTCCATGGTCCGTCCCGCCATACCCCCGTAGGTATGGAGGCCCTCGAAGACCACCACCTCGTTCATGAACTTCTCGTACTCGTCCGGATGGTCGGTGGTCAGGAGTCCGCCCGTGTTGCACCTGGCGTCGTGTCCGCCATCGAACATGAACACGTGGGCGGTCTTGGCGATCTGCTTCACGATCTCGGCGATGGAGCGGTCCGCCTGTCCCTTCTCGTGCTTCTGGATGTACCAGGCGTTTTCCACGACCCTGGACCCGTCAAGCACGAGGCGCACACCCCGCCTGTCTGCCAGGGCCCGGACCTCCCGCAGGTTCTCCAGGGAGAAGGGATGCTGGCCGTCGGCGAAGGCCTGGAGGACCAGGATGGGCACGGTGGTTGCGGTCCCGGCCCGAGCCAGGACCTCTCCCAGGGAAGCCATGCTCACGTTGCCCGTGAAGATCTCTTCGGCCTCGTCCCGGACGTAGGGCGCATTGAGCCCCCGGGGCATGAGGAGATCTGTTTGGTCCCGGGAGTTTGTGGGGAGGGTGGAGCCTTCAGGCACCATGGTGGCCACCACCAGCTTCAACGAGCCCAGGAGGTTGTGGGTGGGACAGACGTAGCCGTGCCCGAAGACCTGGCCCACGGCGCTCTGGAGGATCTCGAAGTTCCTGGAGCCGGCATAGGCTTCGTCCCCGATGAACTGCCCGGAGAGCTGCTCCTGGCTCATGGCCCCCGTGCCGTAGGAGCACATGTCGAAGACCACCTGGCTGGGCGTCAGGTGGAAGGTGTTGAAATGAGCCTGGGCCAGATATCGCTTGCGTTCGTGGAGGGCTGGGAAGGAGAGAAGTCGGACGGTCTTGATCTTGTGGGGCTCGTGCGTAGCCACGCTAGGTCTCCTTTGAACGGTCTCTCTATTTCTTGCCCGGGCATGACCCGGCCCGAGCGGCAAATCAAGAAGCTACGACGGGTAGCCCGCTGGCGCACCCTCCGGGAGCCTTTCCCCGCGCTCCGGGCATCCTTCACGCGTAGAGGGGCATCCCGGCTCGGATCCTCTGAAGCATCCCGGCGCTCACCTCTTGTGGGCACCCCGGCCCACCGTTGCGGACCCCGGGGCGCATCCTCAGGGTAGTTGAAGGAGCCCACGTTCTCTGACCCAAGACCCCTGAGCCAGGAGGGCTGCTCATGCCAGTTCGATCCTCCAGAACCGTTCCTGTGCAAGGCGTTTCAGCCGGCAGCGGCACCACGAGGCAGGTTCTCATTGGCCCCGACGAAGGCCCCAACTTCGCCCTCCGGAAGTTCTCCATCCAGCCCGGGGGAGGAATGCCTCTCCACACCAACACGGTGGAGCACGAGCAGTACGTGCTGGGGGGTCGGGCCAGGGTGGTCATAGGGGACGAGACCTGTGAAGTACAGAAGGACGATGTGGTGTTCATTCCCCGGGGAATCCCCCACGCCTACACGACGCTGGGGGAGGATCCCTTCGAGTTCCTCTGCATCGTTCCGAACCTCCCGAACGAGACCGTGATCGTGGGGCTGGGGGATTCGGATGAGGGGCCGTCCATGGAAGACGTTCCCGCCACCGGAGCGGGGGATTAGACCGAGTTCTCTGCATGGCGTTCAGATCGCATCCCCGGCGGAGCCGTGTCGCATCTTCCAGCGCCTCCAGACCAGGTAGACGGGCAGGCCCGAGACGATGACTCCGAAGCTGTACAGGGCGGTCAGGGGCTGGGCCACCAGGGCGTTCAGGAGCATGGCACCGGAGGCCAGGAGAAAGATGAGGGGCACTGCCGGGTAGCCCCAGGTGCGGTAGGGCCGCTTCAGGTGGGGGTGTGTGCGCCGCAGGCGGAAGACGGCCAATACCGCCAGCATGAAGAAGGGCCAGAGCCCCAGGATGAAGGCGTTGGCCAGCTCCTCGAAGCTCCGTACCGACACGAAGGCCACCCCCAGACAGGTGGCCAGGAAGATGGCCACGTGAGGCGTACGGCCCCTGGGATGGACCGCTCCGATCCTCCGGAAGAAGAGGCCGTCCTGGCCCAGGGCGAAAAAGACCCTGGGGCCGCTCATCATGGTTCCGTTGAGGGCTCCGAAGGTGGAAAGGAGGACCAGCGCCGAGACCACCGCGGCCCCCGGGAGGCCGAGGACGGCGGTGGCGGCGTCGCTGGCCACCAGCTCGGAGGCGGCCATGACCTCCAGGGGAAGAACGTAGAGGTACGCGGCGTTCAGGAGCAGGTAGACCGCTACCACCACGGCGAACCCGCCGATCAGGGCCCGGGGTAGGGATCGTTCCGGATCCCGGACCTCCCCGGCCACATAGGTGGCATCGGCCCAACCGTCATACGTCCAGAGGACGGCGATGAGGGCGACCCCCAGGGCGGCCCAGCCGCCGGGCGTCAGGGCCAGGATCCCTCCCGGCCCGGCCGCTCCGGCACCACCCTCAGGGCCGGCGCCAAGCCCGGCCCCGCCGGCTGCTCCGCCTCCGGCCAGCCCGGCCCCGAAGGCTCCCCCGGCCGGGTCCCCAAGGGCGAACACCATCAGGGCCAGCCCCACCAGGGTCACCACCTTGGCCACAGTGGAGATGTTCTGGATGGCGGCTCCCAGGAGGACGGACCGGTAGTTGGCGGCGCCCACCACCACGATGGCCCCGATGGCCACCAATCGCGCCTGGACCTCTCCCAGGGGGAGGAACGTGCCGGCGTAGGCGGCGAAGATGAGGGCGATCCCGCCGAGGAGGGATGGTTGAATGACCAGGAGGCGGGTCCAGCCGAAAAGGAAGGCCGGGAGGGGTCCAAAGGCTTCCCTGAGAAAGACGTAGATCCCGCCGGCCCTGGGGAAGAGGGCCGCCAACTCCGCTACCGTGAGGGCCCCGAAGAGGGTGAGGAGCGCTCCAGCGATCCACAGGAGGGCCACGGCACCCAGCGTTCCCCCTTCCGCCGCCGCCACCGAGGGGACCCGGAAGATGCCGGAGCCGATGGTGGAGCCTACCAGAACCGCTGTGAGGCTCCAGACCGAGAGCCGGCGGGGGAGGGAATCTCCAGCGCTTCCGCTACCGTCCGGCGAGGCGGCAGCCGGGGACGCGGACGGAGCCGAGGAGTCCGGGGAGGTCGTGCCGTGGGCATTCTCAATCACGGTCGTGCACCTCCCGCTCCAGGATTCCCGTGAGGCATCCGATGCTCCCCGCTGCCTTCCCGATCTCCCCCACCTCAACGCTCCGGCAACGGACGCCCAGTTCCTCGTAGAAGGCCTGAGAACGGGGGTTGCCGGCGGGCATGAGGATGTGTCGGGGCCCCAGGACCACGAAGTTCAGTCCGAAGCTCTCCAGGGCCTCCCGCAGGGCGTCATCCGGCGGATGCACGACACGCAGGCCTCGTCTTTCCAGGGCGTCTTCCGCCTCTGCCGGGAAGCGGCCGGGCCAGGCCACGGCCAGGCCCTCGTCTACGATGCGGAGCTGCCCCATGAGGTGCATGGTGCCGGGAGGCAGGTGGGTCTCCACGACTTCCACGCTGAGTTCTTCCAGGGTGGCCCTCACCTGGGCGGCGCCCTCGGCGTTGGTCCTGAGGCCCCGGGCCAGGAGGGCTGCCTTGGGGCCGATCCACATGAGATCGGCACCCTCGAAGGTGCCTTGACCTCGTACCGAGCGCAGCACCGGAATCCCCAGCTCTCCCAGGGCTCGGAAGACCCAGCGCTCCTCTCCGGCCCGGACTCCCGAGGCCGGTCGTCCCAGGATGGCCCCCTCGGGGGTCATGACCATGAGGTCCGCCACGAACATCTGGTTGGGTGGGGGGAGGGAGGGGGGGTCCACCTGGTGCACCCTGACCCCTTCTTCCTGGTATGCACGAGCCAGCTCCTGGTACTGGGCCCGGCACCGCTCCGGATCCGGCGCTTTCCGAAGGAGGAAAGCCTCGGGGCTCTCCTGAACGGCTTCCAGCTCCCGCCCCGGGGGGTGGAGGAGGACGGCCTTCAACGGGCGCCACTCGGAGTCCAGGCCGCAGCGGGACCAGCAGGTGCCGAGCTCCTGGCGGAGAGAAGCACCCCGGGGCTGCCATCCGGGGCCTCCGTAGGCGGGAAGATGATTGAGGTCGGTCATGGGCGTGCGATCCTGGATATGGTGAGTGCCGCCCCCTCCTGGCCATGGGTGGGTGGGGCCTCTCTTGCTTCTAACGGAACAGGGAGAAGATTTCCCCGAACATGCGTTCCCGCAGACCGTTGAGGATGGCGCGGGTGGCGGGGCGGGCGACACCTTCGGGCCCCACGCCGGTGGTGTTGAAGGCGGCTATGACCCCGGTCTTCGTCCCAGGATCGATGTAGATGAAGGACTGGAAGGACTTCTGGCTTCCGGTGTGCCCCGGGTAACGGGCGTCCCCGAAGTCTATCAGGAAGAAGCAGAGCCCCATGGACTCCCGGAAGGTGGGCGTCTCCTCAACCTGCACCACGACCTCCCACATCTCCTCCAGGGAGGCTCGGCTCAGGACCTCCGGGTACAGGGCCCGCACCTCCTCCGTTCCGGCGTCGGTGAGGAAGGCCAGGTACCGGGCCATGTCTCCCAGGGGGGCGTTGAGGCCGCCGTTGGAGACGGTGATCCCCGTGTCGAAGTCCAGCCCCCCTGCAGTGGCCACCCCGTCCCGCACGGAGTAGTTGTTGGAGCGGTCCTTCAGGAGGTGGTAGGGAGTGTAGTCGAAGTAGCTCCGGTGCATGCCCAGGGGCCGGAGGATGTTCTTCTCCACGTAGACCTCCCATTCCTCCCCGCTGATGCGCTCGACGACCTGTCCCAGGAAGACGATGCCGGGGTTGGAGTAGGAGTACCGGCTCCCCGGTGGGAAGAGGATCTCCGTGTAGGGCATCATGGCCACCAACTGGTCCCAACGGGTGGGTTCGTGGGGGTGCCACGACTCTCCACCGCCCCAAGGCCAGGTGGAGTTCCGGAACCCGGCGGAATGGGAGAGGAGGTGCCGGAGGGTGATGGCCTCCATGGGGCCGTAGGGATTGTGGACCTCACGAAGCTCCGGGACGTGGTGGAGAATACGGTCTTCGAGGTCCAGGCGCCCCCGGTCTCTGAGCTGCATGATGGCGATGCCCGTGAGGGTCTTGGTGATGGAGGCCCAGTGGAAGATGGTGGACTCATCCACTCGGCGGTCCGTCTCCAGGTCCGCGAAGCCGAAAGTCTCCAGGGCCACCATCTTCCCGTCACTGACGAAGGCCCAGGAGCTTCCCACCATGCCCGAGGCCTGGAGGGTGTCCTTGAGCTCGGCCGAGAGCCGGTCCCAGGCCCTGGGGAAGGCCGGCGGTAGCTGGGTGGCTACGGCAGGGGCGGCGGCGGCCGGGGTCCTGGCAGGCCGTTCCTGGGCGCCGGCTGGCCATCCCTGGGCCCCGGCGGGAACAGTGGCCGTGACCGAGACGGCCAGGAGGGCGAGAAGCAGGATGAGCCGTTGGGGAGACCGGGACATGGATGGCTCCGGGAGCGATGATTACGTGGCCGTAACTCCCGGAGAATGGGGTGTAAGGAACCCGGGCGCAATCGGGCTTCTCCGCGTCCCGCCTCAGCAGCCCACCAGAAACCCTCCATGGCGCCGGATCACCCCCCGGGCCTCTTCCTCTGCGTTGAAGGGGCCCACGAAGATGCGAAAGAGCCCGTCCCCGGAAGGGGTGATCCGGGCCCTGAGCCCTTCGGCCCCGAGGCGGTCCTGGTACCTCCGGGCGTCTCTTTCCCTCCGGTATGCGCCGATCTGGACCATCCAGCATTGGCGGGGCGCCGGAGCTTCCAGGACGGTGATCCTGACCCTGGCCGTCCCGGGCCCCAGCATGTCCAGCTCCTGGGCGATCCTCCGGGAGACGTCCAGGATCCGGCCCTCCACGAAGGGCCCCCGGTCGTTGATTGTGAGGGTGGCGGTGCGGCCGTTGTCCAGGTTCTCCACCCGGATCCGGGTGCCGAAGGGGAGGGTCCGGTGGGCCCCTGTCCGGGCCTCCATGTCATAGACCTCCCCCGAGGCCGTGGTCCGGCCGTGATAGGGGTGGCCGTACCAGGAGGCGATCCCCGTTTCCGTCCAACCCAGTCCCGGTGCTCCTGGCCGGGCAGGGTCCACGTGGGCGGGATCGGGAGGTGGGGAGACGGGGCGCCCCGCCAGGGTGCAGCCGCCGAGAAGGAGCATGCTCAGGAAGACCCCCGGGCTCGCAAGCCCCACCAGCCTTCCGGGTCCCCCACTACTCTCGGACATCGAAATGGATCTCCTGAATGGTGCCGCGCCAGTACTCGAACTCCCCCTCCGGCAGGTGCCACAGGGCCCGGACTCCCGTGGGGATCCTCATCCCCCTTTGATCCTGGTAGCCGTCCACCGCCACCGAGAACTTCACCTTCTCGTATCCTCCGTCGGGCCGGGAGTAGTACCGGTCCAGGGTCTCGAACCGGATGAAATCTCCTGCCTGGTTGAAGAAGAAGGTGCCGGTGGCCTCCAGGCCCTGGTGCCGGATACGGGCCCTGGCCCAACCGTCCCCGGCATCCTCCCAGGTGAGGTAGCTCTGGAGGGCGTAACTCGGTATCAGCAAGGCTTCCGCGAAGATGGTGACGAGGGCCGATTGGGCGACTTCCGGGTCCTGGGCGTCCACGACCTTGAACAGGTTCAGGACCTTTCCCAGCATGTGGCCCCGCCCTTTCCGGTAGAGGTCCCTGCCCTCGAAGGGCACGACGCCCAGGATCCGGGCCTTCATGTAGGCGATGCGGAATGGCTCGGGGACGGCGTTGAACTGGTGCGTCGCCAGCCTCATCCACTTCCGATCCGGGGACATGCGGATCTCGCTGTGGGACCAGACTACCTGGGCGTTGGTCATCTTGGGGTGCCCCAGGTACCCGGCCTGCCGGAAGAACCGTTGGACCGGGTCCGGAAGGCGGGCCAGGTCCTCCTCCGTGATGGGCTCCTGGGTGAGAGGATCGGCGTACTCATGGAGGGCGTCCCGCCGCTCCTGCTGGTAGAGGCTCTTCATGGACGTGCATCCTCCGGTGGCCAGGACCAGGAGCGGAAGGAGCGCCAACACCCGGAAGGTCGTCATGTCGGACTCCTGGACAAGTTGGGCGGCAGGGCTGCTTCGGAGAAGGTAAAGGGGAGGGAGGGTGCGTCCAAGGGGCTCGCCAGATGGCGGAATAGGGATGTGGCGATCTTCCCACCCCTTGACCCGGCCGGTCCCAATCCATTGCTTCCCGGGGCAGAGTTGATACCTGAGGGCAAGAAACCCTCCGCAGCGAAGGAGCGCCATGAACCTCAATCGGAAGCCGCACCGGAATCCCGACCTCCTCATCGTGGGTGGCGGCATCGTGGGTCTGACCGTGGCCCGGGCTGCCCGGGCCCGCTGGCCCGACTCCACTGTGACTCTCCTGGAGAAGGAGGAGGACGTGGGCCTCCACGCCTCAGGGCGCAACAGCGGAGTCCTCCATGCCGGCTTCTACTATAGTGCCGACAGCCTCAAAGCCCGGTTCTCCAGGGAAGGCACACGCCGGTGGACGGAGCTCTGCCTGGAGCGGGGGCTGGGGATCAACCGGTGTGGGAAGCTGGTCGTGGCCCAGGGCCCCCACGAGCTGGAGGGGCTGGCGGAGCTGAAGCGCAGAGGGGACCGGAACGGGGTCCTGCTCCACGAAGTAACGGCCCAGGAGGCCCGAGAGATCGACCCGGCGGCCAAAACCCACGAACGGGCCCTCTTTTCCCCCAACACGGCATCCGTGGATCCGGCTGAAGTCACCAGGGCCCTGGCCTCTGATGCCCGTGAGGCGGGGGTGGAGATTCTTTTCGGGACCAGGGCGCTTCAACGCCGCGGAACCGCCCTGGATACCACCGCCGGCCTCTTTCAGCCCGGGTATCTCATCAACGCCGCAGGGCTCTACGCCGATAGACTGGCCCGGTCCTACGGCTTCGGGGAGGATCTGGACATCCTCCCCTTCAAAGGCATCTACCTCTACGGCGATCCTCAGCACAGGCGCCCCCGGGTCCACATCTACCCGGTGCCCAAGCTAAGCCGCCCCTGGCTGGGGGTCCATTTCACCATAGGGGTCCAGGGGGAGGTGAAGATAGGGCCCACGGCCATCCCCGCCTTCTGGAGAGAGCACTACAAGGGGCTGCAGAACTTGAGCCTGTGGGAAGCGGCGTCCATCCTCCTTACGGAGGCGGGGCTATTCTTGAGGAACGATTTCGAGTTCCGGGAGATCGCCATGGAAGAGATGAGGAAGTACCTCCGTCCGGTCCTGGCCCGGCAGGGGGCTCGCCTGGTGGATGGAACCCCTATGGATTCATTCCGTACCTGGGGAAAGCCTGGTATCCGGGCCCAGCTCTTTCACAGGAAAGAACGGAAGATGCTCATGGACTTTCACCTGGAAGGGGATGATCGCTCCCTCCACATCCTCAACGCCGTGTCCCCGGCTTTCACCTGTGCGCTTCCTTTCGCGGAGTTCGTGCTGGACGAGGTGGAGGTCAAAATGGGTGAGGGCGCCGGGCTCCGGGAGGAACCGCCCGATGAAGCCGGGAGCGGCCACCAGGATGGGCCTGCCCGCGGGGGCATGGAACCGGCCAACGCCCGGTCCCGGAATCGTCCCAGTGCCTCAACACCGTAACGGAGCTGCCATGCCCATCTATAGACTCCTCCTCATCCTCTCCCTGGCGACGGCGCCATGGGCTCCCGTAGCTCTCTCGGCCCAGACCGGCCCTGGCACTGGGGCCCAGTCCGGCGCCGAGGCCCAGACCGGTCCTGGCACTGGGGCCCAGTCCGGCGCCGAGGCCCAGACCGGTCCTGGCACTGGGGCCGAGTCCGGCGCCGAGGCCCAGACCGGTCCTGGCACTGGGGCCGAGTCCCATTTGGAGGTGGCCCGGCGGGTCCTGACCACCACTCCCCTTATCGACGGGCACAACGATCTTCCCTGGGTCATCTACACCGACCCACATGCCCCGGGGGACGTGGATGCCTACGATCTCCAAAGGACCACACCCGGCCACACGGACCTGGAGCGGCTCCGGGCCGGGATGGTGGGGGCTCAATTCTGGGCGGTGTTTGCTCCTCCCGAAGCGGTGGAGGAGGGGGCGGTCAGGGTCTTGCTGGAGGTGCTGGACCTCACGCAAAGGATGATCTCCCTCTACCCGGAGCACCTGGAGCTGGCCCTCTCGGTGTCGGACGTGGAGAGGATCTTCGGAGCCGGAAGAGTCGCCTCCATCCTGGGGATGGAGGGTGGGCATGCACTGGAGAACTCCCTGGGTGTCCTCCGGGTCCTCTTCGAGACGGGGATCCGCTACCTGACCCTGACCCACAACAACACCACGGACTGGGCCGACGCGGCCACGGACGAGCCCCGCCACGGAGGGCTTTCGCCCTTCGGGGTGGAAGTCATCCGGGAGATGAACCGTCTGGGAATGCTGGCGGACCTGTCCCACGTGTCCGACGGGACCATGAGCCACGTGCTGAACGTGTCCGAGGCCCCCGTCATCTTCTCCCACTCCTCGGCCCGGGCCCTCACGGACCACCCTCGCAACGTTCCCGATTCCATCCTCAGGCGCATGCCGGAGAACGGAGGGGTGGTCATGGTGACCTTCGTTCCCTTCTTCGTGAACGAAGAGGTGCTGCGTTACGAGGAAGCTCCCCATGGCACGCCGGAAGAAGCCCCCCGGGCCACGCTGGAGGACGTGGCGGATCACATCGACCACGTCCGGAAGGTGGCGGGGGTGGACCATGTGGGAATCGGGAGCGATTTCGACGGGTTCCCCTCCAGTCCCATCGGGCTGGAAGACGTATCCACCTTTCCGGCCCTCTTCGCCGAGCTCTCCCGGCGGGGATGGACGGAGGAGGAGCTGCGGAAGCTGGCCGGCGAGAACCTGCTCCGGGCCTGGAGGGAGGCGGAGGCGGTGGCCCGGCGCCTCCAGCGGGAGCGAGGGCCCTCCAGAGCCACCATCCAGGAGCTCGATGGCGGGGCGGGCTCCTCAGGCCCCTAGGCCCCTGCGGTCTCGGGAGCTTCGGGGATATAATCTTCCGGATCCCTTACCTGCGCCGGAGCGGGCCGAACCTCCCATCCCGACTCCACCACGGCCAGCACCTGGCCTTCGTCGTCGTGCTCGATGATGAGAGAACCCTCCCAGCGGAGCCGCTCCATTTTCTCGGGCGAGATCCGGAACCACTCCTGCATCTCCCGGTCCGAAACGGGGTGGGAGGCATGGCGGCGTTCCCGCCCTCGGAACCGCCGCAGGTTGTACCGGGACCAGACCACAAGAGCCACACCCAGGATGACCACCACAATCAGGTAGCCCAGGGCAAGGGTTGCCATCGTTCGGGGATCGGGGATCACGATCTCCCGGATGAAGGTCCGGGCTCCCAGGTACCAGGCCGCGAGCGTGACGACCGGAAGCCAGAGGTACATCCACAACATCCACGCCACGAGGGTCAGTGTCGAGTAGACCCACCGGTGGCGGCGGGCCTGGAGCTCGGGCCGGTCAAAGATGACCTGGGTGTCCTTGCCGGGACCGGTACGGGGAAGGGTCGGGGTGGTCATGATGGGACCCGCAATCCCCGGTCGGGGCTGACCCAGACCGCCCGGCGGCCGCGCCGTCTGATGAGTGTCTTCGGTACCGCCGCCACCATGGTCAGCATGTTGATCACCCAGAAGACGATGGGATACCAGATCACCCAGTAGTAGAAGCGCCCGAGGCCCCGCTCGTACCTCCCGTCGATGGCGAGGCTCACTGCGAACTGCAGGAGGCAAGTGAACCCCAGGAAGACGCCGTACCACTCGGGAAGAATGGTGTGTACCCGGATGGGATCGGGAACCGTCACAAAGAATCCCAGGGCCCAGAGAACGACAGTCAGGGCCATGAGGTGGGCCCAGATCAGGGAGAGGGAGTGCTCCAGGACGACTCCCCACATGCGTCGCTTTCTCCACTGGAGCAGGCTCGCCCCGTACTTGAGGAGGACCTCCACCCCACCCCGAGCCCAGCGCAGGCGCTGCTTCCACAGGCCCTGGATCGTCTCGGGCATGAGGATCCAGCAAAGGGCGTTGGGCTCGTAGCGAACGTCCCAGTGTTCCCGCTGCATCCCCCAGCTGATGTCGATGTCCTCGGTGACCATGTCCGTGGCCCAGTAGCCGATGCTGTGCAGGGCCGACTTGCGGAGGCCCGTCACCACCCCGCTTACGGTGAACACCCTTCCGTAGATCCGCTGGGTCCGCTTGATGAGGCCGATGATGGCGGAGAACTCGCCGACCTGGATCTTGCCCAGGAGGGTGGAGCGGGTGCGGATCCGCGGATTGCCCGTCACGGCGCCGACCCGAGGTCCGGCCAGGAAGTGATGCACGATCCAGGTGCTAGCGTGGGGATCCAAGAGGGCATCACCGTCGATGCAGACCAGATACTCGCCCCGGGCAGCCAGCGTCCCCATCCTGAGCCCCATGGCCTTGCCTTGGTTGTGAGCGTGATGGATCACCCGGAGCCGTGGGTTCGAAGCCCGGAGCTCCTCAAGGATCTCGCCGGTGGCGTCCGTGCTCCCGTCGTTGATGGCAATCACCTCGTACTCCGGGTACTCCTGGGCACAGGCCCAGGCAATAGTCTCCCGGACGTTCTCCTCCTCGTTGAAGCAGGGGATGAGGATCGAGATGAAGGGGTACTCGGCGAGCTTGGGAGGGTACTTCGGCGGGCGTTTATCCCGGCGTTCCCAGTGGAGGTAGTAATAGATCCCCCCCGTCATCCACAGGTAGGCCATGAAGAGAGGGTAATAGAAGACGAAGTCCAGGAGGACGCTGGAGAACCGGAAGAGTTCCAGGGTCTCGATCATGGTCAGCGTTCCGGCCAGGGGTATTCTTCCACGGAGAGCACGCGGCGGACGGTTTCCAGCGCAGGAAGCCCTCGGATGAAATCATCCGGATAGTACCCGAAGTGGATGGCTCCCTGTCGCTCCAGCCGGTGCATCCAGGCGGCAATACGCTCGGCCGGAACGGGTCGCGGAGCCCGCCAATCCACGGCCTGGAGTTCGAAGACGGTGCCCTCCAGCCCCCCGGGGGTTTCGGCTACCTTCCGTACCAGCCGATCCAGCCAGCGCTCCGGGTTGCGGGCGCCTTCCAGGTATGGCATGGCCATGACGGCGGTCTGGTCGTACCGCTCCAGGGAAAGCTCGAAGCTCTGGGCGAACCACTCCTCGGAGTGGGGCTCCAGGACCACCCGGGCATAGAGATTGCGCGCCGTGCGGATCTCGGGACGGTAGCGGCGCACGGTCTCAGCGACCTCATGGGTGAGATCCAGGAGCGCCATCGTCTTTTCCCGGGCCTTGGGCAGTCGGCCGGGCTCCCCGGGGAAAGCCGAAGCGTCTTCTTCGTCGTTCAGGTACGCGTCGTCATGGAAGAGGATGCCGTCGAAGGCGGCGGCCCTTCCCAGGTCCTCGTAGATCTCGTGGATGATCCTGCGCGCCTCGGGGATCCAGGGCGACAAGCGCCGGTAGTCCGGACGGCTGGGGACGGCTCGGAAGCGTTCCCACCGCTTGACGGAGAGGGCGTCGTTGCGCGCCGGATCCGGAAGCTCGAACGCAAGGAGGGGCATCCAGGCGAAGACCTCGACGTCAACCCGGGTCTTCAGCTGCCAGGCCACCCGGTTGAAGATATCGGCCCGAACGGGAAGATGACGGTTCGGGAAGTAGAGCTCCGCGGCGGTTCCGTCTCCCTCAGGGTCTGCGAAGGCCTGGAGGTAGACGGTGGTGGGTCGTAGCGCCTGGATGCGGTCCAGGAGGATGTCCAGGTTGCGCTCCATCTGCACAGGATCCGCATCGTACATGTAGTCCAGGTCCACGTGGACAACCCGGACGGGGGGTTTCTCCGAGACGTACCGTCGCAAGAACCAGGAAAAATCCTCCACAGGGCTGTTCGCGGTGACCAGGTAGCGGGGCGTTCCCTTGAGCCCGGCCCCGGCAGGGTCCGAGGGATCCAAAACCCGAGGCTTGGCCTGCAGACCGAAGGAGATGGAAAGGCCGAGCTCGTCCGCAATCTCCTCGGCTACGCCGCTGTAGGCCCCGAACGGCCAGGCCACGGCCCGGGGTGGTGCTCCGAGCTCTTCCTCGATGCGGCGTGATGCCCGTTTCAGGTCTTGCCGAATGCGGGCACGATAGGATTCCTCTGATTCGTAGCTCCCCGATTCCGGGTCGTAGATCCGTGTCACGGCGGCCGGCTGCTCGTTTCCGAAGGGGTTGCCGAGGACGCCGCGGTGCATGTCGTAGGTGTGCGTGGCTACCTCCACGAGTCCCGAGGCCTGCATCTCCCGGAGCTCGTCCCAGCTCACGAAATCGTCTCGGGTGAGGGTCCCGATGCCGGCGTACTCCAGGGTCCAGCCGGGGGGAGCGTCGAGCCAGGAGCCCACCACCGCCACCACGGCCGACGCCTGGTAGAGCTGCAGAATCGGGAAGACCTGGGTGTAGAAGCTCCGCAGGCCGTCGTCGAAGGTGAGGAGGACCGCACCAGGGGGAAGGGGTGCCTCGCCCCCCTCCGCCATGAAGAGATCATCGAGGCTTACGAAGGTGTGGCCGTTCTCCAGGAGCCACTCGATGTGCTCCACCAGCCGCTCGGTGGAGACCGCGTACCGGTCGGGGTCCAGGTCGTCATCCAGATCGTGGCGCACGTCGTGATACGACAGCACCTGGAAGGTGGCTGCGGGAGGCTCCCCGGGTTGGAAGGGCGCCGGAACGTGTCCCTTCACCGCCGCGTTCCCCGTGCATCCCTGAGCCAATCCCGCCAGGATGAAGGTCATGGCTGTCAGGATCCACCGGTCGGAGGCCCGCTTCCGATCTGTCCTCATCGGGGAAGCCTCCAGGTCAGGTTCGCGTATACCGCGGTACGACGCTCTCGCAGTCCGTCGTAGACGGGCCGACCCCATTGCACCCCGTAGTCGAGATTGAAGCGCTCCGACAGCATCCATTCGTGGGCGTACTCTCCAGAGTAGATCATGCGATTGTCGAAGCCCTCCTGCATCAGGTGTCCACCCGTCGCCCGGATCCGCTGGGTGAAACTGCTCTCGTAGGACCGCCAGATGACCCAATCCCATTGGGCGGTGGTGGCCCCCGATAGGATGCGTGGGGGATTGAAATACGGGGCGTCTTCAAGGGAATTGCGGGCTCCGTAGAGTTCGAGGAGACCCGACAGACGGCCCAGGGGACGCCGCAGCAGCGTCTGTTCCAGGGCTGTGTACCCACTCCACCGCTGGTTCCCGTCCGACATGCGGAGGTACGCCGCATCGGCGCTCCACCAGCGCAGCTCACTCCACCGCCGGCCCACGCCAGCTCCAACGCTCCAGCCGTCGATATCCTGCAGGGTGGCCTGAAGGGGAACCTCGTCTGCGTAGGAATTCCCGCGGAATCCGAAGCTCCAGTGGTCACCCGGGCGCACGTCCACCCGTCCACCCCCGCCGACCCGTCCCAGGTCTTCACGGTCCGCGCTGACCTCCGCAGAGAGGTAGAGACCACGGGCCGTGAGCTCGGCCCCTCCAGCGAGCCGGTCGTGTCTTCCCCGCAGGTCGGCATACAGGGCGGTGGAGCGGCGCCATTGAGCGAAGAGCCGCACACGATCCCCCAGGGGGGGCGTCATCAGGCGGGTTGCCAGGATGTCATCCCGTGTGCCCAGCTCTCCCCCGGTGCTTCGCCCACTCAGGCCCTCGACGGACAGCTCCCAAAGTCCCCGGATCCGAAAGTGCTCTGCGGCCCTCTGGACGTGCTGGTTTTCCGGAGCCAGGACCATGAGGGTGTCCAGGGTGGCCCGGGCAGCCGGGCGATCGCCGAGATCCAGGAGGGAGGAGGCCCGAACGATTCGGCCCCCCACGTGGTGCGGGTCCAGAGCCAGAATCCGGGCCTGCTCGTCCAGGGCGCGCAGCGACCAGCCGCGCCATCGGTAGATCCAGGCGAGCTCCTGGCGGATATGGAGATTCAGGGGGGCCCGCCCCGACAGCTCTTCGAACTCTTCCTGGGCCCCGCGGAGGTCAGCCCCGAAGGCTTGGCCCAGGCGTTTCGCGATGCCGGCTATCAGGCGATCGGGATTCGGAAGCTCCTCCCGAAGCCCTTCGGCAGTCCGGCGCTCCGGTTGCTCCTGAACGAGATTGAGGATGATCTCACGGGCTTCGGCATGGCGCTCCTGCTCCAGAAGGGCGTAGAAGAGACCGATCTGGGATTCCGGGTGTCCTGGCCATCCGTCGAGAGCGGTTCGGTACCTGGCCTCGGCCTCTCGGGGGTTGCGCAGGTAGAGGTGGGCATCCCCTGCCATCCGTTGGACGTAGGGAGGAATCTCAACCTCTTCGGCCTCCAGGGCCTCGATCTCGGCGAGCACCTCCTCCATCCTCACGCGCTCCCGGAGGGCGACGATCCGGTCGAAGCGGAGCCGCTGGTGAGAATAGCCGTGGGCGGGGTCCACCACCGCAAGGGCCGAATCGAGGAGTGCCAGAGCCCGGTCCACAGCGTCGAAGCGGAATTCGGGATCCGGAGTCGGGGGTATGGCCACGGACCACTGGACGGCTCGGGAGCCTCGGGCTGCCAGGATTCGTCCTCGCTCTCCACCGTCGAAGAGCTCCCATGCCTCTCTCATGCGCTCTACCGCCAGGAATACCGCACCCCCGTCCACCAGGCTGAGGGCCTCCAGGCGGCGGGTCTCTGCGGGGTCGGCTCCCGCGTCGCCGGCCCGCCGGAGGAGCAGTGCCGCCTCCAGGGGGCGTCCCGCGGCACGCAGCACGTGACCGCCGGCCAACAAGAGCTCGGGGTGGTCGGGAAACAGGTCCAGGGCCTCCCGGAAGTGGGTCTCTGCCCGTGCTACCTCGCCCAGTTCCACCAGGGAAAGGGTGTAGCCGATGTGGCTCTCAATCCGGGTCGCATCCCGCTCTAGAACCCCCGCGCACAGGGCCGCGGCGAACCCGGGGCGGCCCAGGTTCCGGGCCGAGCGGGCCAGCGCTTCGGACACGAAGGGCTCGAGCTCCGGGAAGGGCAGATGCTCTCCGAGCTCCAAGGCCTCATGGTCCTCCCCGGCCCAGGCCAGTACGGCCACGAGATCGGCCCGGAGGGGGATGTCGTCGGGGGCCCGGGCGTGGAGCTGGCGCAGGATCCGAAGGGCCTCCTCGTAATTGCCCTCCCGGGCAAGGCGGATGGCCCGGTCCCGGGCATCTCGGTCCTGGTGAAGCTCCTGGGCCGCCAGGACCCCAATGTATCGGTGCTCGCGAACGGCCCTTTCCTTGGCCCAGAGCTCCAGTACCGGGCCCGCCGCCAGGAGAGCAGGTACCAGGGCCAGCACGGTCCAGGGTCTTACTGAGGGGCGCATGGATGGGCGTTGCCTTGTCCGGAAAGGCTGGTTCGGCGTCGGGATCTTGCGAAGGTATCGCATCCACATCCCGTCAAGGATAGGGTTCCCCACCGTGGGGCGCCACCTTCTGCCCATGGGCCAGGGTCCCCGCAGGAGGTCCTCCCTCCAGCGGAACCCGCTCTTCCCCCCTGGCCAACACTACGGCAGCTCCCATGATGGCCGTGACATTGGCCGTCGTGCGGAAGATGTCGGGAATGGTGTCCACCGCCAGGAGGATCCCGATTCCCTCCACCGGCAGACCTACGGCCATCAGGACCGGCAGGGCCGCTATGACGCCGCCCCCCGGGACCCCCGGGACCGTAAAGCTCGCCAGAATGGACGTTACCACCATGGTCGCGAGGTGCATGGGCTCCAGGGTGATTCCGTAGAAGTAGGCGATGAAGTAGGCTCCCACGATCATGGGCACGGGAGCCGTGATCCGGAACGTGGAGAACCCCAGGGGGAGCAGAAAGCTGTTGATGGCGTCAGGGAGCTTCAACCGACTCCTGGCCTCTTCCACCGCCGGGGGAAGGGAGGCCAGGGAGGACCTGGAGCTGAACGCCACGGCCTGGGCCGGGAGGCTGGCCCCGCTGAACTCTCTCAGGGACAGGCGCCCCCCGAGCACCGCCAGGGGGTAGATCCCGGCAAGGAGGAGGATGCAGAGGCCCGATTGGATTACCACGTAGTAGAGGATGGCCCCGGCGGCGGCCAGCCCCATGTTGGCCCCCAGGTTCAGGGCCAGGGCGAAAACGCCCACGGGGGCCAACTTCAGGATCCAGTTGATGAGGACCAGCATGGCCTCGGAAACTGCCCGGAAGAAGTCCGTCAGGAGCTCTCGCCGCTCCCGGGCCAGGCGGGCCGCCGCCAGGGCGAAGAGGAGGGTGAAGATGATGAAGGGGAGCATGGCGCCCTCGGCCATAGCCCCCACGGGGTTGGTGGGCACCAGGCCGACCAGCCACTCCCTGACCGTGAGGACTTGTGTCTCGGCCGTGACCTCTCCGGCTTGGACCAGCCCCTCCCGAAGAGCCGCAGCCGCCTCCGGGTTCGCCGGGAGCCGAGCTATCAGGGGCGGAGTCACCAGGGCGGTGAGGACGGCCGCGAATGCGATGAGGGTCACGAAGAGGGCCACGGCCCTCCCCCCGATCCTTCCCACCGCCCGCACGTTGGTGCCCACCACCCCCACCACCAGGAGGGATCCCACCAGGGGGAGGACCGTCATGCGGATGGCGTTCACCCAGATCCGCCCGAGGGGCTCGATCCAGTCCGCTGCCGTCTCCAGGGCCGGCACGCCCGAGGCCGCCACGCCGATTCCGGCCAGGAGGCCTCCCACGAGCCCCAGCAATACCCTTACGGTGAGGGACATGGATCCCCAAGTTGTATAGCCCCGGCACAGACCCCAGAACGACGGTCCGGACCCGAAACGAAAGCGACAAGCGAGTGTAGGAGCCGGGCCACCAGGGAGCAAGGGAGGCGCGATCCGACGGCCGAGAAGCCACCGCCGGGCTGGCCCCGGAAGTGGATTCGAGATCGACACATTCCCACTCGAGCCGTGGAGGGCCCGTTCATCATGAGAGTCCTGGTCACCGGAGCCACAGGATACATCGGAGGCCGCCTGATCCCCCTCCTGCTCAAAAGGGGGCACCAGGTCCGAGCCTTGGTGCGGGACCCCCAGCGTCTCCAGGCCCGGAGCTGGACCGGGAGCGTGGAGATCGCCCAGGGGAGCGTGGCGGAGGAGGGGCGAATGGCCGCCGCGGCGGAGGGGATGGACGCCGCCTACTATCTGGTACATGCCATGTGTTCCGGACCGGACTTCGCCCGGACGGACCGGGAGGCGGCCCTCACCTTCGCCCGGGCCGCCCGAGGCCTCCGCCATGTCATATATCTGGGGGGGATCCTTCCGGAGGCCACGGGCCGGGGTCGCTCGGCACACCTCCGCTCCCGGGCGGAAGTGGGAGAGATCCTCCGCTCCCATCTGCCCGTCACGGAGGTCCGGGCGGGGCCCATCATCGGGTCCGGCTCCGCCTCTTTCGAGATGGTGCGCTACCTCACGGAGCGCCTTCCCGTTATGGTGGCGCCCCGCTGGATCCGCAACCAGGTGCAGCCCATCGCAGTACGGGATGTTTTGGCCTACCTGGTGGCGGCCCTGGGGCGGGAGGATACCCTGGGGATCCTGGACGTGGGGACCGATCCCCTGACCTTCAAGGAGATGATGCTGGGGTATGCCGAGGTCAGGGGGCTGCCCCGGGTCATCGTTCCCCTCCCGGTTCTGGCCCCCGGACTCGCGGCCCTGTGGGTCGGGCTGGTGACCCCCATCCCCAACTGCCTGGCGGTTCCCCTGGTGAGGGGCATGGTGAGCCCCGTGGTGGCCGACACGGGGAGGGCTCGCCGGCTCTTTACCGAGATCCAGCCCATGCCCTACCGGGAGGCTGTGGAGTCGGCCCTGGAGAGGACCCGCCAGCAGGAGGTCCAGACCCGCTGGAGCGATGCCCTGGGCCGGGACGAGACCTTCCGCCTGGAAGATCGGGAGGGGCTGGTGCGGGAAGTCCGGACCGCCCTGGTAGATGCTCCGCCGGAGGCCGTCTTTCGGGTGTTCTCCTCCCTTGGCGGAGACCGAGGATGGCTGGTGTGGAACCGGGCCTGGCGCCTCCGGGGATTCCTGGACCGCCTGGTGGGAGGACCCGGGCTTCGGAGGGGACGCCGGCATCCCCGGGAGCTACTCCCGGGAGAGGCGGTGGACTTCTGGCGTGTGGAGGAAGTGGAGCCGCCCCGGCTCCTGCGCCTGCGGGCCGAGATGAAGATTCCGGGCCGGGCCTGGCTCCAGTGGGAGACCCGGGAGGAGGAGGGCCGCACCCGCCTCATCCAGGCGGCTCTCTTCGCCCCCACGGGGTTTCTGGGCTGGGCCTACTGGTACGGTAGCTACCTCCTCCATGCCCTGATCTTCCGGAGCATGATGAGGGCCATCGCATCGGGTGCGGCGGAGAAGGGAAGGTCAGACGAGGAGGCGTGACCCGGTCAGCCTCTCCACCGCCATAGCCAGACATGGAGAACATGGAGGTCTTCGTTATCTTGTGCTGCTCACTCACGAGGAGCATAGTAGGACAGCTTGCCAACCAACCTGGAGGGTCCATGAACTCCGTCCTCCCTGGTCTTGCTTCACGGGGCAGAGGCTTAGGCGGATTCGGGCGGGCCGGAAGTGCCACGTCCCAGGGCCTTCCGGGATCGGAAGGGGCCTGGATCCTCATGCGGGACCGCCCATCCGAATCCCGGTGGAGGCTGGCGGGCAGGGCCGCTTGCCGGCCTCTGCTCGTCCTACTCCTGCTTGCCCTTCCCGCCGCTCCCGCCCCGGCCCAGACGGTGCAGGGCCAGCTCGTGCACCGCCAGTCCGCTGCGCCGGTGGAGGGGGCCTTGGTCCTCCTCCTGGATGAGGACGGTGCCACACAGGGGGGGTATCTCACCAACCAGGCCGGCCGCTTCCTCCTCCGGGCCCCGGTCCCTGGACGCTACGTCCTCCGTGCGGAGCGGATCGGCTACGAGACGGTCACCTCGGAGTCCTTCGCCCTCTCCCCGAGCGAGACGTTGAACCTCCGGCTGGAGGCTGTCGAGTTGCCAATCCTTCTGGAGGAGCTTCGGGTAGAGGGGCAGCAGCGGTGCGTGGTGCGTCCCGGTGAGGGGCTGGAGTTGGCGAGGGTGTGGGAGGAGGTCCGGAAGGCTCTCACCGTCCAGGACTGGACCCAGCAGCAGGGCCTCCACCACTTTCAGGTGGCGCGGTGGGTGAGGGAGCTGGATCCTCGGAGCCGACTGGTGCTCAGCGAGACCAGAGGGGTGGATCGGTACCTGGCCCGCACCCCCATCCGTACCCATCCCGTGGAAGACCTTTTGGAGAAGGGCTTTGTCCAGCCAGACGGTGGGGGCGGATACATCTACTATGGGCCGGATGCGGCCGTGCTCCTGTCCGATACCTTCCTGGACGGCTACTGCTTCCGCCTGAGTGAGGATGAGGAGAACCCTGATCTGGTTGGGCTTGCCTTCGAGCCGATCCGGGGCAGGGGCCCTCCGGCGATCCAGGGAACCCTATGGCTTGACCGGGAGAAGGCTCACCTCCAGTTCCTCCAGTACGACTACACCTGGTCCCCGTGGCCGGAAGTCAGGGGCATGGCCGAGGGGCGGGTGTATTTCGAGGAGATCCCCGGGGGGACGTGGATCGTCCGGAGATGGTGGATCCGTATGCCCCTTGTGGAGGAGAGGCCGTTTCTGAGGATCAGCGGCCAGCCGGACCTCCGGGTTGTGGGAATCCGGGAGGAAGGTGGGGAGGTGGTAGGGATAAGCCCGGGGGCTCATCCATCTCAGAACAAATAGATGGGCTGGGAGTCGGGGTTCTTCCCGAAGCAGGTCACGTCCTCGATGTACCGGATGCAAGGGCCACGGAGGATGCCCCACAGGGCCCGCTCGATGCCGAGGCCCCCGCCGAAGGTGTCGGGGAAGGTGGAGCGGCCCTGGGCGTCCCGCCGGTGGGCCACCATGAGGAAGGGACCGTAGCCGCCCAGTTCCTCGATGTTGTGGATGACGCCGTCCGCAAAGACGGGCGCATTCTGCAGGATCCCGTGATCCAGGAGGCGGGCCACCATGGGCTCCGGAAGCCACTCCCGGAGGCCTCCGCTCAGGGCCTCCCTGGCCGGGGTGGCTTCCCCCGTGGATCGCACGATGCTCTTCACACAGAGATCGTAATTGTAGATCCGGTGGCTGGGGAACCCGGTGAGGGCCGGCCGCGTCCCGTCCCGGCGCAGGTAAGGATACAGGAGGTCGTAGTTCTCCCGCAGGAGTCCCGTCACGAAGAAGAAGGGAGACTCCGTTTCCCTGCCCAGGCCCGCCTCCACCTCGCTTTGAGGATAGCGTTTCAGCCCGTCGTCCATCTCGAAAATGGGGAAGGGGTCCTTGGGGAGCTCCAGGGCCACCCCCAGGGCTGCAAGGTCAGCCTCGTTCCTCTGGAGCACCCGCTCCAGACCCGCCCGAAACATCCCTTCAAAGAACCGCAGGGCGGTCTTCAGGTCCTGCCGGAGGATCTCTCCCACTTCCTCCGGTTCGTCGAAGTAGGCGTCCAGCTGCACGCCACGGTTCCGTCGCACCTCCACGTCCAGCTGGCTGAAGTCCACCAGGTACCTCTCCCTCTGGGAGCCGTCGGGGGAGGCCATTTCGAGGCGGATGTTGGGAGAGTCCACGAACACGCCGGGAATCCTGGGGTGAGAGCAGGCCAGGAGCTTGGAGTAGATCATGCTGTGGGTGGTGACGTAGGGCTGACCCTTGTAGGAGAGGGAAGGCGTGTGCTCCACCTCATGGGCCAGGGGATCCGTGAGGAGACTGAGCTGTACCCGCTCCAGGTTCATGAGCCCCATTCCGATCAGATAGTCCTGCATGCCCGCCACGAGAGAGGTCCGTATGGCCATGACGTGAAGAAGAGCGTCGGAATGCCACCGATCCAGGTAATTGGACTTCAGGAATGAGTCCAGGGTAGCTCCGCCCTCCCGGAGGACGGACTGGAAGCGGGATAGGCTCTGGCCGATGTGGGCGAAGGTCTCGTCAGGCACGAAACGTCTCCTGGATAGAAAAGAGGAGCCCCCGACCCGCCGCGGGGCGAGTCGGGGGCTCCGGTACACCGGATGGTCGGCTGCTACACGCCGATCCCCTCCCTCCCGCGCCGGGCGCAGGGGTTGTTCCGGTTGCTATTGGAATTTCGGATGCAGACTGCTGGGGTCATGGTGTAGCGTGCCCTGGTTGCCATGAAGCTTCTCAACCGACAAAGATTAACCCACGGGATGCGTGAACGCAACACTTTCCTCTTCGCCGTAAAGGAGAAGCTCCTCCACCCTATCCTGCCAGCCGCATGGGGAGGTCCATGCGGCCATGCGATCCTTCAGGTCGTCGGGGGATTCTTCCAGGGCCTCCCGGATGCCGACCCGACCCGCCAGCCGCTCGAAATGTCCCTCACCCGACGGGTTCGCCGCCGTGGGGTAGGGGACCCACCGAAACTTTCCGCCGTGGGTCCGGATCACCGCCGCCAGCAGGTGCAGGCCGGCCTCCACGGGCCGAAGAACCCGGGGGTCCGTGACCCGGAGGAAGATCCCCCGGCACTGGACACCGGCGTGGGGTTCCTGTGCCGGCGTGAAGGAGCTGGACTCGGCCCGGATTCCGGGAAGGGCAAGGGCGTTGAAGGCTCGGACGGTCTCTTCCGCCGCAAGCCAGGGCGCCCCCACCAGTTGGAAGGGCCGGTTCGTCCCTCGGCCCGCACTAAGATTCGTGGCCTCCATGAGGCACAGCCCGGGGTAGAGGAGGGCCGACTCATAGCTGGGCATTGCGGGGGAGGGGGGCACGAAGGCCAAACCCGTGTCGGGCCAGTGCATGGAGCGACGCCAACCCTGGCAGGAGAGAATCCTGAGCTCAAGATCCAGCTTCCATTCGGCCTTCCACAGCAGGGCTAGCTCGCCCATGCTAACGGAGTGGCGGATGGGAATGGCCGCCCGTCCCACGAAGCTTCCGAAGGCCTCCACGTCCAGGACAGGGCCCTCTGCAGCCGCCATCTCTCCGCCCAGGGGGTTCGGCCGGTCCAGGACCACCAGCGGTACGTCGGCTTCGGCACAGGCCTCCATGACGTGGGAAAGGGTCCAGATGTAGGTGTAGAAGCGGGTACCCACGTCCGGGAGGTCGAAGAGGACGGCTCCCAGGTCTCCCAGAGTCTCCTGGGGTGGGCGGAGGCTCGCCCCGTAGAGGCTCGTAACCGGGAGCCCCGTCAGGGGATCGAAGCCGTCGGCCACGGGAACTCCGTCGGCAGCGTCCGCTCCCAGGCCGTGTTCCGGAGAAAAGAGCCTCACCAGGTCCACTCCGGCGCGCTGGAGGGCCATGCGGGCCGGTACCAGCGGGTCCAGGGCGGTCCGCGCGGCCTCGTTGGTGACCAGACCCACGCTTCCCGGGACGGAACCCGGGGTGGCAAGAACCCGGTCGATGCCGAAGAGTATCAGGCTCATACTCGGGACTCCCGGTCGAACGCTGGTACAGAGTAAGGGGCAAGAATATAGCTCCTTGGCCCTCCGGGGCCAGTTGTCGGGTTCGCCACCAACCTTCTCGCCTTCCCCTCGGGCCGTCGCTACATTGGGCTTCTGAGTTGGGGTGTGCTCTCCCCCCCCCCGATGCCAATGCCACCATTCCCCGGACGTTCCTCATGGCGACCGCACAGGATTTGCTTCTTGCCCTGTCCCGAGCGTACGTCCTCACCCTGGAACGAGGCTCCGGCGATCCGGACCTCGTTGAAGCCCTGGAAGAGGTCCGAGAAGCCCACCATGCCCAGGGCTGGCTGGCGGTGCGGGTAGAGCCCGAGGGCCTGCGGGTCAGGGGCCAGGTGGTACCCGATGCCCATGGAGGCACGGAGCGGCTGCGGAATGCTCTCCTGGAGGCCGGCATTACGGAGATCCGACTCCAGGGTGTCATGGAACCGGAGGTCCTGGAGGGTTTCCTGCGCCGCCTGCACCCAGATCCCCATTGGCGGGGGATTCCTTCCTCGTCCAGGTTCCGAGGTCTGGAAAGGGAGGTGGGCCTCTCATCCAGAAGGTCGCAGGGAATCCCGCCGGGAATGTCAGGGGCCATCCAGAGGCTTTTCGAGCCCGGAGATCTCCCGATCCCCGATCTGCCTGAAGCCTCGGAGCCACCCTCGGCGACAGAAGCTCCGGCGGTCATGGCAGATTCGGAGGACGATCCCCTCTTCGTCCCGCCGTCTCTGCCTCCGGAGCTGGAGGAGGAGGTGTGGGCCTTCCTGAAAGAGTGGGGTCCTTCCCGGGGGGAACGGGCGGTCCGAATCAGGGAAGAGGCAGCCAGCCTCCAGCGGGCCAGGGAGATGACGTCCCTGACGCATGTGGTGCAGGTCCTGGTGGAGGCTGCGGGGGAGAGTCCAGACCACCGGGATACTATTCAGCTGGCCCGGGAGCTTACCACACCGGCTGTGGCCAGTCACCTGGTGGCTCGCCTCGGAGCCATGCGGAACGAGGGTGAGCGGAACCGGCTCATCCGGGTGGCAGCGCAGCTGGGACGGGAGGCCGCTCTGGCCCTGGCCGATACCCTCGGAGAGGCCCGGGACCGATTCCAGAGGCGGGTATTCATGGATGCCCTGGTCGCCATGGGGCCCCTGGGGCTCGAGATGGCCCGGGACATGGTGAAGGATCCCCGCTGGTTCGTGGTTCGGAACGGGGTGTCCGTAATGGGAGAGATAGGAGGAGAGGAGGTCGTCTCCCATCTCACCGGTCCCCTGGCCAATCCGGATCCCCGGGTGCGGAGGGAGGCGGTATTGGCTCTGGGCAAGCTCGGCGGGGACGATGCGGTCCAGCTTCTCCTGGGAATGATGGGCGACCCGGAAGCGGAGGTCCGGGCCAGGGTGTGCCGTTCCCTGGGCGTTCTCAGGGTGGGCAAAGCCCTGAAACCCCTCCTGGCCACCCTGGAGTCCGACCAGAACGAGGACGTTCAGGTGGAATGTCTCAGGGCCCTGGGGCAGCTCGGCGATCCCTCGGCTGTTTCCCTAATCGAGAAGCGGGCGGTGGGAGGGGTGTTCTCACGGCCGTCCCGGGAGATCCGAATCGCCGCCTACCGGGCCCTAGCCGGAATCGGCACTCCCCGGGCGAAGGAGTCCCTGGAGAAGGCGGCCGACGACGCCGACACGGGAATCCGGACCGTGGCCCGGGCCCTGCTCGACCGGGACTGACCAAATGCGCGACAAGCCCAGCCGTGGCTCTCGGCCCGGCGAGGGTGTCAACCCTCAGAGCATTTCCAGGATGTGGCTCATGACTCTGAGGAACCGGAGTTGTTCCCCCAGCTCGACGAATGGGCTTCCTCGGTGTCGTTGGGAGTGGGCGAACAGGCCCGTGAGATAGACCTGCACGTCAGCGTTCGGGGGAAACGCTTCCCGCAGTCGCAGGCTCTCGGAGAAGGGGATCAGCCGGTCCGTCCTTCCGTGGATGAGACGCACGGGAATGGCGATACGGTTCAGGAAAAGGGTCGGCTCGAAGAGTTGGGTTGTATCCCGGGCCGCCAGGGCCAGAGCCGGAGAAAGGATTTCGGCAAGCCCCCTGGGGGTCTGCTCCCCCGCCGGTGGGGCCAGGGCCCGGAACAGCGCCTGACGGTCGGCGTGGACCTTCAGAAGGAGCCTCTCCTTGAGGGGGTCCAGATGGCTCTTCCACGCTCCTACTTGGAGGTCGCCGGCTTGCCGGGACAGCTCCATGAGGGCGTGCTGGACGTCGATGGCTTCCTCGAAGCCCGGGACCCTGCTCAGGTAGTTTCCGGCTACTACCCATCGTCCGTAGGGATCCGGGTCACCGTGGTAGGTTGCCCCCTTCCACTCATGTTCTCCCAGGAAGAGGAAACGGAGAGTCCTTTCAAGGTCGCAGTAGCCGCCGAACCCCGCCACGCCGCCAAGTTGCTTCGCCAGGGAGGGGTCCGAGGCCGCCGCCAGCACGGAGGAAACGCCGAAGGAGAATCCCATGGCCCCGATTCTTCCCGGAGCCGTTTCCTCCATCCCGGCCAGGGAGCCGATGGATCCTCGCAGGGTGTCCAGGGCTTCTTCCGGCGCCAGCAGAAGGTCCCTCCACTCCGGGATCTCGGGGACCAACACCACCGCCCCCGAGCCGGCTAGGGCTCGGACGAAGGGCACAAGGGTAGGATGTCGGCGTCCGGGGCGTGTGATCCCGTGGAGGACGACCCATCCCGGGAGGGGGCCGGGGATGGGGTCCGGACGTAACAGGGTGGCAGGGAGATTTCCGTCCTCCCTCCGGATCTCCGTCTCCTCCTCGTGCAGGCGGGTTGCCCCGCGTCTCCAGGCCCAGGCGAAGGCCAGGGCTCGTCTCAGTCCCGTGAGCATCCATGAAACGTACCCATTTTCCAATTCCCTCCGCCAGGCGCTACTATCAACTGAGATTGCCCGGTAGGCCCCGTCCCTCGGGGTGGGGAGGACGTGAAGCCGGGACACGCCCGAAGGAGGGGTTTTCGAAGACCCAAGGCGTGATCCTTTTACCAGGAGGATCCCATGACCAGACTCGTCGCCGCCGTCATCCTCTTCTGTGTCCTTCTTCCCGGCTGCCGGCCTCCGGCTCCGGAGACCCCGCCTCTGGATAGGGAGGCCTTTCGCTCCCACTTGCCGGAAAGGCCCTTCTCCGAGGCTGTCCGGGTGGGTGACACCTACTACTTCTCGGGGAAGCTGGGGGTCACGGAGGAGACGCTTGCCATGACCAGCAGTCGCATCCAAGCCGAGACCCGGAACATCATGGAAAACTTCGCCGACCTCTTCCTGGAGCTGGGGGTGGGCTTCGACCATGTGGTCAAGGGCACGGTCTACCTCGCTGACGTGGCTGATTACGGTGGGATGAACCAGGTGTACGGAGAGTACTTCCTTTCCGATCCTCCAGCCCGGGAATGCGTGGGCGTCGGCGCCGGCAACCTCCTGAATCAGGCCCTGGTGGAGATCAGCTTCGTGGCAGTGGTTCCGGATTGAGAGCCAGGATTCGACAAGGCCCCGCTTCTGTGGCTTGGGGTAGCGGTGCTGCCTCTTATCGGCTTCGTGCCGCGCCGGTGCGCCCCCATGGGTATCCATAACCCCAGGACCCATGGCGCAACGCACGCGCCTGTGGTGCAGGTGCGCGGGATCTTCCGCTGCACCATAACCTTGGATATACATTCGAAATGACCGACTACCGACCTCCATACAAGGCGGCGGTGGCGGCAGGAATCGGGGTTCTGGTACTCTATATCCTGACCCTGTCGCCTTCCACCGCCATGTGGGATGCCAGCGAGTACATCGCCACGGCCCACATCCTGGGAATCCCACACCCCCCTGGAAACCCCCTCTTTGTGGTGTTGGGGCGGGCGTGGAGCCTTCTCCTGGCGCCCCTGGGCCTCTCCGTAGCGGTCCGGGTGAATCTCCTGGCCGCGTCCACCGGCGCGGCGGCTGCGGGCTTCTACTTCCTGGTGGCGCATCGCGTCCTGTGGGGCCTCCTCCGCCGGCAGACTGCGGACACCGTGCATCAGGCTTCCCCCTGGGTGCCTCTGGTGGGAGCGGGAGCAGCGGTCCTCCTCTCGGCCACGGCATTCACCGTCTGGAACCAATCCAATGTGAACGAGAAGGTCTACACCATCAGCGTTGCCATCATCGCGGCGGCGGTGTGGCTGGCCCTTCGCTGGAGGGACCAGAAGGACGAGAAGGCCGGAGGCCGGTGTCTCCTGGCGGCGGTGTATCTCATGGCCCTTGGGGCCACCAACCATCTCATGTCCGTCCTTCCGGCCCCCTCCCTGTTCTTCTTCATCCTCCTGACGGGTCCGGCGGTTCTCCTGAGGCGGGACCTCTGGGTCCGGGGAGTCCTTCTGGTCATTGTGGGCCTTTCCTTCAACTTCTTCCTGCCCATCCGGGCGGAGCAGAGGCCGGTCATCAACGAGGGGGATCCCACCTGTGAGAGCCTGGCCTCGGCGGCGGTGGCCATCTACACCAACGGGCAGGCTGGTTGCGAGAACCTGGCCCTGGTCCTGACCCGGTTCCAGTACCAGAAGCCCCCCCTCACGGACCGGCAGGCCCCCTTCGGACACCAGCTACTCAATTACTACCAGTACTTCGACTGGCAATGGGCCCGGGGGTTGGATCCCTCGGAGCTCCCGTGGGGTGGGCGCACACCCATCACCCTCCTCTTCCTCTTTCTGGGGCTCTGGGGGCTTTGGGTAGTCTGGAAGGGGGACCGGGAAGCCTTCTACCTCCTGGCTCCCCTCACGCTCACGGTCACCATAGGGCTGGTGTTCTATCTGAACTTCAAGTACGGCTACTCTCTGGCCCCCCATATCCAGCCTCGGGAGCTCCATGAGGTCCGGGAGCGGGACTATTTCTTCATCGCCAGCTTCGGTCTCTGGGGAATGCTGGCGGGGCTGGGCCTCACGGCCTTTTGGCGGTGGATGGCCCAGCTCTTCACCAGGACCCGACGTAAGTTGCTGCTGGCGGCCCCGGTGCTCGTGCTGGCCTTGGTGCCTCTGGTGTTCAACTGGACATGGGCCACCAGGGCCGGTGATTACGCTACCCGGGATTGGGCCTACAACCTCCTCATGAGCGTGGAACCCTACGGGATCATCTTCACCAACGGGGACAACGACACCTTCCCCCTGTGGTACCTTCAAGAGGTGGAGGGCATCCGTCAGGACGTGACGGTGGTGGTAGGCCAGTACCTGTACACGACCTGGTACCCCCGGCAGATCCAAGAGATCACCAGCCCCGACCGCCAGAGGCCCTTCCCTCCGGAGCAGGGAGCCGGAGTCTATGAGGCTCCCGAGAGCCCGCCGGCCAATCCCGCCATCCGTCTGACCCCAGACGAGATGGATCGAGTGTTAGGAGGGCGAGTACCATCAGATCTTACCCTTTCCCTGGGAGATGTGGCCATTCAGTATCCAGCTGGCACCTTCCTGGACCGGGGCGACCTGCTCACCCTGTCCATGATTACCGGTAGTCTGGAGGAGAGGCCCGTCTACTTCGCCACCCCTTCCGGGATCCTGGGCCGCTTGGGCCTCGAGCCCTGGGCTGTGCGCCACGGCCTGGCGGCGAAGCTGGTTCCCCGGAACCTGGACGTTCCCCAGGAACCGAATCTGGTGAAGACGGCCGATGCCGTGGGCGGTGACTGGTTCGACGTGGAACGCTCCCTGCAGCTCATGGAGGAGGTCTATTCGTATCGGGGATTCAGGGACCGTCTGGTGTGGGCCGATCGTGCCACGCTCAACATTCCCTGGTACTTCTATGCCACGGCGGTTCAGCTTTCCGACGCTGTGGCCCGGTGGGAGCACGGTACCGAGGACACCATTCTCGCTCTGAGGCAGGAGGCCGAGGCGTTCTTTGTGACGGCTCGGGGTGGACGTCTGTCGCTGCCGGCAGGGGAGGGAGGGCCGTAGGAGATGGCCCCGGATTTCTCCGGGTTTGGCCGGCAGGAGCTGGTCAGGTACGCGCGGCATTTCGTTCTCCCGGAGGTGGGCCCTGAGGGTCAGGCCAGGGTCAAGGGTGCCAGGGTGCTGGTTGTGGGGGCTGGGGGCTTGGGTTCTCCGGTGGCACTTTACCTGGCGGCGGCTGGGGTGGGAACGCTGGGGATCGTGGACCACGACGTGGTGGATCTCTCCAACCTCCAACGCCAGGTCCTCCACGGCACCTCCAGCCTCGGCCGCTCGAAAGTGGCTTCTGCACGAGAACGGATTCGGGAGGCGAATCCCCACGTGGAGGTGGTGTCCCATCAGCTCCGTCTCACCAGCGCCAACGCCCTGGAGGTCCTGGAGGGCTATGACCTGGCGGTGGACGGCAGCGATAACTTCCCCACCCGGTATCTGCTTAACGACGCCTGTGTTCTCCAAGGCAAACCGTATGTCTATGGGGCTGTAGATCGCTGGGAGGGCCATGTGTCGGTCTTCGCCGCGCAGGAGGGGCCGTGCTATCGGTGCCTGTTCCGGGAGCCCCCCCCGCCGGGGATGGTTCCTACCTGTGCCGAAGCAGGGGTCCTGGGGACGTTGCCGGGGGTAGTGGGGACGCTGCAGGCCATGGAGGCCCTGAAGCTTGTCCTGGGTGCGGGGGATCCTCTGGTGGGCCGTCTCCTGGTCTTCGACGGCCTGGCACTGTCCTTCCGGCAGGTCCACCTCCCTCGGAATCGGGAATGCCCCGTCTGTGGGGACGAGCCGACCCAGACCGCTCTGGTGGACTACGACCTCTTCTGCGGGCTGGAGCCGGAGCCGTCTCCGCCCGAAAGGGAGGACCTTCCCCAGATTGCGCCGGGGGAGCTCCGGGAGTTGCTGGCAGGGCCCTCTCCCCCCTTCCTCCTGGACGTGCGGGAACCCTACGAATGGGAGATCGGGAATCTGGGCGACCAGGGCGCCGTCCTCATCCCAATGGGGGAGCTGCAGCGAAGGATGGGGGAGATTCCCCGGCAGCGGCCCGTGGTGGTGTATTGCCATGTGGGGGTTCGGAGCGCTCTGGTCGTGGAGGCCCTGCGGGCTCAGGGGATGGACGGGGTGTGGAACCTCCGTGGGGGGTATCTGGCCTGGGCGGACGAGGTGGATCCGTCGCTGCCCCGGTATTGAGCGCAAGGGGGAGCCGCCGGGCCTGGCGCCCCGTCGCGGCGCCTCCCCTCGCTCCCCCGCTGCGCTACGGACGCCTGCGGCGTCCGAGGGTCGCCGCGGGGATCCGCCGGCCGGGGCGCTGGGCCGCCGTGGGGAGCCTTTCGGGCCGGCGATGCCGCGAGTACCTGGCCGTCCGCTTGACACCGGGCCCGGGGCTCCCGAGTATGCCGTGCTAGAGGCCCCCTCACCGGGCCTCCACCAGTCACCCCGGCAATCCCATGGGACGTCCGACACCCGACCTCCATTCGGCAGACTCTCCCCGTGGCGGAGACGGGGGTGAGGATGGACCGGGCCTGTCCCCGCGGCCCGTATCCACCGAGATCCTCGCCGAGGAGACCTACCGGGAGATGCGACGGATCGCTGTCCGCTGCATGCGGAGCCAGCGAAGCGACCATACGCTCCAACCCACCGCCCTCGTTCACGAGGCCTTCATCCGCCTGGCCCGGCGAGAGTCCGGGTGGGAGAGCCCTGCCGAGTTCCTGGCGGTGGCATCGACGGCCATGCGCCGGATCCTGGTAGACTGGGCGCGGCGGCGTGGGGCCGCCAAGCGGTGGGGCGGCACACCCGTGACGCTGGTGGATGGCAACGCCATCCAGGCCGAGGAGCCCGTGGACCTCCTGGCACTGGATGAGGCCCTCACCCGCCTGACCGCCCTTGAGCCTCGGGCCGCCCGGGTGGTGGAGCTCCGCTTCTTCGGAGGAATGGAAATCGAGCAGGTTGCGGAAGTCCTGGGCGTCTCCTCCGCCACGGTGAAGCGTGACTGGCGCTTCGCCAGGGCGTGGCTGAGCCGTGAGCTGGACCACGGGAGGGCTCCATGAGCGGGACCGTTGAGCGGTGGCACCGTGTGCGGGAGATCTTCGACGGGGCAGCGGAGCTGGCGTCGGAGGAGCGGGAGCGGTTCGTGACGGAGCGCGCCGGCGGCGACCCGGACCTTCTGCGGGAGGTCCTGGAGCTGCTGGAGGCCATGGACCAGGAGGAGGGGCGCCTTGAAGGTGTTCAAGCCTTCGAAGCCTTCGCCGCTTCAGAAGCCGAACCTTCCGGGGTCCGGCTCGGCTCCTACCGGCTCCTGCGGGAGGTGGGGACGGGGGGAATGGGTTCGGTCTACGAGGCGGTGAGGGACGACGACCAGTTCGAGAAGCGGGTGGCCGTCAAGGTGATCCGCCGGGGCATGACGAGCGAGGGCCTGGTGCGTCGTTTCCGCCAGGAGCGTCAGATCCTGGCGCGTCTCGACCATCCCAACATCGCCCGGCTCCTGGACGGCGGTACCACGGGGGACGAACGGCCGTATCTGGTCATGGAGTACGTGGACGGTGAGCCCGTCACCGTTTACTGCCGGAACCGAAGACTCTCCATCCAGGACCGGCTCAGCCTGTTCGGAGCCGTCTGCGAGGCAGTCCAGTACGCTCACCGCCACCTGGTGGTGCACCGGGACCTCAAGCCCGGCAACATCCTGGTGTCGCCGGACGGGGTGGTGAAGCTCCTGGACTTCGGAGTGGCCAAGCTGTTGCCGGATCCGACCCTCGGTGGGGGCCAGGAGCAGATGACGGCTACCCAGCATCGGCCGTTCACCCCTGCCTACGCCAGCCCCGAGCAGGCCAGGGGTGAGCCGGTCACCACCGCAACGGACGTGTACTCCCTGGGAGTGATCCTCTACGAGCTCCTGGCCGGGAGACACCCCTTCGACATCCAGGGTCGCACGCCCCTGGAGCTGGTGCACCTTCTCGAGACGGAGCCCGTGCGCCCGAGCGACGCTGTAACCGGGGAGGAGGAGGGGGGTGGCGACGACTCTTCGGCCCGGCTCCGCCGGACCCTGGCGGGGGAGCTGGACAACATCGTCCTGAAGGCCATGCGCAGAGAGCCGGAGCGGCGCTACGCGTCCGTGGAGCAGCTCTCGGAAGACATCCGCCGGTTCCTGGAGGGGCTGCCGGTTCTGGCACAGCGGGACACGTTCCGCTATCGGCTGCGGAAGTTCGCCTGGCGTCACCGGACCGGAGTCGCCGCCGCCGGCCTGATCGTGGCCTCCCTGGTGGGGGGGGTGGCTGCCGCATGGATGCAGGCGCGACGGGCCTCCGTCGAGAGAGACCGGGCTCAGATGGAGGCCCGGAAGGCAGAGCGCATCAGCTCGTTCCTCGTGGAGATGCTGCGTTCGCCGGATCCGTGGGTGGAAGGCCGGGATCTCCGGGTCTCGGAGCTGCTGGAGGGTGCCGCGGCTCGGTCCACGGAGGAGTTTGCCGATGCTCCCGAGGTCCTGGCGGAGATCCACGCCGCCATCGGCCTGAGCCTCGCCGGCCTCGGCTTCCTGGACGATGCCGAGACCCTACTGGCCAATGCCCTGCGCATCCGCCGGGAGCTCCCGGGCACTTCCCTCTCCGGTCTGGTGACAAGCCTTGGGGGCTACGCCGGCGTGCTCCTCTACCGGGGAGACCTGGATCGAGCCGGGCCGCTGCTCCAGGAGGCCTTGGAGGTCTTCAGGCCCGCCTCCCGAGAGGATTCCATCCAGTTGACCCACCTGCTCAGCCACATGGGAACCCTCTTGCAAGCCAGGGGCGCGTGGGACGAGGCGGCGGCGGAGCAACTGGAGTTGCTGGAGCTCCGTCGGCGGCTCCTGGGGCCTCATCACACCGACGTGGCCGAGAGCCTGAACAACCTGGCGGTGGTCCGGGGCCATCAGGGCGACTACGCCGCCGCCGAGGCTCTCCACCGGGAGGCCCTGGAGATCAAGCGCCAGGCGCATGGGCCTGACCATCCGGACATCGTCACCGGCCTCGCCAACCTCGCCTTCATACTGGCGGAGCAGGGCCAGTTCCAGGCCGCCGACTCGGCCTTCCGTGCCGCCCAGGCCCTGGGACTGCGAGTGCTGGGGCCCGATCACCCGGATGTGGCCTGGAGCCTGTACTCCCACGCCGCCATGCTCCTCGAGCAGGGTGACTTCGCAGGAGCTGAGAGCAACACCCGCCAGGTCCTGGACCTCCGGGGACGAGTACTGCCCGACGAACACCCCATTGTCGCCGCTTCCCTCCAGATCCTGGGGCGGAGCCTCGCGGCCCAGGGGCGGCCTGAGCAGGCGGAAGAGCTCCTGCGGGAGTCCCTGGCCATCCGTCGTACCAATTTGCCCCCCGGTCACTGGCTCACGGCTTCGGCCGAGAGCGTGCTGGGAGAGCATCTCACCGAACAGGGCCGGTTCCAGGAGGCCGAAGCCCTCCTCCTGAGCGGATACGAAGGCCTTCGGGACAGTTCCGGGCCGGACCACTCCCGTACCCGAGAGGCTGCCAGGCGCCTGGTCCGCCACTACCTGCTGCAGGGTGACACAGCCCGGGCCGCTGCCTTTTCTCAGCGTTGATTACTTCCCTCCGGGGGGTCGGCCTGTCGTCTGCGGCAAGTCTCTCCCCCTTCGGCACCCTCCCGTTTCCCGGGCGTTGATCCTCCTCCGCTCCATCAGGTAGGGACATCCCCCTGACCTGCATGATCCCCGACCTCCGCGTTTTGCGTTTCCACAGATAGGGGGGCGACGCTTCTCAGAGTCGTCACTGGAATGGAAGCCCAAGTCCCGGAAACGGAGGGATTGTCCACACCATGATCGGACGCAACCTGGGAAGGTACCGGATCGTCGGCGAGATCGGCCGGGGCGGGATGGGGGTCGTCTATCGTGCCACCCAGACAACGCTGGACCGGACGGTGGCCATCAAGATGCTCTCACCCCACCTGGCGGACTCGGGGGAGCACCTGGCCCGCTTCCGGAGGGAGGCGGAAGTGCTGGCCCGCCTCCAGCACGAGTGCATCGTGCACATCTACGACGTGGAAGAGGTGGAGGGGAGCTTTTGCATCGTCATGGAGCACGTGGCGGGCCCCTCTCTGGGTGAGGTTCTCCAGAGGGAGGGGAAACTGGGGGAAGGAAGGGTTCGGGAGGTGGCGGTGCAGCTCGCATCGGGGCTGGAAGCGGCCCACCGCAAAGGGATCGTTCACCGGGACCTGAAGCCGGACAACATCCTCTTCACTCCGGAGGGACGGCCCAAGATCACCGACTTCGGCATCGCCCGCATCGCCGGTGACGACGCGGTAGCCCGGACGCGGACGGGGATCCTCATGGGGACTCCGTATTACATGTCCCCGGAGCAAGCACGGGGTGGCACGGTCACCGGGGCCAGCGACCAGTACGCCCTGGGAGTTCTTCTCTTTCAAATGCTCTCGGGCCGGGTCCCCTTCGAGGGAAGCGACCCCATCTCCGTGGCCATAAAGCATATGCAGGAGGCTCCTCCCTCCCTTCGGGAGGCCGTCCCCGGCATCCACCCTGGGCTCGCCTCGGTGGTTGAAAAGGCCATGGCGAAGGATCCGGCAGAACGCTTCGCCTCGGCAGGCGAGATGGCCCGGAGCCTCCGGGTCCTGGAATTGGAGGGGTCACAGGCTGACGAGCCCTGGTGTCCGGGTCCGGCGGAGAGCGGCGGGCCTCGCTGCCCGGGGTGCGGCGGGGGGGTCCGGGTGGAGTTCCTGACCTGTCCCAAGTGCGGATACTCCCTGCTGGGGTCCGGGGATGTGCCTATAGCACGGGAGGTGCCCTCGGGAGGGAGCTTCCTTTCCCGGATGGGCTCGCTCATCCCTTCCATCCCTTCCATGCCTTCCATGGGCGGGGAGCGCCTGGCGCGTGAGATGCGCCGGTGGACCCAACCTTCCGGGCCCTGGAATGTCCCTCCCCTCCTCTGGTTCGGGGTGGTGCTGGTCACCGTCGGCCTCTCCCTGGGGCTCGCTCGGATCCTCCTTGTGGAGGGGAGCCTTTTCCGGTCAGATGACCTGGCCCGCACCCCTCCCCCGGTCCAGGAGCCTTCCGCCCCCCTCTCGGACCCCACGAGCAGTGGTGCCCCGGGCGGTCCCGTGCCCTGGCCGGGAATCATCACGACCCAACAGCCTCCTCCCTCTCCGTCCTCTCAACCGATCCCCTCGGTGGAGGAGCTGATGCCCACTCGTCCAGGGGTTACCGAACCCCCGGAAGGGACTCCCGGAGGCCCCGGCACCCCCACCACGCCTGAGAGGGAGCCTGTGAGGGAAGAGCCCGGCGATCCGAGAGCCCCGACGGTGGCGCGGGACTCGGCGGAGCTCAAGAGGCTGGAACCGGAGCCGGAGCTGGAGTCCTTCTTCGACGAGGCCAGGGCCCGCGCGGAGCTCCGGGATGTGGTGGAGCGGCAGCGCCGGGCCACGGAGGCCGGGGACGAGCCCCTCTTCCGGCAGGACGTTTCCCCGGAGCTTGCCCATCTCCACGTCCCCTTCCTGAGGGAGCTTCACCGGATCTTCACCCAGATCCGGAGTGAGGTGTCGAATCTGGACATGGAATTCGTGGACACGGAGATGGTGGTCCTGAGCTTCCACGCCCGTGTCAGCGGGATACGGACCGGGGGGCGAACACGGGAGGTCATCCAGGACAGCCACGTCCATTGGGTGGCTCTGCACCACGGTGATCGGTGGATCATCGTGGAGGCCTGGAGCGAGCCCTTCCAGGAGGTGGGAAGGTGACCACCCAAGCCCCCCCCGCCACCGTCACACGACGCTGGGACATCCGGTTCGGCCTCCTCACCGACCCGGGTCGGGT
>PXFI01000071.1 GCA_003564295.1 Gemmatimonadota bacterium | reverse complement strand
GACGGGCCTTGGGAGGCAGGAGGTTGGAGCGGAAGATGAACCAGAGGGCCGCCAGCCCGTCCTTCCAGTTGATCTTCTTCCCCTCGGCGTAGGAGCGGCCGTGGTAGCTGATGGGAAGCTCGTAGATGCGGGCCCGGGCCTGGGCCAGGCGGGCCGTGAGCTCGGGCTCGATGCCGAACCGCTTGGCTGACAGGGGTAGGCTCTGGAGAAGATCCGTCCTCACCATCTTGTAGCAGGTCTCCATGTCGGTGAGGTTCAGGTCCGTGAGCATGTTGCTCAGGAGGGTGAGGAACTTGTTGCCCACGGAGTGCCAGAAGAACAGCACCCTGTGGGGCCCTCCCAGGAACCTGGAGCCGTAGACGGCGTCGGCCCTCCCGCTGAGGATGGGCCGCAGGAGGAGGGGGAGCTCCAGGGGGTCGTACTCCAGGTCCGCGTCCTGAACCACCGTCACCTGTCCCGTGGCATGCTCGAATCCGGTCTGAAGGGCCGCCCCCTTTCCCTGGTTCTTCTCGTGGAAGACCAGGACGTTTATGAGCCCTTCTTCCTTCAGCCTGGCCAGCAGGTCCCGGGTCCCGTCGGTGGAGCCGTCGTCCACCACGATGATCTCCAGGTTCAGGGGCACCTGCCTCACCCGCCGAAGCAGCTTCTCGGCCGTGTCCATCTCGTTGTAGGCGGGGATGACCACCGAGAGGGTCACCCGGTCCCATGGAAGGTCGTCTTCACGGGGAGCCAGGGGATTAAGGAGATCAGTCACGCCGCCCTCACTCACCGATCCCGTACCGGGCCAGCTTCCGGTAGAGAGTGGAGGGGTCGATGCCCAGGACCTCGGCGGCCCGGCTCTTGTTCCCTCCTTCCGCCCGGAGAACCCACTCGATGTAGGCCCGTTCGATGATCTCCATGGGCGGGTTGGGGAGGGAGCGGTCCTCCACCAGGTGGGGCGTGGGAGCCTCCAGGACCCGCTGGGGAAGATGCTCCGGGAGGATCTCGGGCCCGTGGGCCACCGCCACGGCCCTCTCCAGGGCGTTCTCCAGCTCCCGCACGTTCCCGGGCCAGTCATAGCGCCTGAGGGCTTCCATGGCCTCGTCGGAGAGGACCGGGGGGCCCGGATCGGCGCCCGGCCCCACCCCGCCGGCCTTTTCGGAACGCTCCGCCGTCCCTGCACTCGGCGTTCCGGCGCCGGCCATCCCGGCACCCGACGCCCCGGCCGCCACCTTCCCCAGGAAATGACGGGCCAGGATGGGGATGTCCTCCCGCCGCTCCCTCAGGGGCGGCAAGTGGAGGGCGATGACGTTCAGGCGGTAATAGAGGTCGCTCCGGAAGGAGCCCCGGCGGATCTCCTCCTCCAGGTCCCGGTTGGTGGCGGCGATGACCCGGGCGTCCATGGGCACCGCTTCGGTGGAGCCCACGGGGATCACCTCCCGCTCCTGGAGGGCCCTGAGAAGCTTCACCTGGGTGGCGGGGCTCATCTCCCCGATCTCGTCCAGGAAGAAGGTCCCGGCCTTGGCCGCCACCAGGAGTCCCTCCTTGTCCCTCACCGCCCCGGTGAAGGACCCCTTCACGTGACCAAAGAGCTCGCTCTCCAGAAGGCTCTCCGGGAGGGCGCCGCAGTTGATGGAAAAGAAGGGGCCCTCGGAGCGGGTGGACAGCTCGTGGATGTAGCGGGCCAGGACCTCCTTGCCCGTGCCGCTCTCTCCGCTCAGGAGGATGGTGGAGTCGGTGGAAGCCACCGTCTCGGCCAGCTCCAGGACCTCAAGGAACCCCCTGCTCTTGCCGATGGGGCGGGCCCCGGAGCCCTTCTCCCGCCGCTTGATCTCCTTCCGGAGCTTCCGGTTCTCGGCCTTCAGCGTCCGGGCCTCCAGAGCCCGGCTACAGATGGCCAGGAGCTCGTCGTTGGCGAAGGGCTTCTGGAGGTAGTAGAAGGCCCCCTCGTTCACGGCCCGGACGGCGGATTGGAGGGAGGCCTGGGCCGTCATGAGGATCACGGGGATCTCCGGATCCACCTCCCTGGTCCTGGAAAGGACCTCCAGCCCCGTGGTGCCGGGCATCCGGATGTCCGTGACCACCAGGTCGGGCTTCTCCCTGGAGATGATCTCCAGGGCCTCCTCACCCCCCAGGGCCGTCACCACCTGGTAGCCCTCCCCACGGAAGAGGATCCTGAGGGTGTCCAGGATCCCCATCTCGTCGTCCACCAGAAGGACTTTCAGCGCATTTCGGATCATGGCCTTCCGACTCCCTTGAAATCCACCCCTCCCGGGCTCCCCGGGTCGGAGGTGCCCGCCTTCCCCTTCCACCGATTCTCCCTCACGAACTCTCCTCCTCCATCACCCTTCCTCCCATAGACGTGGCCGGCAGGTAGACGCTGAACTCGGCTCCCCCCTGGGGGGCCCGGCCCACCAGGACCGCTCCCTGATGGGCCTCCACGGCCCGGTGCACCAGGGAAAGGCCCAATCCGCTTCCGCCGGGACGCCGGGTATAGAAGGGATCGAAGATGCGGGACACCTCGTCGGGCTCCACCCCGGGCCCCGAGTCCGAGACCTTCAGGCAGACCGGATCCGCGACACCCGTGCCGTCGCCCCGGCATTCGTTCCGGCCCTGGACCTCTACCCGGACAAGCCCAGATGGGCCGGCGAACTGCACCGCGTTCAGGATCAGGTTGAACACGGCCCGGTGCAGGAGATCCGGATCCCCCGGCACCGGGACCGGACGGTCCATCCCAAGAGCCTCCATCCTCACCCCCTCTCCCTTTCCCGGATGCTGGGCCGCCAGCGCCATACAGTCCCG
>PXFI01000021.1 GCA_003564295.1 Gemmatimonadota bacterium | reverse complement strand
TCACGGTGATTCGCCAGTACATCGAACAGCAGCGCGCGCCGGACTGAACGGCAGGGCGGCTTCGCCGCCCGCGCTATCCTTCCCCGCCCTGAAGTGCGGGGCTTGTCGCGCATTTGGTCAAGGTTGTATAGAGGTAACGGTGTGGGTATCATTACCCCCAATGACCGAGTTGTTACCCCTATTCGCCCGAAAGAAGCTGGTTCGGAATGAAGTCTCTGGATCCCGTATTCCTTGATCGCATAGCCCTGACCCCTTCCCACGGTTCGACCCTGCGTGCCTTGGGAGAGCACCGGGGGGAGCAGGAACTCTTCAGCCGGCAGGTTCCTGAAGCGCTGGAGACGTTGCGCAAAGTCGCCATGGTGGAGTCGACAGAATCATCGAATCGGCTGGAGGGCGTGATAGCGGCGCCTGATCGACTTCGAGCTGTAGTCCTTCGCGACGCAGCTCCGGCGGATCGCTCAGAGCAGGAGATCGCGGGGTATCGCGATGCGCTGGCCCTCATACATGACTCGGCAACCCACATGCCCTTCAGCTCGAACGTGATCCAGCAGCTTCATGCGATGCTGTACCGTTATCAGCCTGGGAGTGGTGGTCGATGGAAGGCCACCCAGAACGATATCGTGGAGCGAGCTCCGGATGGATCGATCACCCGAGTCCGGTTCCGGCCAGTAAGCCCAGTCGCCACACCGGGCGCAATGCAGGCCCTCATGAGTCTGTGGGACCGAGCTTCCGATGAGCAGCGGGAGCCGTTGCTGACTGTCCCGCTGTCAATCCTGGACTTCCTCTGTATTCATCCATTCGCTGACGGTAATGGACGCACGGCCCGACTCCTTACCCTGCTGCTGCTGTACCGATCTGGGTACACGGTTGGGCGGTACATCAGTCTTGAGCGGGTCATCGAAGACAGCCGGGATACATACTACGGTGCCCTCGAAGCGAGTTCAGGAGGATGGCATGAGGGCCAACACGACCCTTTCCCCTGGCTGGAATACTTCTGGGGAGTCCTCCTTCGAGCCTACGGCGAGTTCCGGGAGCGGGCTGGGCGGCTTATGACTGCCCGGGGTTCTAAGACGGCACTAATTGAAGCTGCGGTGAACCGCCGCGTTCGGCCTTTCGCTATCTCCGAGATAGAGGACGATTGTCCAGGGGTAAGTCGGGACATGATCCGTCACGTGTTGCGCCGTCTTCGAGATGAGGGGAGAGTGGAGGTCCATGGCCGTGGTCGGGGAGCGAGATGGAAGGTCTTGCTGAAAGGCCGGGGCCCTGAGTCAGGAATGTAGACGGGCATGACAGGTTCAGGGCCCGGCCAGGCAAAGGCTGCCACGCTTCCTCCACATAACAAAGAAGTTGCTGGCTCCGGCCGCCTGCGGCGGCCTCCGTCCCAACCGGCCCCGACCGTTTGGTACCTTGGAGCTCGATTTCAGTCGGGACTAAGGAAGTACCTGGGAAGGGGTAGGTTGAGGCCGCTTCAGCAACTTCTGAGACGTTAGAGGAAATGGCGGAGAACAAGGGGGCGACGAGACCGAGAGATTGAAATCCTGACGGTACGTATGTATTTTATATTTGTACAGTCGGCAGGAGGAATCGATGCCCAGAGATACGAAGGTCGTTCGCAAGAACATGCGTCTTCGCCAGGATCTCATCGACCGAGCTCGTCGAGTGCTCGGAACCAAGACGGAGACCGAGACCGTGGAGCAGGCACTGGAACTGGTCACGTTCCGCAAGGAGGTGGCAGAGGGGATCCGTCGTATCGCCGGCTCTGGGAGCCTTCGTGACATCTACGCCGAAGAGGCGTGAATGTCCCGGTATGTGATCGACACGAATCTCTACGTGGCTGCCGACCGGGACTTGGCGTGGGCTGAAGAGCTCGAACGCTTCTCCACAGTCTATCTCCCTTTCATCCATTTCCACGCGGTGGTGGCGCAGGAGTTACTAGCCGGTGCCATTGATCGAAGACGGGAAAAGCTCGTTGAGGACAGTCTCATCCAACCCTTTGAGAGGCGGGGAAGAGTGCTCACTCCCAGCTTTGCGGCTTGGAAGGCTGCGGGACGCATTCTGTCCCAGCTCGTGCAGCGAAAGCTGATGAGTCCAGGGGGCTTCAAGCGATCATTCCTCAACGATTGCGTGCTGGCTGCTTCCTGCCGGGAGGTCGGAGCAACCCTGGTTACGCTAGACCGAGACGATTTCGGAATCATCGGGGAAGTGATGCGGTTTGAATTCACAGAACCATGGCCGGAATAGCTCCTAGACGCGTTCGGGATGGACGCCGCCGGACCAGAGTCAATGGCAGGTGAGCGGAAAGGCTGCCACTTCCTCTAACAAGAGAGTTGCCGCCTGCGCTCGCTGCGCTCGCTCCAGGGAGCACGGCGCAGGAGCGCCGCGCCGGCAACTTCTGAACGTTATCTGAAACCGCACCGCGGAGGAGGGAAGACATCGTCATCGTCGTCCTAGCAGGAGGTTCCGCGATGTATTATAATAGAATCCGTGATAAACTCGTTTGCTGATCGGGCCACGGAAGACTTGTTTCTCGGTGTGGACAGCCGCCGAGCGCGGCGTGCCTGCCCACAGGCGCTGTGGCCAGTGGTTCGGCGCAAACTGGATCAGCTGAACCGGGTGAAAGACCTTCCGGAGTTGAGCATCCCGCCCGGCAATCGGCTGGAGAGGTTGCGGGGCGACCGGGAAGGTCAACATAGCATACGGATCAATGAGCAGTACCGAATCTGTTTTCGGTGGGAGGAGAGCGATGCCTACGAAGTCGAAGTCACAGACTATCACTAGAGG